>NZ_JBITSX010000003.1:0-67076 GCF_044541255.1 Pseudomonas sp. NPDC085632 | reverse complement strand
CTAGGGTGAGGGGCTTTTGATCTGGGCTATGCAGCCGGTTGTTGTAAGATGCGGCATCTTCAATCTTGCGAGCAGCGAAAATGGATTCTCACTCGATATTGACCTTCACTGTGGTTGCGGCGATTGCTATCGCGAGTCCTGGGCCTGCGACGTTGATGGCGATCAATAACAGTCTCGCTCATGGCCAGCGCAGTACGATTTGGTCGTCGCTGGGCAATGCCAGCGGTTTGTTCTGTCTGTCGGCTGCGGCGATGTTGGGGTTGGGGGCGTTGTTGGCCAGTTCCGAGATGTTGTTTAACGCGGTGAAGGTGATCGGTGCCGGTTATCTGTTTTATCTTGGCGTGAAGCAACTGTTCAAGAAGGGGCCCATGCTGGCGCAGGGGATCGAGGGTGAGGCGGGCAAGGTGCGGCCGACGCGTGGGAAGTTGTACAAGTCAGCGTTTTTGACGGCGGTGACTAATCCCAAGGCGACGATGTTTTTCACGGCGCTGTTCCCGCAGTTCATCGATCAGGGCGCGGCGTTGCTGCCACAGTTTTTGATGTTGACGGCGATTTTCATGGCGCTGTCGGTGTCGTCGCTGAGTGTCTATGCCGCGCTGGCCTCGCGGGCCAAAGGCGTGCTGACCCGGCCGGCGCTGTCGCGTTGGGTCAGCCGAGTGGTGGGCACGACGTTCATTGGCTTTGGTGCTGCGATTTTGACCATGCGCCGCCAGACGGCGTAAGCGTGAAGGGTGCTCAGACCCACTTGAACTGCGCCGGGAATCTGGCCACGAAGCAGGTGCCGGCGTCGAGGCTTGAGCTGACGGTCAAACTGCCGTTGTGTGCCGTGGCAATCTGCGAGGCGATGTAGAGGCCCAAGCCCAAACCCTCACAGCGTTGCCCGGCTTCGGAGCGGGAAAACGGTTCGAACAGCAGTGGCATCAACTGCGCGGGAATCGGCGTGCCCTGGTTGGTCAGCGAGATCACGATTTCGCCGTTTTCCGAATAGGTCTTGAGGACGATCGGCGTGGCGTTTGAACCATGAGTCACGGCGTTGCCGAGCAGGTTCGAGAGCAACTGACTGATGCGCAACGCATCGCAATAGACGCCTGCCGGCACGTCCAGCTCATCGATGAAAATCGCTTGCGGGTGCGAGGCTTTGACCTCAGCGAGCGTCAATTGCAGGGTCTGCTGTAAGTCATCGACCAGTTTGCGCTGCACCGGAATCCCGCCGCCGAGGCGTCCACGCGCGAAGTCGAGGATGTTTTCGATCAATACGCCCATGCGCACCGAGCTGTTGCGGATGGCAGAAATCAGATTCAGCGAACGTTTTTCTTCGGTTTTGCTTTCCAGCAGGTCGGCGCTCATGCGAATGGCGCTCAGTGGTGTGCGCAGGTCATGGCCGAGCACGGCGATGAACTGCTCGCGCAGACGGCCGAGTTCATTGGCGTTGCTCAGTTCGACCCGGGTCGCCTCAAGATGGGCCTGCGTGTCGAGGCTCATCGCGATCAGTTGGGCGAAGAGGGTCAGCGTCTTGGCGATGGCCGGCTCGTCGAGGTTCGCCGGGACGGAGTCAATCGCGCACAGCGTGCCGAAAAAGTCACCGTTGGCCTTGATGATGGGAATGGAGATGTAACTCTCCAGACCGTAGGTTTTTGGCGTGTGGTGCAGGGAAAAGATCGGGTGCGCGCTGGCGTGGCCGAAAATCACCGGTTGCTGATGCTGGCGGATTTCATGACAAATGGTCGATTCGAGCACCAGTTCTCCGCCCGGTTTCAGGCCGAAGTCGATGGAGTCATCGACCGCGCAGGCCACCCAGTTTCTGTCCGTGACCCGCGCCACCGCCGCGAAACGCATGCCCGTCAGGTGTTTGACCATGCTGAGAATGACCGGCACCGCTTCAATGCTGCGGATGGCTTCGATGTCGGGGGCAAATACCGGGTCGGTCATGGCGCGATGCTTCGTAGTTAGTTGGCTCAGAGACTATCCGTTATTGCTGCTGATGACTAACGCGGCTGCCAGAAAGCACAAGGGCGCCGTGGATTTTCCCGGCGCCCTTGTTTTTGTGGCGTGGTTGAACGTCAGCAACTCAGAACTTGTACTTGGCCGTCAGCATGTAGCTGCGCGGGTTGCCGTAGTTGTCGTTGGCACCCCAGGTGACGTTGGAGCCAATGGCTGAGTAGTAGACGCGGTCAAAGATATTGTTCGCGTTGACTTGCAGATCCAGGTGTTGGTTGACTTCGTACCCGGCCATCAGGTCGGTGACCGCGTAGCCACCCTGTTCGAGGCGATAGCTACCGTTATTGGCCAGAGCGACATCGTTGTACATGCGGCTCTGCCAATAGACGTTGCCACCCACGCGCAGGTGTTGCAGCGGACCCTGGAAACGGTACACGGTGGAGACCTTGAACAGATGCTCAGGCGTGTCGGTCTCGAAACGCTGATTATTGTTGGCCGGGTTCTCATCCTTGATGTAGTGCGCGCGGGTGTAGGTGTAGCCGGCGCCGACCTGCCAGTTCTCGGTCAGAGCGCCTTGCAGTTCCATGTCCACGCCTTGACTGCGCACTTTGCCCGATGACCCGTAGCAGGTCAGCACCGGGCAGCCGAACTGATTGTCGGCCAAAGTGGCGCGACCGGTCTGGTCCATCTGGAACACCGCCAGGCTGGCGTTGAGGGCGCCGTTGAAGTACTCACCCTTGATGCCCACCTCGTAGTTTTCGCCGACGATCGGCTCCAGCACCTTGCCACCGAGATCCTTCTGGGTTTGCGGGGTGAAGATGTCGGTGTAGCTGGCGTACACCGAGTGATGGTCGTCGAGCTTGTAGATCAGGCCGGCATAGCGGGTGACGTTACGGGTGACTTTGTAGTCGCCATCGCCGGAGCGGTCATCGTAGTCATACCAGTCGAGACGGCCGCCGAGGATTAGTGTCAGCGGATCGGCCAGGCTCAGGCGGGTGGTCAGGTATACGGCGTCCTGGGTGGTGACGGTGCGGGTTTTGCCGTCACGTACGAAGTCTGGTTTGGGCGCGCCAATCGGCCAGGCGGTGGTGTACGGGTCATATTCTTTGGTGGTCGCGTCATACACCCTGTCGCTGACGCCAACGACCAGTTCGTGGCTGCGGCCAAACGCTTCGAGCGGGCCGCTAGCGAACACGTCGAGCGAGCGCTGCTTGTCGGTGTGATGCGATTGATAGGCGGTGGTTTCCAGCGGGCCGGCGTAGCGCGACAGGTAAGTGCCGGAGAACTCGCCGTCGAGGGTCGAGGACGAGCCGGCGACGTGGAGTTTCCAGTCGTTGTCGAAGCGATGCTCGACTTCACCGAACAGGGTGTCGATCTGCAGCTTGCGATTTTCCCAGTCGGTGCCGGGATAGGTGGAGCGGGGCAGATCCAGGTGGTGGCCGTTTGTACCGATCGGCAGGCCGCCCCAGAAATAGTTGGTCTGTTCGTTCTGCCGGGAGAAGCCGAGAGTCGCGGTGGTGCTGTCGCTCAGGTCGGCTTCACCGATGGCATAGAACAGGCCATGGTCGTTTTCTTCCTTGTCGCGGAAGCTGTCGGCGCCCTGATAGGAACTCACCACGCGACCGCGCAAGGTGCCGCTTTCATTCAGCGGGCTGGAGGCGTCGATTTCGCCACGATAGTCATCCCAACTGCCGGCGGCGCCGGTGAGGGTTACGCGTTGATCAGCGGTCGGGCGTTTGCGCACCAGGTTAATCGCCGCCGAAGGGTTGCCGGCACCGGTGACCAGGCCGGTCGCACCACGGACGATTTCGACGCGGTCGAACATCGCCAGATTGGGTTGCACCGCCATCGAGAACGGCGAATAGGAACTGGGCAGGCCGTCGTACATGATGGTGTCGATGTCGAAACCGCGCGAACTGTACGTCTGCCGACCCGGGCCGCTGGCCTGACTGAGGAACAGTCCCGGCGTGCCTTTCACCACGTCGTTGATGCTGGTCATGTTCTGGTCGTCCATGCGCTGACGGGTGATGACCGTCACCGCCTGAGGCGTTTCGCGCATGGTCAGCGACAGCTTGGTCGCCGTCCGCATCGGGCCAGTGGTGTAGGACTGAGTGTCTTCGGTGGTGCTGCTCATCTGCGTGGCGCCGATTTCCGTCGCATCCAGTTCCAGTGTGGCCGGCGCGGTTTTTTCAGGCGTGGCGGGTGTTGGCTCGTCCGCCAGTGCTGGCGCGATGCTGGCCATGCAGATGGCGAGCGCCAACAGGTTAGGAGAACGGTGTGAGCGGCGGTGAATGGTGCGAAACGACATCAATCTGCTTCCCCAAATGATACGAAAACGAATCCAGTGCGAGTGCGTGTAGGAATTATTCGCATTAGTCTGTCAGATCATTCCGGATGAAGAAAGCCGTACGGCTCAGTTGGTTAACGAATTTTTCATATTCTGGCGGGCGCTCTGCGTCGCGGGTTGGCGCCGATACGAGCGTTTTTCGAGGGGCGTGCGAGGGCGGAATCAGGGCGCAGCGGGCCGATCACACATCCACGCGATCGGCGCTGCTTAAGGAGGAGAGGAGGATGAGCAGGACGGTCAGTTCAAATCGCTGGCGTCGTGCCGCTCGGGCACTTGAGTCGCCTCATCGCCCCACGTGCGATTGACGCGTTGCCCACGAATGACCGCCGGCCGCCTGGAAATGTCCTCTGCCCAACGTTGCACATGCGTGTATTCGTGCGCCGCAAGAAACTCGGCCGCTGAATAAACGTTGTTGCGCACCAGTTGCCCGTACCACGGCCAGACCGCGATGTCGGCGATGGTGTAGCTGTCGCCGGCCAGATAGGTGCTTTTGGCCAGGCGTCGATCGAGTACATCCAGTTGGCGCTTGGCTTCCATGGTGAAGCGGTTGATCGGGTACTCCATCTTTTCCGGCGCATAGGCATAGAAATGCCCGAAACCACCGCCCAGGTAGGGCGCAGCGCCCATTTGCCAGAACAGCCAGTTCAAGGTTTCGGTGCGGCCGGCCGGGTCTTTCGCCAGGAAGGCGCCGAACTTCTCGGCCAGATACAGCAGGATCGAACCGGATTCGAACACACGAATCGGCGGCTCAACGCTACGGTCCAGTAGCGCCGGGATTTTCGAGTTCGGGTTGATCTCGACAAAACCGCTGGAGAACTGATCGCCCTCGCCAATGCGGATCAGCCAGGCATCGTATTCGGCAGCGCTGTGCCCCAGCGCTAACAGCTCTTCCAGCAGAATCGTCACTTTGACGCCGTTGGGCGTGGCCAGCGAATACAGCTGCAACGGATGTTTGCCGACGGGCAGGGTCTTGTCATGGGTGGGGCCGGCAATCGGTCGATTGATACTGGCGAACTGTCCTCCGGACGGGGCTTCGTTTTTCCAGACCTGGGGTGGAACGTACGGCGCTTTGCTCATGAAAGGGGCCTCATCGTTGGCGAGTGGAAAAAATACCTGCTGAGAATAGACAGGACACCACAGAAGCCGCTGTGTATTCCAGAGCGCGATGGCTTCATATGTTCCCGATAGCCCGCAGCATTCAAGACTGGCCAATCCCCGGAATCAACAAACATGCTGCAAGGCCAATAAGGGCGCTGCCAATGATCCGGTCAATGACTCGCTGTTTTTTCAGCAGGCGACGGCGCAATCCCTCAGTGGAGAAGAACAACGCGACCAGACTGAACCAGAGCCAGTGGGCCAGCGACATAAACAATCCGTACGCGAAGTTAATGGCGAGCGAGCTACCGGTCTGTACAAACTGGCTGTATGCCGCGACGACAAACAGCATGGTTTTTGGATTCAGTGCATTGGTCAGAAAACCGCTGCGGAACACCGCCCAGGCTGAGGGTGCCGAGCCGCCAGCGTCTGCAAACGTCAACACCGAGGTATTGGTAAAAGACTTGATGCCCAGATAAATCAGGTATCCGCCGCCCAGCAGTTTCATTGCCATAAACAACAAGGGCGACTGCGTGATGATCACGGCCACCCCAAACACCGTATAGAGCACATGAACCTGTACGCCACAGGCGATGCCCAGCGCCGCCATCAAGCCACTGCGCCGCCCGAACGCATAACTGTTGCGGGTGACCATGGCAAAGTCCGGGCCAGGGCTGATCACTGCCAACATCGTGATGGCGATCATCAGAAACAACTCATTCATCAACGTTCTCCAACTTGTATTTGCGCTACGTAAGTTCACAGATGTCGAACTGCTTGAAACGCAGGAGCTGCGAAGCAGGCAGTGGATACGTGCATGATGATGAGTTGTCGTTGGCGGAAAAAACGATTTATAGTCGTTGAAATCTGTGAGAAATCGTCGTCTATATGAACTTGCCTCCATTGGCTGCCTTTCGTTTTTTTAACACCGCCGCGCAGAGCCAAAGTTTCGTCAAAGCCGCGCAACAGTTGCACGTCACTCATGGCGCAGTGAGCCGTCAGGTGCGCTTGCTGGAGGAGGCGATCGGGGTCGAGTTGTTCGAGCGACGCAATCGGGCGATCTTTCTCAATCAGGCCGGTCGCCTATTGTTCGAGGTCACTCGACCGATGTTCGAGCAACTGGAAGGGGTGGTTTATCGTTTGCAGCAAGAGCGTCATGACGATGTGCTGGTGGTGTCCTGCGAGCCGACCATTGCCATGAAATGGCTGATCCCGCGTCTGCCCGACTTTCACCGCACCCACCCGCGCATTCAGGTGCAACTGCTGACTGCCGGAGGGCCGATCAACTTCGCCCGCTCAGGTGCTGACCTGGCGATCCGCCGAGACGATTTTCACTGGGACGAATCGGTTCATGCCGTGATGATTTGCCAGGAGTGGATTGGCCCGGTTTGCCTGCCCTCGAAAAAGCCCGAGTCCGCTGATTTGCACGGGGCATGCCTATTGCGCAGCAAAACGCGTCCGCTGGCGTGGGACAACTGGCTGCGGCTTGCCGGCCAAGGCGTGGCGGACGTCAGTCGCGTCGACTACGAACATTTTTACCTGTGCATCCAGGCGGCATTGGCCGGCCAAGGCATCGGCCTGGCGTCTTTTCTGATGGTGCAAAGTGAGCTGGAGTCCGGGCAATTGATCGCACCGTTCGGTTTTACGCAGGACGGATCGACTTACTGCCTGCTATCGCCACGGCCGTTCGAAAACTGCGCCAACAGCACGGCCTTCAGGACGTGGCTGACCGATGCGATGGGTGTGTGCAGCCGTCAGCTCGACGGTGGTTGGGTCAGCGACTGACCCGCTGTGTCATTGACCTTGTCTGCCTGCCGGATATCGCCGCAAAAAATATCCACGTTGCCATCGGTTGCAGCGGTACGCACCACGATCGCGTACTCGCCCGTCAGCAACGTCGACAGGCGGACCGGAGCGCTGCGCGAGAAAGCCCAGCCGCGCACCGGTTGGCGCTCGGTGGTGACCTTGTCGTTCATCGCATACGCCACCGGCCCGGGCTGCGCGCAGCTACCTTTATAGACGAATGCGTACAGGCGCAACGGCAGCGAGGCCCCGCTGGGTGCGCCGCTGATGAAGAAACTGAATCCGGTATCCTTGCCCCAGTCGGCGAGCGTGACGCTGCCGATTTGCCCGCTGTTTTGTCGGGTAGCGGTCAACGGCACATGAGTGCCGGGGTTCGAAGAACCCGCACAGCCGAGCAGGCTGGCGGCCAGGAGCATGACCGTGAGTTTTACCGCTTGCATTGCTGGCCTCCTGAACAGAAGAACTGCAACGACCAGTTAAGCAGAAGGATTGAGGTCGCGTGCGAGCACATTCAGTAGCGGTTGGCACACGAGCAGCCTCAGCGCTGCGGCCATTGATCCTTGATTTCGAACCACGGCGCCTTCGACGTGACTTCCACATGCTGCTGTTTTTCGGTGGTGAACGTCGTGTCCAGCGTGCCCAGCGCGACCGAGATCCAGTCGCTGAATTCTCCTTGATTGCTTGCCCAGAACAGCGACGAGCCACAGTGCGTGCAGAACTGGCGTTGTACAGACTCAGAAGATTGATACGACTTCAGCTGGTCAGCACCCTCCAACAATTCCAGGTTCCGGCGCTGCACGCTGCCATAGCTGGCAAATGCCGCGCCATGGCTTTTGCGGCACTGGCTGCAGTGGCAGTGCGAAAGCGCTTTGGGCCGTGAGCGGATCTGGTATTTCACCGTACCGCACAGGCAACTGCCCCGGAAAGTCTGAGGGGAGGGCGTGAGCATTATTATTGGGAGTCCTTATAAGTGATGGTGTGTTTCAGGCTGTCGGGTGACTGCGCCAGAAACCCGGTAATCAGGGAAATCACTTGCTGCTGAATCACCGCGCGTGGACGGCCACCCTCGCCATCGGTGCAGATGATGCTGTCGCCCGGTACGTCTTTGTCGAGTATTGCCACGGCGCCAGGTTTGCAGATCGCCATAAAGGTGAAATGACTGGCGTCGCTGATCTCGACGAAGCGCGATGAGGTTTTTGGCAGGCGTTTGGCGAGGTTGATGGATTCCAGTTGGGCGGGCAGTTCTTTCGACGGTACGCCGGCCGCGATCACCATAATCGGCACGGGGTAGGCTGCCAGGCTTGCATCGGTCATGCCGCGCGATAGACCCAAATCCAGTGACACCACGGCAGCGACGCGTTTGTCACGCCAGTCGGCGGCCAATTGAGCTTTCGCTTGCGCGGTGCTCGCCGTGTTCATTTGTTGGTAGGCGGTGCAGCTGGCCAGTTGCGTGTGGACCTTGCAGTCGTTGGCAAAACGCTCGGGGTCGAAGCGTGCGCCGCCGGTTTCGAGCACTGTCCAGCCGCCGAGAGAATGGCCCACAACAGCAATTCTATCCTTCGCCACCGCGCCGAATTTTTCTGGCTGAGCGGTCACGGCATCGATGGCGCGGCTGAGATCGACGGGGCGCTGCCACAACTGCGCCGCTGCTTGCGGGCTGCGATCACGGCTGGTGGTGCCAGGGTGGTTGACTGCCGCGACGATGTAACCTTGATGGGCCAGCGCACTGGCCAGCCACGTCTGGTTGATCCAGCTTCCGCCGTTGCCGTGGGACAGCACCACCAATGGATGTTCGCCACTGGCTGCCGGAGCGTCGAGCACGGCAGGGGCACCGACGAAGACCGGGTTGTCACCGAACAATTGTGGCGTCGCAGAAGTGGGCGAACCTGGGTACCAGACGACCATTTCCACCGGGCGCTCGTTGTGCGGATCCGCCAGCGTGGCGTACTGGAAGCCAACCGGTTGAGCGTCAGCCATGGCATGGCTGGTCAGGCAAATCAGAAACAGGGCGCCGAGCGTTTTTTTCATTATTGTTATCTTCCGTGATGGGCCGAATGGGCGAGGCGAACTTTGCCCGATTTCGCGCGCTTCAGCGAGCCTCTTTGAGCCATCAATCTTAAACATTTTCCATCGGCCAGCGCGTGGCCAGATGTGCGCTCAGATAATCCAGAAAGGCTTTGACCTTCGGCGTCATCGCCGCGCGTTCTTGCACGCAGGCGTAGATGTCCATCGGTTCGACAACGCAGTGGCTGGCGTCGCCGTTTTCAAACAACGGCACCAATTGCCCGCTCGTCAGATAAGGCGCCGCGACAAACTCCGCCAGCCGGGTGACGCCGGCGCCATGGACCGCCATCTGCGCCAGCGCATCGATGTCATCACTGATGGCGGTGGCATTGATGTTGGCGTCGAAACGCTGGCCGTCGCGGATAAAACTCCAGCGCAGAAAACGCCCGTCCAACGGGTAACGAAAGGCCAGGCAGGCATGTTTGTGCAAATCATCTGGCGATTGCGGCCACCCGGCGCGCTGTAGATAGGCCGGCGCGGCGCACATGATGAAGGGCAGCGAAACGATCTTGCGCGCCACGATGCCGTCCTCCAGTTGCGGTTTGATCCGCAGGCTCAGATCAATGCTGTCCTGGATGTGGTTGATCTTGCCGTTGGTGGTCGAGAGTTCGATGAGCAAACGCGGATGCCGAGCAGCGAATCCGGCGATCAGCGAGGCCAGCACATGACGGCCGAATGCAGACGTCGAAGCAATACCCAGACGGCCCTGCAACTCGGTTTCATCGCTGCTGATCGAGCTTTGCGCGGCTTCCAGGTCCGCCGCAATACGGCGGACTTTCTCGTAGTACACCGCGCCGTTTTCGGTAAGCGCCATGCTGCGTGTGGTGCGCTGCAACAGGCGCACACCAAGATGCGCCTCCAGTCGATTGATCGTCTGGCTCACCGCCGCCGCGCTCACGCCCAAGGTCTTGGCGGCGCCGACAATCGAGCCGGCTTCGACCACTTTGATAAAGCTGGCAATCGCCGCTAACAGATTCATCCATGTCCCGCTGAGGGTAGATTCGTAAGTTCTGCTTTATAAAGTACCTGCGATTAACCGTCTAGTTGCAGCAGAAGGGCTTTGCTAACGTGCGGTCTCCCTGTCAATGGATGGAAACGCCTTATGAATCAACCGACAAGCTCTGAAGCCTTGGTCATCAGCCGTCGCAAGCTGTCGCCACGCGCCACGCCGTATGTGTTTGCGCTGTACATGGCGACGATCATGGCGTTTCTGATGTCGCTGGTGATCACTGCCGCCAACTCCGGCATTGATAACGACTACCTGAGTAATGCGTTGCACGCCTACAAGCTGGCGATGCCTGCGGCGTTCCTGTGCATCCTCATCGTGCGGCCGATCGTAATCAAATTGGTGGCGTGGACGGTGCATCCGCATCGCTGAAGATTATTCGCGCCAATATTGCCCGACAGCACCTTGCGCTCCCTGCACGGGATCGGTCTGCGGGAAGGTCAATTTCGCGATGCTGTCCAGTTGCTCGCGATCAGGGGCTTCGCGACAGATATCGGCATGCTGGCCTGGTGGATAGGCACCGACCACGAGGAAGTCGTCACTGCAACTCAGATTGCAATGGCCGGTGCCGGCGGGCAGCAGCAACACATCGCCAGCGCTGACCGGCACCACATGCCCGTCGGGTCCGCCCAGCATCAATTGCGCATGGCCAGCCGCAACGCCCAGCACTTCATGACCTTCGGTGTGGTAGTGATGGAAGTCATAAACCCCGTAGCGCCATTGGGGCGGCCAGCCGTTGGCGCTGAAGGTTTGCTCGAACAGGGCTGCGGGGTCGTCGCTGCCCTTGAGTTCAATCGCTTGCGGATAGATCAACACCGGCAGACGCGGGTTGTTCGGGACCCAGTCGTTGCGTTTCAGCAGCAGGGCTTGTACGGGGGCGGGCATGCTGTTCTCCTGATCTGGCGTAATGACTGTTCTGGCGCCTTCGCGAGCAGGCTCGCGCCCACATTTAGACCGCGATCTCCTGTGGGAGCGAGCCTGCTCGCGAATGGCCGCGCCGCTTATTCAACGGCTAAAGGGTGGACAGCCATAGCGCGCACTCGCCTCAGAAAAATTCATCGAGCAATTGATAAAAGGCGATCCGCTGCTGATCCGGTTCGACGCCATATACCTCGAAAAACAAGGGCAGCCACTGGGCGCCTAGGTTGTCCGTGATGCTGTGCGCAGCCAGGGCCAAATCCTGATAACGATCGGCAACGCCCAGTCGTCCGCAGTCGACAAACCCGCTGAAACGGCCATTGGCAGCGAGCAGGTTGGGCAGGCATGCATCGCCATGAGTCAGCACCAGGTCCTCGTGCGCCGGGCGTGTGGCGAGCAACTGCTCGAACACTTCCTCGGCGGATTGCCCGAGGCGCGAGTCGTCGAAGTCTTCTTCGTCGATCAGCCCGGCGAGCAGGTGTTCGCGGGCCAGTGTGATCTTCTGCTCCAGGCGATGATCGAACGGGCAACTGTCGATCGCGACCGCGTGCAGTGCGCGCAATGCCTCTGCGGCGAGCGTGACGATCTGCTGTGGCGAGAGGTGCTCGCTGCTGGCCAGATCGCGACCGGCCACGGCGGTCATCAATAGCCAATTGTGTTGCGCTTGCGTGGTGGTGTCGAGCACACGCGGTGCCGGTAAATCCTGAGTCGCCATCCAGCGTAACCGCTGCACTTCACCGGGCAACTCGCCCCAGGTCATCACCTGTTCGGTTTTGACGAACTGCGGTGCAGCCCCGGCAGGCGTAATCCGCCATACATCAGCGCGCGATTCGCCAAGGGTCTGCTGTTCAACGGCCGCACCGGCAAATTGGCTGCGCCATGCTGCTGGGAAATCCATGTCTATTGTCCTTGTCATTATCGATGTGCGCATTGTGCCGCTCTGGCGGTTTTGTTCGCAAACAAGGATCGGCGCGCAGAAATCCATCGAAACTTCGCCAACGCCCCGAGTGTCCAGACCCTTACACCTCCCGGCGGATGTGCTGCCGGGACAGTTCCATGCAGCGGAGAAAGACGAGGATCGAGATGACGATGACAGTGGGAGACTTTCTGGTTGAGCGGCTCAGCCAATGGGGCGTTACGCGGATTTTTGGGTACCCGGGTGACGGCATCAACGGCGTGTTCGGCGCGCTCAGCCGGGCCAAGGGCAAAATCGAATTCGTTCAGGCGCGGCATGAAGAAATGGCCGCGTTCATGGCCTCGGCGCACGCCAAGTTCACCGGCGAGTTGGGGGTGTGCATCGCCACCTCGGGCCCAGGTGCCTCGCACTTGATCACCGGCCTCTACGATGCACGCATGGACCACATGCCGGTGCTGGCCATTGTCGGTCAGCAGGCACGCACGGCGTTGGGCAGTCACTATCAGCAAGAGCTGGATCTGGTGTCGATGTTCAAGGATGTCGCCGGGGCATTTGTGCAGCAGGCGTCGGCGCCTTCACAGGTGCGGCATCTGCTCGATCGGGCAGTGCGCACGGCCGTGGGCGAACGCCGGGTAACCGCGCTGATTCTGCCCAATGATTTGCAAGACCTGAAATACGAAGCGCCGGCGCGCGCCCATGGCACCGCGCATTCCGGGGTGGGTTACACGAAACCCAAAGTGTTGCCTTATGACGTGGATCTGCAGCGTGCCGCCGATGTTTTGAACGCGGGAGAAAAGGTCGCGATTCTGGTTGGCGCGGGGGCTTTGCAGGCGACGGATCAAGTCATTGCCGTGGCGGAAAAACTCGGCGCCGGTGTCGCCAAAGCGCTGTTGGGCAAAGCCGTGTTGCCGGATGATCTGCCTTGGGTCACCGGCAGCATCGGCCTGCTCGGCACCGAGCCGAGCTACAAACTCATGAGCGAATGCGACACTTTGCTGATGATCGGTTCGGGGTTTCCCTACGCGGAATTTCTGCCCAAGGAAGGCCAGGCGCGGGGCGTACAAATCGACTTGCAGCCCGACATGCTCAGCCTGCGCTACCCGATGGAGGTCAATCTGGTTGGCGACTCGGCGGAAACACTCGCGGCGTTGTTGCCGCTGCTTGAACAGAAAACCTCTGGCAAGTGGCGCAAGAAAGTCGAAGGCTGGCGCGGCAGTTGGGAGAAAACCCTGGAAAAACGCGCCATGGCCAAGGCTGACCCGGTCAACCCGCAAAGGGTGGTGTACGAACTGTCGCCGCGCCTGCCCGATCAGGCAATCATCACCAGCGACTCCGGCTCGTGCGCCAACTGGTTTGCCCGTGATCTGAAGATTCGCCGTGGCATGCAATGTTCGTTATCTGGAGGCCTGGCCTCGATGGGCGCCGCTGTGCCTTACGCCATCGCCGCCAAATTCGCCTACCCCGCGCGTGCGGTCATTGCACTGGTAGGCGACGGTGCGATGCAGATGAACAATATGGCCGAGCTGATTACCGTCGCCAAATACTGGCGACAGTGGGAGAGTCCGAAATGGATTTGCGCGGTGTTCAACAACGAGGACCTTAATCAGGTCACGTGGGAGCAGCGGGTGATGGAGGGTGATCCGAAGTTCGAAGCTTCGCAAAGTATCCCGGACGTGCCTTATCACCTGTTCGCCATTTCCATTGGCCTGAAAGGCATTTTCGTTGATCGCGAAGAAGACGTCGCCGCTGCCTGGGAGCAGGCACTGGCCTCGGAGGTGCCGGTGTTGATCGAGTTCAAGACTGATCCGAATGTGCCGCCGCTGCCACCGCACATCAAACTTGAACAGGCGAAGAAGTTCGCCACGACGCTGCTCAAGGGCGATCCGGATGAAGCCGGGGTGATCGTGCAAACCGCCAAGCAGGTGCTCGGCGCGGTGCTGCCCGGCAAGAAATAACCGATTAGCACACAGGTTTGATCGTTCCCACGCTTTGCGTGGGAATGCCTCTAGGGACGCTCTGCGTCCAGTGACGCGGAGCGTCACGGGCTGCATTCCCACGCGGAACGTGGGAACGATCACCGAACGATCTGCGCCTACAGGTGAGGAGGCATGCTTTTGATTTTCATCGGCTGTGCAGGCTGGAGTCTGGGGCGCGAGCATTGGCCGGCATTTCCGGTGGAAGGCTCGCACTTGCAGCGCTATGCCGCGCGCCTCAATGGTGTGGAAATCAACAGCTCGTTCTACCGCCCGCATCGTCGGCAAACCTATGAGCGCTGGGCTGATGGCGTACCGGAGGACTTCCGATTTTCGGTGAAAGTCCCCAAACACATCACCCATGAATTACGCCTGGCGGGGTGCGAGGCGGCGCTGGACAAGTTTCTGGCTGAGTGCGGCGGGTTGGGCGAGCGCCTCGGTTGCTTGCTTGTGCAATTGCCGCCATCACTGGCGTTCGACGAAGCCATCGCCGAAGCCTTCTTCGTGATATTGCGTCAGCGCTTCTCTGGCCCCGTGGTGCTTGAGCCACGGCATGAATCGTGGGTCAGCGCTGAACCAATGTTAATGGCCCATCAGATCGCCCAAACGGCGGTCGATCCTTCGCGCATCAGCAATGATGTATCGCCCCGTGGCTGGACAGAAACGAAGTACTGGCGCCTGCACGGCTCACCGCGCATTTACCACAGCGCCTACGATTCCACTTATCTGCAAAACCTCGCACAAGCCCTGCAATCAGCGGCCGCGACAGGTGCCGCGACCTGGTGCGTTTTCGACAACACCGCCAGCGGCGCCGCGCTGGGCAATGCCTTGGCGCTGGCGACGCTGACCTCCGCTTGAATCAGACGGACAAGTGCTCATACAGAATCGTCGCACCAACAATCATCAACACCACGCCACCGACGATTTCCGCACGCTTGCCGACCACCGCACCGAGCACTCGGCCAAGCATCACACCAAGGGTCACCATGGTCATGGTCGCCAGACCGATCGCCGCGGCCGCGACCCAAATATTCACGTCGACAAACGCCAGACCGACGCCGACCGCGAGCGCATCAATGCTGGTGGCAAACGCGGTGACCGCGAGAATCAGAAAGGAGTGCGACCCCGGCTTTTCTTCTTCCTCTTCTTCGTGTTTAAGCCCGTTATAGATCATGTGCAGGCCGAGAATCACTAGCAGGGTGAAAGCGATCCAGTGGTCCCATTCGGCTACCCAGCGAGTCGCCGCCTGGCCGATCAGCCAGCCGATGATGGGGGTGATGGCTTCGATCACGCCGAAGATCAGACCGGTGCGCAGGGCTTCGGTGAGGCGCGGTTTGTGCAGGCTGGAGCCTTTGCCGATGGCGGCGGCGAACGCATCCGTGGACATGGCCAAAGCGAGGAATATGAGGGAAACAGGATTCACGGGGGCACACTTCCAGTCGGGCTATGAGTCAACGACACAACCACACGCCCGACTTTAGGCATGGATGTGTCGTCGGTCTCACCAACCAAAAGGTGTTCGCACCACGGCATGTTGCCGAGAATGTTGATACGAACGCTTCCGAAAGGCTCGGAAACAGGCTACTCCCCAACGAGGGGGCGGATCTTATGCGGGCAAACATGAAAATTTCGTCAAAACAGACGTATTTGACATGAGGCGTAACACGTCACGCTGGCTTCTCGTTGATCCGCAACTCTGCGCATAAACCGCCACGCGGCAAGTTGTACAGCTGCAGGGCTGCACGTTAAGACTTTGGTCTGTCAGACCCTTTCTGCACTATCCACTGTGATATCTTTTTGATGGCGCGCTCGCTCCGAGCGACGATCTACCGGTATTCGAGCCAATTGTTTAGTGCAGGAGAGGTGATGTTGAAGGAACAATGGGTGTGCGATGAGATGTTGCTGGCGCAGATGCAGGCCGCCAGCGCCGATGAAATCGATGTGTTGGTGGACGTGATCAGCGATTTTGGGCGAGGGCGGGCGGGCCTGGATGCCGAGTGCAAGAAACAGTTGATTCTGGCCAAACACGATCCCCGTGCAGACCGATACTCCGCATCATTGCTTGCATTGCTGGGCCATGAGCTGCAGCAATTTGGCGGCAATTCGGCCATGAACCTCGCGCGTCGCGCGCTGGGCCGTACTGCGGTGTCCTACAGTGAAATCGTTGATGACGTTTACAAGAAGCTGAACGGAAAGAACCCTGCTGACAAGCCATTGGCGCAAAAGGAACGGGAGGTTGCACTGGCCTTGTTTGGTGCCGAATGGCGAGAAATGCCTGCTCCACAACGGCACGAACGCAGTACGCACATCAAAGTCTTGTCTGGCACGTTCTCGCTGCCATCGGCCTTGGGACTCGGTGCGAGCGGTACGATCATGGGCTTGTCGGCCACCAGCAGTGCAGCGTTGTTTACTGCTGTTTCGACCGGCCTGCGTTTGAATCCGCTGGGCTTGTTGGTGACGGCGGGCATAGGGGCGCAAAGCGCCGCGTCAGAGGCTTACCGGATCACCGTGCCATTCGTGGCGCAAATGGGCTGGATACGTTTGCGCCAGGACATGGATGCACAAGCGCCCGTTGCGCCAAAACTGGCCAGTCCTGCGGCACTGGCCGGGCAGGGCACGGCGCTGCAGGACATGGTGCTGGCCGATGAGGCCGGTGGTACGTTGATGAAGATCAGTGTGTTCGACCGTGCACCGGTCATCACGGGCAGTGCCATCCCGTCCGGGCAACTCAGTGCGCTCAACCCATTGCTGTCCAACGTCCCGGGTCTGGCCGCGCTGGCCGAGTTGCAAAACGGCAACTATGTGGTGTGCAGCCTGCCATTTGAGATGTTGACCAAAGCCAAGGATCAGGAAGGTGCGGTGCGTGCCTTCGTCACTGAAAGCAAGCGCATCAAGGAACACGCGCACTTGTTCAGCCCCGACAACCTGCAAAACATCATGCTCAGTGGTGCGCTGTGGAATGCCGTGTCGTCGGCGGTGGGCCAGAAACATCTGCACGACATCAATGAAAAACTGTCCGCCATCAAGCGGCAACTGGATGAAGTGCAAGAGGACCTGATCAACCTGCGCCGCGATGATTTGACCGGGCTGGTGGGTTATGTGCAGAGCCTGCTCGATCACTATCCGCAGGAAGGCATCGACGCGTCTGCGCTGATGCAACTGGAACACCGCCAGGTTGAACTGGTGGCCCTGGAGGCGTATTTCGAGCGGGAGATGAATAAAGAAGTGGACAAGGCGCGGGCCATCGAAACCGGCAAGCTGTTCAACGCCGATTCATCCCGGGTGGCTTTGCTCGAAAGCCTGTCGCGCATGGACATTTGGGTTCAAAGCTATCTGCAGGTCACTCAGCTGCGCGTGGTCGCCTACGCCTTGCTGCACATGGAAAAGCCATTGGCGCGTTATCGTACCGAAGCGGCGAAAGTCCTGGATAACCTGCAGCGCCTGACCGTGACGGCGGCGGCCAACCAGCAGATTTACAGCGCCCAGATGGAGTTGAGCAACACGCTGTTTTTCAGCGGCAGTGCCGACAATTTGCAACGGTTCAAATCGCAACTGGCGGCGCTGGACAATGATCTGAAAAATGGCCCGGTCAACGCCAGGCAACTGCACCGCTCGCTGTTCGATCAATCCGATCGTCAGGTGCTGCTACAGGTGCAGAACGGTCAGTTCGTGGGTGGTCATTTGCTCGAATCGGCCTACGAGCCGGCCTGAGATCGCGTGGTTGCGGGAGCGGATGTATTTCATCCGCTCCCGCGGCTGACTAGTTGCCATCGGCCACTTTGCGTTCGATCTCATCGATTTTGCGTTGCAGCGTCTCGGCGTCCTGCTCCTTCACTCTTGTGGACGAGGGCGTGATGACTTCATCCACGGCTTCGCTGTCATTGTCCCGATCTTCAAGATCGCGCTCGACCACATTTACCGGTTTGCCGGACGTGTCGGTTGGCGGGGCGTTCGGGGTTTTCTCGTCGTTGTTCATGTGGGTGACCTCCAGTGGTGTAAACATTGGAGGCAAGCAGTGCGGCAGGCGTTCGATATTTTTGCCGGGTTGCGCCCAATGGCGCCCTCCCGCGATGGAGAGGGCGCGCTGATGGTTTTCAGTCCTTGAGAATGTCGCGATCCTTGGTTTCCGGCAGGAAGAACGTGCCCAGTATCGCCGTCATCACCGCGATCACGATCGGATACCACAACCCGTAATAAATATCCCCGGTCGCAGCAACCATGGCAAAAGCCACCGTCGGCAGGAAGCCGCCAAACCAGCCGTTACCGATGTGATACGGCAGCGACATCGAGGTGTAGCGGATGCGGGTCGGGAACAGCTCGACCAGCCACGCTGCAATCGGGCCGTAGACCATGGTCACGTAGATCACCAGCACGGTGAGCAGGAGCAGCACCATCGGGTAGTTGGTTTTCGCCGGGTCGGCTTTCTCCGGATAACCGGCCTCTTTTAGCGCAGTGCCGAGGGTCGCGGTGAACGCATCGTTGCGGGTCTTGAAGTCGGCGGCCGGTAGCGCGCTGCCTTCGAAACTCTCGACGACTTTGTCGCCAATGCGCACTTGTGCGACGGTGCCAGGTTCGGCGATCACGTTCTCATAAGGAATCGCCCGTTTCGCCAGCAGGGTCTTGGCCAGGTCGCAGGAGCTGGTGAATTTGGCCTTGCCCACCGGATCGAACTGGAATGAGCATTGATCGGGGTTGGCGATCACTTTGACCGGATTCTTCTCCTGAGCGATGAACACGTCGGGATTACCGTACTGGGTCAGCGCGTGGAAGATCGGAAAGTAGGTCAGCGCTGCCAGCATGCAGCCGACCATGATGATCGGCTTGCGCCCGATGCGGTCAGAAAGACTCCCGAAAATCACGAAGAACGGCGTGCCGATCAGCAGCGAACCGGCGATCAACAGGTTGGCGGTTTGCGGGTCGATCTTCAGTGTCTGCAGCAGGAAGAACAATGCGTAGAACTGCCCGGTGTACCAGACCACTGCTTGTCCGGCTGTGCCGCCGAGCAACGACATGATCACCACTTTGAGGTTGTCCCAGCGCGCAAAGGATTCGGTGAGCGGCGCTTTAGATGCCTTGCCTTCGGCCTTCATTTTCTGGAACACCGGTGACTCGCTCAGTTGCAGGCGGATGTACACCGAGACGATCAGCAGCAGGATCGACAGCAGAAACGGAATCCGCCAGCCCCACGCTTCGAAGGCTTCAGTGCCCAACGCGGTGCGGCAGGCGAGGATCACCAGCAACGACAGAAACAGGCCGAGGGTCGCGGTGGTTTGAATCCATGAAGTGAAGAAGCCGCGTCTGTTGCGGGGTGCGTGCTCGGCCACATAAGTCGCTGCGCCGCCGTACTCACCACCCAGCGCCAGACCTTGGAGCAAACGCAGGGTAATCAGAATGACCGGTGCAGCGACGCCGATGGTCGCGTAGCCGGGCAACAGACCGACAATCGCCGTCGAGACGCCCATGATGACAATGGTGATGAGGAAGGTGTGCTTGCGCCCGATCATGTCGCCGAGCCGGCCGAACACGATCGCCCCGAACGGCCGCACCGCAAAGCCCGCGGCAAACGCCAGCAGAGCAAAAATGAATGCGGTGGTTTCGTTGACGCCGGCGAAGAAGTGCTTGGCGATGATCGCCGCCAGTGAGCCGTAGAGGTAAAAGTCGTACCACTCGAAAACCGTACCGAGGGACGAGGCGAAGATGACCTTGCGCTCCTCCTTGGTGATGCCGCCGCTGCGCGGTGGACTGCCGGTGGATGCTGTGTCGATTGTGGCCATGGGTGTTCTCCGTCGTGCTTATTGTTGTAGGCCGGAGTCCCCCGTTACTGCTTGTCTCACTCTGGCCTTGTGGCATATGCCGGAAGCGCTGTCGCGTGAAGCTTGCACAATGTCGCCATCGCGCATTTGTGCAAGCTTTCCTGAAGCATAATCAGCTTCTGCCAGATATCCAGCCGTCGGCCTGCCTACTAGGCCTTCACCCAGCGCTGCCGGCTCCAGGCACTCAGCCAGTCGACCACAAACACCAGCCCCAGCATCGCCAGAATCACCGTGCTCGCCTGGGCTTCCTGAAACAGGCTGAGGCTCACATAGAGCATCTGCCCAAGCCCGCCGGCGCCGACAAAACCCAGCACGCTGGCCATGCGAATATTGTTTTCCCAACGATACAGAATGTACGCAAGCAGCTGCGGCGCAAGGTTCGGCAACGTCCCGTAGCAGAAGGCCAGAATCGGATTGCCACCCTGCAAACGAATGGCTTCGGCAGGTTGCGGCGGGGTGTTTTCCAGCGCCTCGGCGAACAAGCGGCCGAGCACGCCGGTGGTGTGCAAGGCGAGGGCGAGGGTGCCGGCGTTCGGGCCGAGGCCGGCGGCAAGTACCATCAGTGCGGCCCAGACCAGTTCCGGAATCGCCCGCAATGCGTTGAGCAGCAGGCGCGAGGCGCTTTGCAGCGGCCAGCCGAAACGCCCGGCGGCGGGCAGTGCCAGGACAATGCCGAACACGGCGGCGAGCAGAGTGCCGAGGGCCGACATGGCCAAGGTTTCCAGTGAGCCGTGGAAGATTGCCTTGAGGTAATCGGCGCTCAGGTCCGGGCTGAGAAAGCGCTGCACGTAAGCGCTCATCTGCCTGAGGCTGGTGGCGCTGCCGAGTTCGCCAAGATCCAGTCCCAGATAAACGAAGGAAGCGATCACCGCCAGCGCGATGCCGGCAATCAGCAACAGGTTGATCAGCCGATTCATGTCAGCCTCCAGCGCAGCAAGCGGCTGAGTTGATCGGCGCCCAAAACCAGAATCAGAAAGCACAGCAAAATACTGGCGACTTCACCACCGGCGAACATGCGAATTGACAGGTCAATCTGCTGCCCCAAGCCTCCGGCGCCGACAAACCCCATCACCACCGACGCACGGATCGCGCATTCCCAGCGATAAACCGTGTAGGAAAGCAGCTCCGCCGCGACATTGGGCAACGTGCCGTAAGCAAACGCCGCAAGACGGCCGCTGCCAGCCTGCAACAGTGCGTGTGCCGGGCGTTGGTCGGTGGATTCGAAAATCTCCGCGTAGACCTTGCCAAGCATGCCGCTGTAAGTAATGGCGATGGCCAGCACACCTGCCGCCGGACCCAATCCGACGGCGCGCACAAACAACAGCGCCCAGACGATTTCCGGCACGCTGCGCAAAAAGATCAGCAGGCCGCGCACCGGCCAGCGCAGCAGACGTCCCAGGCGGCTGGGTACGCCACCGCGCGAGGCGGCGGACAGCGACAGCGCGCGGCTGGCAATCAGGCCCGCCGGTATCGCCAGCAACAGCGCCAAGGCCATGCCGGCGGTGGCAATGGCCAGGGTTTGCAGGGTGGCTTTGAGCAGTAGCTGGAGAAACGCTTCGTCGTGCGCCGGTGGCCAGAATTGCGCAACAAAGCGGCCCATTTCATTCTGGCTGTCGGGCAGCAGCACGCCCAGACTCAGTTCGCTGAGCTGAACGCCCGGCCACAGCAAGGCAATCGCCAACAGCGTCAGCAGCAGTCGTGGCCACGCCGCCGGATCGCGTGAATCAGCCTTCAGCATCGGGGGATCTGCACAGTCAGAGGCGCCACCGCAGCGGTCGGCGATTGCAGTTTTTCGTTGGCGTACAGTGCGTCGAGCATTTCATGGCTGACTTGCCCGGAAGGACTGTCGAACAGGATCTGCCCGTCGCGCAGGCCGATGATCCGTGGGAAGTGCGAAAGCGCCAGATCCACCGCATGCAGGCTCGCCACCAGCGTGACGTTGTGTTCGCGGGCATGCCGGGAGAGGATCGACAAGGTGTGCCCGGCCATGACCGGGTCCATCGCCGACACCG
The DNA here is from genome assembly GCF_044541255.1 of Pseudomonas sp. NPDC085632. NCBI lineage: Bacteria > Pseudomonadati > Pseudomonadota > Gammaproteobacteria > Pseudomonadales > Pseudomonadaceae > Pseudomonas > Pseudomonas sp. NPDC085632. The sequence goes on along the minus strand of NZ_JBITSX010000003.1, from coordinate 45,191 downwards.
GTTCATCAGCCAGCAGAATCTCCGGCGCCTGATACAACACGCGGGCGATGCCGACACGCTGCAACTGGCCGCCAGACAACTGCTGGCAATGGGCGAACAACTTGTCGCCCAGATCCAGCCGCGCCAATGCCGCGCGCGCACCCGCCACATCCAGTGGATGCAACAGGTTCAGAAGACTTTTACCCAGACTCCATTGGCCGAGCTTGCCGGCCAGCACCGCCGTGACCACGCGCTGACGCGGTGGCAATGGCGGTGCCTGATGCACCAGACCAATGCGGGCGCGCAGACGCTGACGCTGGCGGGCCGACAAGTGCCAGGCGCGTTCGCCCAGCACTTCGATCTCACCGCTGCTGGGCCGCAGTGCGGTGGCCAGCAGGTTGAGCAAACTCGATTTACCGGCCCCGGACGGGCCAATGATGGCGACCTGTTCGCCGACGCCAATCTGCAAATCGATAGCGCGCAGGGCGTCGACTCCATTGGCGTGGCGCAGGCTGCCCTGGTTGAGGCTCAGGGTCATTTCAGCAGTTCGGCAGCGCGGGCGGCTTCCTCGATGCCCTTGTAATTTTCAGGCTTGGTGTCGATGAAGCGACTGGCGGCCTGCAGATCAAGGATCTTCTTCTGTTCAGGGTTGGCCGGGTCCAGGTCAAGGAAGGCTTTCTTGATCTTCGCTGCCAGCGCCGGGTCGAGGGTGCCGCGCACGGTCCAGTTGTAATCGAAGTAGGTCGGGGTGGTGGCGAAGACCTTGACCTTGTTGGTGTCGACCTTGCCGGCATCCACCAGTTTCTGCCAGACGCTGGCATTCAGTACACCGGCATCCACCTTGCCGGCCTGCACCCAGGCCACGGTGGCGTCGTGGGCGCCGGAGTAGGCGACACGGCTGAAATACGCTTCAGGTTTGATGTTGTCGTTTTTCAGCATGAAGTAACGCGGCATCAGGCTGCCGGAGGTGGACGACACAGAACCGAAGGCGAAGGTCTTGCCTTTCAGGTCGGCGAGGCTATGTACATTCGGGTCGGCGGTGATGAATTTGCTGGTGAACTGCGCGTCCTGCTCGCGTTGTACCAACGGAATCACCGGCGTCGTTGCATCAGTCTTCAAACGCGCCTGCACAAAAGTGAAACCGCCGAGCCAGGCCATGTCGAGACGATCGGTGGCCAGTGCTTCAACCACCGCCGGGTAGTCGGCGACCGGTACGAACTGCACTTTCATGCCCAGTTGCTGTTCCAGATAAGCACCCAGCGGTTCGAACTTGCGCAGCAGTTCGGTCGGCGCTTCATCAGGAATCGCGCTGACGCGCAAAACGTCGGCGGCCTGGGCCATGAATGCAGAAAAGGACAGGGCCAGGCCGGCGGTCAGTGCCAGGGTTTGTTTGAGCATGGAATTCTCCGTTTCGTGAGCGTCAAAAAGTGTGAAGAGCTGAATTACGGCGCTACGTGAGGGTAGACGAATCGGCGAGGTTATACGTATTCCCACGCGCAAAGGCCAGCGCCATCAGGGCTGGAGTGGTCAAAAACGTTCGTCGAGTATCGCCGGGAGCGTGAGCTCTTTGACGTAGCTGGCCGCAGACAGGCTCAGGATCATGCGCACTACCTGGACGACATCGTGTACGGGAATCAATTGACCCTCGCCACGCTGCGCCGCCAGATCTGGCGGGGTGCTCAGCGGGTCCTTGGTATTCAGATACCCGAGGTTAAGGCAAGTCACCGCGAGGCGCTGATGTCGGTAGCCTTCGCGCAATGTATCGGCGATCCCGCGCAGGGCGAATTTCGAGGCGCCGAAAGCGACTTCCGGGCGCCCGCTTTGCGGCAGGCCCGAGGTTGATCCGGTGAGGATGATTCTGGGGTGGGGGCTTTTCAGCAGAAGGGGAAGCAGGCGTTTGATCAACAGGATCGTCGACGTGATGTTGCAACTGACGATGGCTTGCAGTTCGTCGTCCGGGCTGTCGAGAAAGTCATAGGCTGGATCGAAAGCCGACTCTTCCCAGATGCCAAGGTTGTAGATCAGCGTATCCAGCCCATTGTCGACGACCGCCTGCTCGATGGCGTGCGCGGCTTTGACCGGGTTCATCAGGTCGGCTTCCACCCAGCGTACTGGACGCTCTGCCTCGGACACCAAACCTTCGGGACGCGTGCGGGACACACCAATCAACGTGTCTCCCGCGTTACCCAAACCTTCGATAAACGCTCGACCCAAGCCTTTACTGGCACCCACCACCAAAATGTTCATCGATCCTCTCCCTGATCTGCACGTTGATGTGGGAGAGCATGCAAACAGACGACCTTTGAAATGGCAAACGAATGGGTGTGTCCGGATATTTACGGTCAGCTGAATACTTATTCGGTAGCCTCAAAGGCCTCGTGGTACTTCACTTCTCCAGCAGGCAGGTCAGCGCCAAATGACAACACCTGAAAATACTCCTGCGGCACACCGGGCAACGTCAGCTCCGGGTGATTCTTGAAGCCGAAATGCCCGTAATAGCCCGGATTGCCCAGGACCACGCAACCAGCACCGCCGAGGTTTTGCAGTTGCGCCAGTGCGGCCTTCATCAATGCCGAACCGATGCCTTGATGCTGATGTTCAGGCCATACCGAGATCGGACCAAGACCGTACCAGCCAGTGGCGCCGGACGAAATGGTTACCGGGGAAATCGCCACGTGGCCAACGATCTTGCCGTTTTCCTCGGCGACCAGCGAAACGCTCAGTTGGTCAGCGTCGCGCAAAGCATTGACGATGAACTGCTCGGTATGACTGGAGTGCTCTTCGTTCTGGAAGGCCGCTTCGGTCAATTGCGCGATAGTGTCGACGTCGTCGGGTTGTTCGTTGCGGATGGTCAGGTTCATGCTGATCCTTTTGCGGGTGTCTTGGTCGATCAGCGCGCGCAACGCGGCGAAGATCGGTTCGGCAGCGGTGTGTTTCTTGCCGTAAGTCAGATTGAAACGGTAGTCGAAATCCGCCGGGTTCTGGCCTTGGGTGTGTTGCAGCAGGGTCTCGAGTTTGTCCAGTGCCTTGACCGCTTTGGCCTCGGCAGACCGGGCGTTTTCGTAGTCGTCCCATAGCGCGAGAATGTCGTTTCTCAGGGCGTCATCGAGCGAGCGGGTCAGCAGCAGAAGGTCGTTGCGCTCCTGCTCGCTCTTGTCGGGAAAAGAAGCCTGATCGACCGCCGGAATGTCGCCATTGATGGCTTCGCCCAAGTCGTGAATCACGCACATCTTCAGCACTTTCAGCAGGTCGAGCCCGGCCAGTTCATCGGCGAAGACAATCGCCATCAGGCACAGGCGCCAGCTGTGTTCGGCGGTGCTTTCGGTACGGCCGCTTGAGGTGTGTGCGCTTCTGAGGACGTCTTTGAGTTTTTCCGCTTCACGCAGGAATTCAAGGCGTCCGCTGATTTTTTCGAGGTTCATGAACTTGCCCGATGGTGGAACCGAGAGGCAAGCCTAGAACTGATGTGGGTGAGCGTCCACGCATAAAATATGCGTTCAGAGCGTCTCGACCAGCCGCGCCGCCGTGCCGTCGGACAACGGAATACGCGTCCAGCGGCACAGGCTCTGGCGGATTGGAACGAGGTCGGAGTCGTTGTTGCCGGTGACGAATTCCAGCGCCGGTGGCGCCTGCAGTTCGCGCCAGCCGAGGGCGTCGAGTGCGAGTTCGTTGCTGGCGATTTCCGCCGTCACGAAACGCCACAGCGATTGTCCGAGCAATTCGCTCAGCGGGCTGGCGAACTGCGCGGCGCGGGCCGGAGAACAGGCCAGCAAACGGTGGGTCAGGTCGCAGACCAGATGCACCGGCCGTGCGCTTTCGCGCACCAGCCGGGCGAGAGCCTGATCGGCCGCCGTGTCGAGGCGCGCGGCCAGCAGTTGTTCAAGTTGTAGATGCGCCGCTGAATCCATCGCCAGCACGCCGCTTTCCCAGCGGGAAATGGTCGATTGGGTGACGTTGAACATCGTGGCCGCGTGGCTTTGCTTGACGCGATGCAACAGGCGCCAGCGACGCAGGGCGATGCCGGGGAGGGCAGGTTCGAGCAAGGAAACTGACATGGCGGATGTCGGGAAAGACTAAAGGGCCGACAGTCTGAAGACTGCCGGCCCACGCTGCAAATCGATCTGACGATCAGGCCGCTTCAGGTAACTTGGCGATCACCTTGATCTCGAAATCAAAGCCATACAGCCAGGTCACGCCAATTGCGGTGGCGGTCGGGTGTGGCGCCTCGCCCCAGAATTCCGCCAGCACCAGATTCCAGATCGTTTCGAAATTCGACTGCGGATCCACGATGAACACGGTGACGTCGACCACATCATCGAACGTGCAACCAGCCTCGTGGAGGATCGAATTGAGGTTGCTGAACGCCTGGCGCACCTGGGCTTGCAGATCCGGCTCGGGCGTGCCGTCCTCGGTGCTGCCGACTTGTCCCGAAGCAAACAGAAAACCGTTTGAACGCACCGCCGGCGAGTAACGATGGCGTTCGTAAAGTGCGCGGCGGGCAGGCGGGAAAACAACATCGCGCTGAGTCATGGGAGTGTCTCCTTCATTTGAGTTGATGGAGCCACTGTAGGTATTTGCAGCCGGGCGATAAACGCGCAAGCTTGGCGTTCACTGTTTGTGAATCCCAAACAATCAGAGGGCGTAACGTGGACCGATTTGATGCGATGCAGGCCTTCGCCCGGGTGGTCGAGGCGGGGAGTTTCACCAAAGCGGCGGAAACCTTACACATGAGCAAAACCACCGTGACTCAACTGGTTCAGCAGTTGGAGGCGCGGCTGCGAGTCAAGTTGCTTAACCGCACCACGCGCAAGGTCAACGTCACCAACGACGGCGCGGTTTATTACGAGCGAGTGATCAAGTTGCTGGCCGATATGGACGACGCCGAAACCAGCCTGCCCGGCGCGGCGGCGTTGCCCAAGGGACGGTTGCGCGTGGACGTGCCGAGCCCGCTGGCGCGGTTGATTCTGGTGCCGGCCCTGCCTGAGTTTCACGCGCGTTACCCGCATATCCAGATCGACATGGGCGTCAGCGACCGCATCGTCGACATCATTGATGAGAATGTCGACTGCGTGGTGCGTGGCGGCGAGCTTATGGACTTGTCGCTGATGGCGCGCAAGGTCGCCGATCTGCAGTTGGGTGTATTCGCCGCACCGCAATATCTGGCGCGCGCGGGCACGCCTGCGCATCCACGGGAGCTGGAAGACAGCCATCACCGGGTGGTCGGTTTCCTCTGGGCGCGCACCGGCAAACCGGTGCCGTATGCCTTGCACAACGCCAGTGAAAACCTGCAAATCAAAGGCCGCCACGTGCTCGCGGTCGACGATGGTAATGCCTACCTCGCGGCAGGTCTGGCGGGCTTGGGCGTGCTGTGGCTACCCAAGTACATGTCGACAAACCATGAGGCGCGCGGCGAACTGGTGCCGCTGTTCGAGGACTGGCAACTCGAACCGATGCCGCTCTATGTGGCTTATCCGCCGAACCGGCATGTCAGCCTCAAGCTGCGTGTGTTCATCGACTGGATTGTCGAGGTGATGGCGCAGCATGCACCGGTCATTGATCGCCCAGGTTATTGATCAGCCATTCGCTGAAACTGCGCGCCATCGGGTCGTTTTCGCTGTCGCGATGAGTCAGCAACGCCCAGTTCGGCCCGCGAATGGTGTCTTCCACCAGCGGTTGCAACAAGCCGTCAGCCAACGCCTGACGGCTGAGCAGTTGACTGACCAGCGCAATGCCAAGCCCAGAACACGCGGCGTCGAGCAGGAGCCCGGGATCGGAGAAATTCAATCCCTGATCCTGCTGACCGACGTCGATCCCGGCCTCGACCGCCCAATGACTCCAGTCCATTTCCCGCTCGCCATGCAATGTGGTGCGCTCTGCTTGAGCGACTTGGAGCAGGCGCGGATGGCACGCCGGAAAGAGCCGGTCGGCGTGCAGCACTTTGAAACTGCATTCCGCCTGTGAACTGATGTCGTCGCGCACCGCCAGATCAATGGTCTGAGTGGCCATGTCCGGCACTTCATCGGTGCTGTAAATCCACAGGTCTACCTCGGGATGCTGCGCGCGAAAGTCCGCCAAGCGTGGCAGCAACCAGTGCCGGGCAAACGCTGGCGTGGTGTTGAGTACCAGTTGATTGGGTTTCTGATACTGGCCCAAACGCCGAATCCCCACCGCCAGTTGTTGCAGCATCGCCTGGGTGGTGCTGAGCAAATCATGGCCGGCATCGGTCAATGCCACGCTGCGACCGCTGCGGAAAAACAGCGGCTGTTCCAGGTACGCCTCAAGGCTGCGGATCTGCTGACTGATCGCCGACTGCGTGAGGTTCAACTCCTCGGCTGCCTTGTGAAAACTGCCGAGCCGGGCGGCGGCTTCGAAGCCTCGCAGAGAACTGAGTGGCGGCCAGTGCTTAAGCATATCGATAAGTTCCTCTAATCAGTTGTCCGCAAAATCCATCGTTTGTTTGCCTGTTTGCGCGTCCGTAGCATGGTCGATGTGAACACATTGGCTTAACTAACGAGGCTTATCATGCAGCACAATGACAATAAAAACAGCGCCTGGATGATGCCGGCAGAGTGGGTGACCCATGCCGCGACGTGGATGGTCTGGCCGCATAACCAGACGTTGTGGGAATCCGGTTGGCGCGTGATGCTGGCGCAGGTGCAGGAAGATTTTGCGCGCGTCGCCAACGCCATCGCCCGTTTCGAACCGGTGAAACTGGTGGTCGACCCATCGGCCATCGCTAGCGCTAAAGCCCTGTGCGGGCCGAACATCGAGCTGATTGCGCTGGCCGTGAATGACAGTTGGTGCCGCGACTCTGGCCCGACCTTTATCTGCCATCCGCAGCGAGGATTGGCCGGTGTGAGCTGGCGCTTCAACGCCTGGGGCGGCAAGTCGGCGCATGATCTGGACGAAAGTCTGGCGCGCCGCGCACTCAATCACCTCGGCCTGGAATGCTTCGGCACGCCGCTGAGCAACGAGGGCGGGGCGATTCATGTCGACGGTGAAGGCACGCTGATCACCACCGAATCGGTGTTGCTCAACCCCAATCGCAACCCCGGCATTGGCAAAGCCGAGATGGAAGAAATCTTCAGCCGTTTGCTCGGCGTGAAGAAAACCATCTGGCTGCCGGGCGATCCGGATTACGTCACCGGCGACATGACCGATGGCCACGTCGATGGTGTCTGCGCTTTTGCCCGTCCCGGGGTGTTGCTGGTTGACGCCACCCAAGACAAATCGTCGGTCTACGCGGAAGTAGCCCGAGAAAACCGCCGGGCACTGGAACTGGCCACCGATGCCAGCGGGCGCAAATTCGAGCTGATCGAACTGTTCGAAGCCACCGACGCCGTCGACACCGAAGCCGAGGTGTTCTGCGCCTCGTACACCAATTTCTACATCGCCAACGGCGCGATCATCATGCCGGCGTATGGCATCGAAGCGGATAACGTCGCCGCCAAAGTCCTGGAGCAGACCTTCCCCGGCCGCGAAGTGGTGCCGGTACGCATCAATCATCTGGCCCATGGCGGCGGCGGGGTGCACTGCATCACGCAACAGCAGCCAGCCTGGCCGCTGAGAGGTTGAACGCATGAGCATTCTGACCATCGCCAGCACCCAGATGCCGTGCACCTGGGACTTACCGGGCAACCTTGATCGCGCCGAGCAGCTCGTACGCGACGCCGCGAAGCAGGGCGCACAAGTGATCCTGTTGCAGGAGCTGTTCGCCACACCGTACTTCTGCATCGAACAAAGCCATCAACACATGGCGTTGGCCGAGGAGTATCGCGACAGCCGCGTACTCGCACGCTTCGCCGCACTGGCCCGCGAGTTGGGCGTGGTGTTGCCGCTGAGCTGGTTCGAGAAGGCCGGCAATGCCTACTTCAACTCGCTGAGTGTGGCCGATGCCGACGGGCGCCTGTTGGGCGTGTACCGCAAGATCCATATCCCCAACGCCATCGGTTATCAGGAGAAGGAATATTTCAGTCCCGGCGACACCGGTTTCAAAGTCTGGGACACCGCGTTCGGCCGCCTCGGCGTGGGTATCTGCTGGGATCAGTGGTTCCCGGAAACCGCGCGCTGCCTGGCGCTGATGGGCGCCGAAGTACTTCTGTATCCCACTGCGATCGGCTCGGAACCGGGCTGCGCGGCGCTGGATTCCCGCGACCACTGGCAGATGACCATGCGCGGTCACGCCGCGGCCAATCTGCTGCCGGTGGTGGCGTCGAATCGCGTCGGTCGAGAAACCGCGACCACCGATTCGAGTCTGCAAATGAGCTTCTACGGCTCGTCGTTCATCAGCGATCACAAGGGCCAATTGCTCGCCAGCGCTGACCGCGACAGCTCCGGCGTGTTGCTGCACAGCGTCGATCTGGCGGTCATGCGCGAAGAGCGTTTGAGCTGGGGCATCTATCGCGATCGGCGTCCGGACATGTACGGGCCGCTGCTCAGTCAGGACGGCCGCCACCTTCATGCACGCTGGAACACCCAAGGGGTTTGACATGGCTACCCATCACAAACGCTTGCGCGGCGTAATTGGCCTGGCTTTGATCTGCTTGATACCGTCGCTGCACGCCGAAGACAAAACCCTGCGGCTGTACAACTGGGCCGACTATTTTGCCGAAGACACCCTGAGTCGCTTCACCGCCGAAACCGGGATCAAGGTGATCTACGACGTCATGGACGGCAGCGAAACACTGGAGGCGAAGATGCTCTCCGGCGGCAGCGGTTATGACCTGATCTTTCCCGGCGACACCGTCGCCGAGCGCTTGATGCGCGCCGGCAGCCTGATGCCGCTGGATCAAGCGAAGCTGACCGAGCTGGTCGACATCGAACCCGGTTTGCAGAAGCTGCGCGGTCATTACGAGCACTCCAGCAAAGCCACCGTGCCCTACACCTGGGGCACCATCGGCCTGACTTACAATGAAGAGCAGATCAAACAGCGCATGCCGGACGCGCCGGTCAACAGCCTCGACATGCTGTTCAAACCCGAACTGGCGGCGAAGTTCGCCGATTGCGGCATCTCGATGATCGACTCGCCGGATGAAGTGCTGGCGGTGGTGCTCAATTACCTCAAACGTGATCCGCGCAGCGCTAAGCCTGAGGACCTGGCAGCGGCCAGTGAGTTGCTGATGAAGCTGCGTCCGTACATCCGCAAGTTCCAGTCGCAACCGGTGACCGATCTGGTCAACGGCAACCTGTGCCTGTCACTCGGCTACAGCGGCGACATGACCCAGGCCCAGCGCACTTCGGACAGTGCCGGTAAGCAAACGAAGTTTCAGTACCGCGTACCTCGCGAAGGCACCACGGTGTGGATGGACACCATGGCCATTCCGGTTGACGCCAAACACCCGGAATACGCCTACGCGTTCATCAACTTCGTCATGCGCCCGCAGAACATGGCAGCGATCAGCAATTTCACCGGCTACCCGACTTCCAACGCCAAGGCGCGGGCGAGTGTCGATGAAAGCATGCGCGACAACCCGGATATCTACCTTGACGAGGCGACCTATGCTCGATTGATTCCGGGCAAGGATATTCCTCAGGCCGACATGCGCGCGCGCATGCGCACCTGGACCAAATTCAAGACTGCCACTGGCAAATGATTAATGGCCGGCGCGTTCGCCGGCCCCTATTTACAGGAATAGCAAGATGTCGACTCGTCGTGAGTTCATCAAACAAGTCACGGTCGCCGCCGGTGTCGGCGCGGCATTTATGGGTCTTGGCCTGTCGCCGGGCAAAGTATTCGCCGCTGCCCAAGGTCGCTGGTTCATGCCCGACGAGGGCGATAAACATGAGCGCGCCTACATCGCTTTCGGCGCGCAGGACGCGATCTGGGAAGACTTCACCGAAGACGTCCAGGAAGCCCTCGGCCGCATCGCCCGCGCCATTGCCCGGTTTGAACCGGTCACCGTGTTCTGCCGCAAGAACGAGCGCAGTATTGCCGAAGAATTCTGCGGCACGCGCAATATCACCTACGTTACTGCCGGGCTCGATGACATCTGGATGCGCGACATCGGCGCCAACTTCGTCATCGACGACAAGGGTGGTCTCGGTGCGGTGGACTTCAACTTCAACGGTTGGGGTGGCAAACAGCAGCACAGTAAGGACGCGAAGATCGCTGCAGTGGTCGCCGACGACGCGCAAGCCACGTACATTCGCACCGATCTGGTGGGCGAGGGCGGCGGCATCGAAGTCGACGGTCACGGCACCGGGATCATGACCGAGAGCAGCTGGATCAACAGCAACCGCAATCCGGACTGGAGCAAGGTCGATGTCGAAGCTGAACTGAAGAAACGCCTGGGTCTGCGCAAAATCATCTGGCTGCCGGGGATCAAGGGCAAGGACATCACTGATGCCCATGTCGATTTCTACGCGCGCTTTATCAAGCCCGGCGTGGTCATCGCCAACCTCGACACCGACCCTGAATCCTACGATCACAAGGTCACCCTGGCGCACCTGGAAATCCTCAAGAACGCCACCGATGCCGATGGCCGCAAATTGCAGATCCACACGATGTCGCCGCCGCTGAAACCGCGCAAAAGCAAATTCAACAAGAACAACCCGGACTTTGCCGCCGGTTACATCAATTACTTCGTCATCAATGGCGCGATCATCGCCCCGGAGTTCGGCGATAAAGCGGCGGACAAGAAGGCTTTCGATCTGTTGTCGCAACTGTATCCGGATCGCGAAATCGTCCAGCTCAACATCGATGCCATCGCCGCCGGTGGCGGTGGAATTCACTGCGTCACCAGCCATCAACCACAGGCGTGATTGACTCTTTGGCGGATCAAGCCAACTATCGGCGCACAACAACATGACCGATGGAACACAACTTGATCGAACGACGCCAATTCAGCGGAGGCATGAAGGGGAAAAACCTCCGCTATCTGAATGAGCAAGGCGCGGATGACACGCGCCTGACCCGCACCGGTTTTCTGCTGCTGGAACATTTTTCACTGCCGGCGTTTACCCAGGCGCTGGATACGGTTGTCACCACTAATCTGCTGCGCCCGGGATTGTTTTCTTCGCGCACGTTTGGTTTGGGTGACGGTGAAGTCATCAGTGATCTTGGGCTGGTGATCCGCCCTGATGCGCGTCTGGATTCGGCCGCGCTTCAGCAGCTGGATCTGCTGGTGGTGTGTGGCGGTTATCGCACTGAATTGCGGGCGAGTGACGAATTCATTCATTTGCTGCGGGTCGCAGCGGAGCGGGGCATCAGTCTCGCCGGTTTGTGGAACGGTTCGTGGTTTCTCGGCCGTGCCGGATTGCTCGACGGCTATCGCTGCGCGATTCACCCGGAACATCGCCCGGCACTGACTGAAATCGCCAAAACCACCCATGTCAGCAGTGAGCCTTACGTGATCGACCGCGACCGGCTCACTGCATCGAGTCCGTCCGGCGCTTTCCACATGGCGCTGGACTGGATCAAGAGCCTGCACGGCAAGGCGTTGGTCGAAGGCATCGAAGACATCCTCGCGTTTGAGGAGTCGCGCTACCGGCGGATCAAACCGGATGAAAATCTCTGCGTCAGTGCGCCGTTGCGTGAAGTGGTGAAACTGATGGATGCCAATCTGGAAGAGCCGCTGGAGTTGGAGCAACTGGCGGTGTATGCCGGCCGTTCTCGTCGTCAGTTGGAGCGCTTGTTCAAAGAGCAGCTCGGCACCACGCCGCAGCGCTATTACCTGGAGCTGCGCATCACCGAAGCGCGACGGTTGTTGCAGCACACTGAGCTTTCGCAGGTGGAAGTGCTGGTCGCGTGCGGCTTCGTCTCGCCGAGTCATTTCAGCAAATGCTACAGCTCATATTTCGGCTACAGACCTTCCAAAGAAAAACGACTGGTCAAATAACCCAAGCCGTTACCCACCTGAATTCACCTCGAAATCCCACGTCGGCGTACCTCCCCCAAACACCCAGGTCAGTTCCCTCTCCCTCTGGGAAAGGGCTAGGGTGAGGGAATTGGCAGCAGTGGTCCCCAACTGTTTCCTCACCGGAGTTCACCTCGAAATCCCACGTCGGCGAACCTCGCCCAAACACCCCGGTCAGTTCCCTCTCCCTCTGGGAGAGGGCTAGGGTGAGGGGCTTTTAAACACCATCACCCACACGCGTTTAACTTACACGCACTGTTACGCCATAACGGCTACAACACCTTGCGCCGTTGCCTACGCGTACGCCAGAATCCGCCGGCTTACGCGCCTTGAGGCGGGCTGTATCGTTTCCCTGTCACTGCAAAACAGTGATCGGGTTTGGTAGCCCGTTTTCTAAGCGTTATGCGCCGCTATATGCAGTCTCTTTTCGAGGCTCGGTTTTTTATGGTGGCCATGCGTGGGGCTCCTTCGGGAGCGCCGGGGTTTACTCGCTTAGACCGGTCTACCAACCTGCGCAATGGTCACCACCTCGTTTGGTAGCGTGAGTGATGGCTCCTTATTTTTTGCTAAGCGAGTGTCATCTATGTTCAAAATTACGCCAAACCCGCCAGAAACCGATCCAATCCCCTACGACGCTGCGCTCGAACCTCAAAACATCAAAGAGGCCACCGACCGCGCGATCAACTTCTACCTCAATCCCTCCGCGCTGAAGACTTCAATACCTACCCGCAAGACCGGCAAGATCTACCTCATCGACCCCACGGTGGATAACGAAACCCTGCTCGTCGAAGCCACTGAAACCTTGTCCTCCGCCACTGACATGGCCCGTGAACTCGCCGATTCGATTGACCCTTCACAGCGCAAAAAGATGCTGATCCTGCAACAGGTGATCATGCTCAGTGAATTGGTGGTCGGGCGAGTCCTGGATAACCAGCGCTTGCCGCACTAGTCGCGATGCAGATGGGTGAGGGGGCTCGCTCCCTCATTGCACAGAAGCGTCCGCGATCGCGGCGCTTCACGCCTTCTATCGAAGAGCCCCAAACGGTTCTTGTCTGGAGTTTCAGCTGATGTCTCAGCCACCCGAACCACCGGTCACCGATCTGGTGTCCCCGTACGCATCGCCCAATTCAAGAAAGCTCCACGAAGCGGCAGAGCGTGCGCTCGACCATTACCTGTTGCCTGCCGCAATCATGGCCACACCCTATACGCCCAGCACGATGTTCATGGTTAACCCGCAATCCGACGTCGAGTCTTTGCTGAGCAATGCCAGCGGTTCCCTCGCGTCTGCCACGGTCATGCTCGGCAATTTTGCCGGGGTGCTGGAGGGATCGAACCGCCATACGCTGCTGGGTATTGCGCAAGTGGTCATGTTGGGGGAGTTGGCGGTGAACAAGGCGTTGGATCTGGTTGTGCCAACCGAGTAGTCGCACACGTTAACGATCAAGCAGTCAGCCATTGCGGCTGACTGCTTTTTTTGTTTTTACAGGTGATCGGCGTCGATCACGGCTTTGGCAAACGCCTGCGGATCTTCCTGCGGCAAATTGTGGCCAATCCCGCCATTGATCAAACGGAACTGATACTTGCCGGTAAAACGCTTGGCGTAATCCTCCGGCGCCGGGTGTGGCGCGCCGTTGGCGTCGCCTTCGAGGGTGATGGTCGGCACGCTGATCGACGGTGCAGTGGCGAGTTTCTGCTCCAGTGCGGCGTATTTCGCTTCGCCCTGTACCAGGCCCAGACGCCAGCGGTAATTGAACACGGTGATGTCGACGTGATCCGGGTTCTCCAGCGCCTTGGCGCTGCGGTCGAACGTGGCGTCGTCGAATTTCCACTGCGGCGAAGCGGTCTGCCAGATCAGCTTGGCGAAATCATGAGTGTTCTTCTCGTAACCGGCACGGCCACGGTCCGTCGCAAAGTAGAACTGATACCACCACTGCAATTCAGCCTTGGGCGGCAGCGGGTTTTGCCCGGCAGCCTGATTGCCGATCAGATAACCGCTGACCGAAACCAGTGCCTTCACCCGTTCCGGCCACAACGCCGAGACGATGTCCGCCGAACGTGCGCCCCAGTCATAACCGCCGAGCACCGCTTGCTTGATTTTCAGCGCGTCCATGAAATCGATGACATCGCTGGCCAGCGCCGCCGGTTGGCCGTTGCGCAGGGTGTCTTTGGAAAGGAACTGCGTATCGCCATAACCGCGCGCATAGGGCATCAACACCCGATAACCCTTGGCCGCGAGCAACGGCGCGACTTCGTCGTAGCTGTGAATGTCGTAAGGCCAGCCGTGCAGCAGGATCACCACCGGGCCGTTCGCCGGGCCGGTTTCGGCGTAGGCGACGTCGAGTACGCCAGCCTTTACATGCTTGAGCGGGCCAAAGGGCGAGGGCGCGGAATAACTGGCGGCGGCCGGTTCAGCGGTTTGCGCCTGAGTGGTGCCAAAAGCGCCGAACAGCGACAGCGCGAGGATCGACAAGCCGAATGCGGTGTTGCGGGTGTGCAGTGCCTTTTTCATGGTGACGTCTCCTTTGCGAGCTGTTGGCCGAGGGGTCGTTTTGAACCCTTGAAACCTTGAGTGCATTTGAGCGTGGGGACGTATCTGGCCTGTGTCGAAGAACGGCTTAGTTGAAAGTCGATGTGTCGCGATGAGGTTCGTACACAGTGTGATACACGGCGGCGAAACCGACTCAGCATGGACCTGATTCAGGCCAAAATAATAAGTCGCTGTTTTAAAACAAAAAATATTTCACTTGGCGCTTCCCAAACCCAAAAAACCTTGGTAAATTGCGCCCCGTTCTCACAGCGAACCTAACGAAGTAGCTGGACAGAGCAGTAGGGGCGTCGCCAAGCGGTAAGGCAGCAGGTTTTGATCCTGCCATGCGTTGGTTCGAATCCAGCCGCCCCTGCCATATTCGAAAAAACGCCAACTTCGCAAGAAGTTGGCGTTTTTTTATGCCTGCGATTTGGCCCGGCAGAGCAGGGCAGGCGTGCGCGGCGCCGAAGCACCGCGCACGCCGTCCACTCAGTGCGGTGCGCGCGGAATGGTTTTCATCAGGTCTTCAGGGCTGATGTGACCAACCACGCTGCCCGGTTGCGGCAGGTTGAGGATGTGGCCTTTCATCTTGCCGATGATGTGCATCTCGCACGGCTTGCAATCGAACTTCAGCGTCAGCACTTCATCGCCGTGGATCAACTGCATCGGTGCAACCTTGGTGCGTACGCCGGTCACGCCTTTCGCCTGCTTCGGGCACAGGTTGAAGGAGAAACGCAGGCAGTGCTTGGTGATCATCACCGGCACTTCGCCCGGCTCTTCGTGAGCTTCATACGCCGCGTCGATCAGCTTCACGCCGTGACGGTGGTAGAAGTCGCGCGCCTTCTGGTTGTAGACGTTGGCGAGGAAGGTCAGGTGCGCATCCGGGTACACCGGCGGCGGGCTGGTTTCGGCTTTACGGCCGCCACGCGGGTGAGCGGCAACACGGGCGGCGGTCAGGGCTTCGATCACTTCACGGCGCAGGGCTTTGAGCTGCGAGTTGGGGATGAAGAAAGCCTGAGGCGCATCCAGTTTGATGTCGGTGGCGTGATACTGCGTGGTGCCAAGCTGACCGAGCAGATCGCGCAATTGTTCCAGCGCTTGCTCAGGCTTGTTGGCCACACCGAACGGACCGGCCAGGGTGACGCTGGCGCTGATGCCTTCCTCGCTGGTGGCGGTCACTTCCAGTTGTGCTTCACGCAGACGAGCGACCCAGCTCAGGGCCACGCGACGCTCCGAAGAGGTCTTTTGCAGGGCCTGTTGCCAGTTGTGATCGAGGTTGCGATTGAGCGGGTGATTCGGGCGCAGCTTGTACAGGCCTTCGGGCATTTCGTTCGGCTCGACGCGGTAGCGGTAGCGCTTCTCGCCGTCCTCTTCGAACTCGCCTTTGGCTTCAGCGATGTTGGCGCGGAAACCGACCACTTCGCGCTTGACCAGCACGTTCAAGCCATCGCCGTTGGACAGCGGCTCCTGCGTGACGACCTGCATATCGCGTTTGCCGACTTTCTCGACGGTACCCACTGGCAGACCGGTGAAGGTCGGCGAGTCGAAAGCGCCGATGTCGATCTTGCGATCGGTGACGAAGTAGTCGGTGCTGCCACGGTGGAAAGTCTTTTCCGGATCCGGCAGGAAGAAGTGCGCGGTGCGGCCGCTGGAGGCGCGGGCCAGGTCCGGGCGGTCTTCGAGCACGTCGTCGAGGCGCTGGCGATAATAGGCGGTGATGTTCTTCACATAGCCCATGTCTTTGTAGCGACCTTCGATCTTGAACGAACGCACACCGGCTTCAACCAGCGCGCGGATGTTGGCGCTCTGGTTGTTGTCTTTCATCGACAGCAAGTGTTTTTCGTAGGCGATCACGCCACCCTTTTCATCTTTGAGGGTGTACGGCAAGCGGCAGGCCTGCGAGCAGTCGCCACGGTTGGCGCTGCGCCCGGTCTGCGCGTGGGAAATGTTGCACTGGCCGGAGAAGGCCACACACAACGCGCCATGGATAAAGAACTCGATGGCGGCGTCGGTCTCGTCCGCGATCGCGCGAATTTCCTGCAGGTTCAGCTCACGCGCCAGAACAAGCTGCGAGAAACCGGCTTGATCGAGGAACTTCGCCCGCTCAAGGGTGCGGATGTCGGTCTGGGTCGAGGCGTGCAGCTCGATCGGCGGAATGTCCAGCTCCATCACGCCCAGATCCTGAACGATCAGCGCGTCGACACCGGCGTCGTACAACTGATGGATCAGCTTGCGCGCCGGCTCCAGTTCGTTGTCGTGCAGGATGGTGTTGATGGTGGTGAAAATCCGCGCGTGATACTTGCGGGCAAATTCCACCAGTTCGGCGATTTCGCCGACTTCGTTGCAGGCATTGTGGCGCGCGCCGAAGCTCGGGCCGCCGATGTACACGGCGTCGGCGCCGTGCAGGATCGCCTCGCGGGCGATGGCGACATCGCGGGCAGGGCTGAGCAATTCCAGATGATGCTTGGGCAAGGACATAGTTTTTTTAGTCAGGCTGTCACGGTTAGGCGCGCATTCTACCCGTGAAACGCGCGCCCGGCACGTCTGCGCTGCCCGATGGCAGCTGACACTGCACAACCCTGTGGGAGCGAGCCTGCTCGCGAAGGGGCCGTCACATTCAGCATCAATGGTGCCTGAACTGAAGCCTTCGCGAGCAAGCTCGCTCCCACATTGGTTTGTGCAGTGAGTCTCAGGCCTTTGCCGCCATCGCAGTCACTTCCACACGCATGCCTTCAACCGCCAGCGAGGCAACGCCGACCGCCGCACGCACCGGCCACGGCTTGGCAAAGAAACGCTTGTAAACCTCATTGAATGCCGCGCGATCCGCCATGTCGGTCAGGTAAATGGTCAAGTGCATCACCCGATCCATCGAGCTGCCGGCGCGTTCCAGTGCGACTTTCAGCGCTTGCAGGGTGCATTCGCTTTGCGCGGTGATATCGCCCAGTTCCAGGCTGCCATCGGCACGGGTCGGGATCTGCGTGGAGACCATGATCCCGTTGAACGTGGTCACGTCCGACGAAATCGAGTCTGCGTCCGGATCCGGGGTGAAGGTGATGTCTTGGTTGGCCATGCTGATCCCTTGTTTGAGCGAGTAAAGATCGCGCCAGTTTACAGATTCAGGGCCGACATGGCCCGTTTGGCCAATTGGCACCATACTCCTGCGCGTTGTTGATGGCGGCGACCCACCGGTGAAACGACGGCCGAGCTTTTTACCCTGTAACGGAGAAGGAACTTCAATGCTTGCGATTCGCCCGCTACAACTTTCGATACTTGAACAGGACCAGCGTCGCCAGATTGCGCAGGCAGTCCTCGACGATTTGCGGCGCTCGACGCCTCACGCGGTTGTCGGATTGTCGGCGTCTGAAATCGATGCTCGACTTGATACGGCCATCTCTCAATCCATCGCTCATCAACTGGATGCGCGGGATGATGTCGAAGCGTTCGTTCGTCTTTCGTTCCTTGTCGGGCCGTTATTTGATGAGTATCGGCCGCTCAAGGACATACTCGCTCGTCACGACAGTGCGGCGCGTATGGCAGCGCTCTTTGCCGAAACCGACGCTGACGACTGGCATCGCGCCGCGCAATTCGACATCGTCAGCCGTTATCAAATAGTGCCGGAACGTAGCGCCGTTTCGCTGATGCCTCTGCAAGAGTGTCACGCTGAAAGCTACGGGCACCACGCGCGGCATCCTGACGTGTGGCGTCTGGGCCGAATGAAACCGATGATGAATGGCGATGAAGTATTGAAGATGATTCGGGGCCTTGATGCCTCCGGCAAATCCGGCTATGCCATCGTTGATCGGCAGAATGAGTTGCTGGGGGCAGTTTTCGCGACCCGCGGTGAGGACGTCACCGCTGTGTCGTATTGGGTGGCCCGGCACGTATGGGGGCGGGGCACTGCCAGTCAGGCGCTGACGCAACTGAAGGCTCTGCGACAAAACGAAAAACTGATGCTGGTCATCGAACCCGACAACACCCCGTCGCTGAGCGTCGCCGCGCGATGTGGCTTCCAACAAACCGCTCCTCTGACTTTTATGGTCTGAAAACATGGACGTTGCTGATAAAACCCTCGCCGACGACGTGGCGAATGCCTTGAATCAATACCTGGATCTGGGTCATGACGCTGCTGAAGTCACCTATCAGGACAAAATCAAGGAGTTGCAAAAGAAAATCGTCGTGGCGAGCAAGCGTGCCGGAGCGCATGAGCGCGATCAGGTCAAACAGATTTCCTTAGCGGTTCAGACCTGCAGCCTTCAGGCCGCCAAGCGCAGGCAACTGCAGACATTGCGCAGTGCCGAAACCGTCGCGATTTGCCCAACGATGTGTATTCAGTTTCAGGATCTCGCCTGGGGTGATTACTACTCGGGAGCCTCAAACATAAAATACCCCGATGTTCGCGGGATGCGGCCCAATGTCTGCGAGGAGGGGCTGATCCAGAACATGATGTTGTTCGACCTGCTGCAAGGTCATCGCCAGCAAGCCTGTATGTTCGATCTTCCAGATGTTTCCACTCTTGTCAGCGAGAAAACCGACAAGCCAGCCATCATCATTCCTTCCGGCGGTAAAGACGCGAAATGGCTGAAGAAAGTGTCTGATGAAATTGCCGCGGATAAGAGCAAGGCCAGTTTCTGGTGGGCGCGCTTCGTCGGTGACCTCCAGGTGATCTTCCTTGTCTCGAACGAGGAAATTGCCACTTACGAGAGTATTCGGGCGGCGGGCGTCACTCTCGTGGGTTACAACGGCTTTGGCATGGGCTTTGCCCGCGCTGTCGGTATCCATGTCGCCAGAAAACTCAATCGTCTTTGCTTCATGACGGATGATCGAACCAAAAATCTGGAGCTCGACGGAAAGTCGGTCACGCTCAGTCATCTGGAAAAAATGCCTGCCATTCTTGAGCCACGCCTGCCCTGGATAAGCGGCGTCAGTCCCAAGGGTGAACTCAACATTCTCACCATCATCAACCCGAAAACTCCGGAGCCCGAAAAACCCACCTTCTCGAAGTATTTCATTGCCTCCAAGGAGGACAAGGGACTGTTTGTCTATTGCGAGATGCTCCGCCTGAGAAGACCGGAAACCCAAGTGGGCGTACTCACCGGGATCATCGAATTTAAAAAAGACAAGTTTCCGCTCCAGTTCATGGTCGGGTTTGACGCAAGCAACCCCCCTTACGCCAACACCGCAGTCGCTTACACGGGCGCCAAGGGTGCAAGCATTACGCGCATGACGACGTGCCCGTTTTATCGCGGACTCAATACCCCGCCGGTCCAAGGTGTGCCGACCAATGGCATTGCGCTTGATTGGGCGCACCTGAATGGCAGCAAACGCTTTCTCAACCAATGGGATGCCGTAAAAATGCAGGACTCGGCGATGTATCTGTTGCTCAAGCTCATCCACGATCAGATGGCAGTGGTTGCGCAAGCGAAAAAAGTCGCGGAGGGAGAAAGTGTGGCAAAAGCCACGGAGGACTGGAACAAGAGTTGGCTGGCCTTTGATAAGTACATCGCGCCCTGGTTTAGCTGAGGACCTTGGGTGCTCGACAGTGCGCAGGCAGTTTGCAGAAACAGCCCTGGCACACGTGCGCAGGGCGTGCTGCCTATCCAGCGTTACACCGGCTGCGTTGCCTCTTCGGCAGCGATGGCCGCTTGTACACTTGGACGTGCTTCGATACGAGCCATGAAAGTGCCCAGTGCCTTCCAGTCATTGACGTCGATGTTGAAGAACGGCAGCCATTTGAGCACGGTGAACAGGTAAGCATCAGCCACTCCGAAAGCGTTGAGCAGGTAGTCCTTGTCGATCAGTTGCTTGTTCAGGTAGTCCAGACGCTTGAACAGTTTCTGACGGAAGATGTCCTTGGTTGGCTCGGGAATGTCGGCGTTGAGCAGCGGCGTGCAACCACCGTGGATTTCCGAGGTGATGAAGTTCAACAGTTCTTGCAGGCGCGAGCGTTCCCACGTTCCGTTGGCCGGTGCGAGAGAATTGCCCGGCACTCGGTCGGCGAAGTACTGGACAATTGCTGGCCCCTCCGTCAGCACCTCGCCGTTGTCCAGCACCAGCGCGGCGACGTAGCCCTTCGGGTTGATCTCACGAAAGTCACGCCCATCGGCGGTGCGTTTGCTCTGGTTGTTGACGCGAACAAGTTCAAAAGGCAAACCCAGTTCTCGCAGAACAATGTGCGGGGATAGCGAGCAGGTCATCGGCGCGAAATACAGTTTCATGGCACTTCCTTGCTGAGTGAAGGCGCCAGATTCCATGGCCGCAGAGGCTTTGGCAAAGGTCATTTCGGGTGTTAGCGTATGACAAAATCTCATGCTAGATGAAAACCCCATGACCATCAGACTCCCGTCGCTTAAGGGATTGCGTGCCTTTGAAGCCGCCGCCAGGCACATGAGCTTTACCAAGGCTGGCGCAGAGCTCAACGTTACCCAGACTGCCGTCAGCCACCAGATTCGCCGACTCGAAGCGGAGCTGGGCGTGCCTCTGTTTTTACGCCTCAACGATGGCTTGGCCCTCAGTGAAGACGCAAAAGCCTACTTGCCGGGTGTTCGCGCGGCGTTTCATGAACTGCGTTATGCGACTGAACAACTGCTCGAGTCTCGCGATAAGAGCGTACTGACGGTGAGTACTCTGGTGTCCGTTGCGTCGAAGTGGCTGTTACCGCGTTTGCCATCCTTTCAACAGGCGTTTCCCGCTATCGATGTGCGAATCAGTGCGTCCACCGAACTGGTGGACTTTGCCAAGGGCGCCATTGATGCGGCGATTCGTTACGGGCGCGGTGACTGGAAGGGTTTGCGTGCCGATTTTTTGATGTCCGATGAGATCTTTCCGGTGTGCAGTCCCGCACTGGCGAAGACCTTGCGCTCGCCGGCGGATCTGCCTGCTCACACAATGCTGCGAGTCAGTGGTGCGACGGCCGGTGACTGGAGCGCATGGCTGCGTGCAGCGGGTCAACCGCCGCAACTGGCGGAAGGCGCGCGCATGACCTTTGACCTGGCGATGATGGCGGTACAGGCAGCGGTTGACGGGCAGGGGGTGTGCATTGGCCGTTCAACTTATGTCGAGGACGATCTGCGGGCCGGGCGTTTGGTGGTGCCCTTTGGTCTGCGCTTGCAGGATCAATTGGGTTTCTATCTGGTAACGCCCCATGAAACCGCGCAATCGAAGAAGATCGTCGCGTTCAGGACATGGCTGTTGGCTTTGCCAGAAGGCCAGGACACCTTTGTATAAGCGTGTATCAAGCGGCCGCGCAGACACACGCGAACAATAATCTCAAGGTTCAGGACACATCCTCCCTACATGCAGCGCCCAAAGTAGCGGTCACACCACCACTACGTTTGAGAGGGCAACATCATGCATCGTCCACTGTTACTGGCCAGCGCTGCGATTCTCGCTTCAATCATCGGTGTCGCCCACGCGGCTGATGCGCCCGCCAAGAGCTGGCAGCAAGGCTTGAGCCGCACGGATCTGGTTCGTCAGGACCTCGGTGCCGCCGAGCGCGAGGTAATTCAGGCGCGCGTCGATTTCGAACCGGGCGTGACCTCGCCCCGGCATGCACATCCGGGCGTGGAGGTGGCGTACGTGATCAGCGGCACGTTCGAATATCAACTGGAGGGCCGGGCGCCGGTGACACTGAAAGCGGGGGATTCGTTGTTCATTCCCGAAGGTGTGGCGCATGTCGCCAAAAACGTTGGTGCGCAGAAGGGTTCGGAGCTGGCGACCTATATCGTGAAGAAGGGTGAGCCGGTGCTGATACTCAAACCTTAGGCCCTTGGCTCAATGGAGAGTCGCCGCTCGGCGACTTTCTCCAATCCTGATTCGATCGAGCGCCCGGTTCAACGCATCGAGAGCATCAAGCAGGGCTTTGGCTTCCGCTTCCCGGCCTTCGCCCCAAAGGCGCTCGGCCATTCTGTTCAAGGTCTGGATCGAGCGCTCGATGTCTGCGGCGGTTGCGTTGTCTTTAGGGGCCGGTGGTTTCTTCGGCATTCAGGGTTCCTCTGCTGGCGGCAAACCACCATACCGCTACAGCACCCAGCAGCATAGTCAGCACGGCCAGAATCAGGATGACCCCTTGTGTGCCTGCGCTTGAGGCCAACAGCGCCACCAGCAAACCCGCCAACGGTTGCGAGAGGTTGTTGAGCAAGGTGATCACGCCCACGGTCTTGCCAAAATCCTTGGCCGGAATCACCCGCTGACGGATGCTGCGCATGTAGATGTTGAACATCTTGTCGAAGCCGACGATCAGCAGGAATCCCAGCACATAGCCGGCCAGATTCGGACTCAGGGCGCTGACCAGCGCACCGGCGGCAATCATCGAGTAAGCGAGCCCGCCCATTATCCGCTGGGGCAGTTCCACCCGGGCGAGGAAGAACAGGATCACGATAGTCGTGACTGCGCCCGCTGCCTGTAGCCCGGCGTAGGCATCCTTGCCGGCACTGAACTCGC
Source organism: Pseudomonas sp. NPDC085632 (assembly GCF_044541255.1). Classification (NCBI taxonomy): domain Bacteria; kingdom Pseudomonadati; phylum Pseudomonadota; class Gammaproteobacteria; order Pseudomonadales; family Pseudomonadaceae; genus Pseudomonas; species Pseudomonas sp. NPDC085632. The sequence continues at coordinate 22,391 of NZ_JBITSX010000003.1, read as the reverse complement.
CGATCACCATCGCCGCCGAAGTGGCCAGGGTGACGCCGACGATCAGATTGACCCCGACGGCCAGCAGGATGATTTTTTTCAGTTCCGCCAGCTCGCGTATATGCCCGAAAGCAATGCGCAGCGGTTGCAGCCAGATGTCCTGATGCTGCTCGAACACCTCCAGCGTAATGCGGCTGAGGCGTTGCCAGACCAGCATGCTCAGGTCAGCCAGCAGGAACAGACCCGCGACCCACAGCACCACCCAGTGCCAGGCCCACACCTCCAGCAAAAGCGCAGCCACCAGCGGACCAAGCACCAGCCCGGTCTGATCGGCGATCTGTGAATAGGACAAGGTCTTGGTGTAGCTGTAGTGCTGGAAAATATGCGGCATCAGCACCTCGCGGGCCATGATGCCCTGGGTGGTCAGCACGCCACACAGCGCTGACAGCACGACGACCCAGGCGATACCGCCGAAGAGGGCAAACATGCCCACCGCCAGCAGGCAAAGCAGTGCCCGGTACACCTGGCTGATGTGCAGAATCCTGATGGGCGAAAACTTGTCGCACAGGGCTCCGCACAGTGGAAACGCGAGAAACCGCGGCAGCGATTCGACGAAAAACGCCAGACCTGCCCAAGAGGCGCTGTTGGTGGTCTGGAACACCACCAACGGCACGATGAACAGCAGAATCTGATCCGCCAGCCGCGACAGAAACAGTGAGGTGAAAAATGCCAGGTAATCCTTGCGCAAAGTGGACTCCTTGTTGTTGACGGTCTGGCCGTGCGGCCTGAGTGACAGCAATTTTAGCGAGCTGTTTGCCGGCGGCTGGCCGATATTTGCAGTCTCGACGGTATAATCGGATCTTTTTTCTTGAAGTGAAAACAGGGCAGATATGGAGCAGGACAGCCGCATTCTGAGCGCTCTCAAACGTTTTCGTTATTTGATCCTGGCGGTCATGGTGATCGCGTCCCTGGTAAACGCGTTCTGGCGCTTTACAGGCGGGTGGAGTCAGTTTTGGACGTGCGTAGTGGCGCAAGCGTGGTTTGCCCAAGCCGTGTTTGCTTACCTTCGCGGGGGCTGGGTAGCAATCGGCCCCGGTGGACTGCCGAGGGATGCCAACCCGATCGGCAGGGCACTATTGGCTGCAGTGGCGCTAGGGCTTTACTTATTGATGTTCAGCTACGAAGAGCAGAAGCCCGACTCTATTTATGAAAGGCGCGCCTCGGATTGGACCATGCCTGCACGGGAGGAGATGCGGCGTTCGGCGGAGTGATAGCGGGTGTTGGGCTGGAAAACACCCTGGTGCATCGTGCGATCTTCACCTTCACGTCCATTAAAGTCATGGAGCGCGATGAGAAGGGCGGAAGCCTTCGTGGACGCCAGAAACGACAAAGCCCTGAATAATCAGGGCTTTGACGGTACCAAATATGGCGGAGGCGATGGGATTCGAACTCATGGACCTGTTACAGTCGACGGTTTTCAAGACCGTTGCCTTAAACCACTCGGCCACACCTCCGTTGCGTTGCGGGCGCCATAATACCTGAATGAAACACACTGTCAAACTCTCTGCATGGCTTGTTACAGAGCGTCTGTTATGATCTTTGCGACTGAACGTTTCAAACCAACAGGAGTGTCGCCATGCGCGAACAGGATTACGCAGTTAATAACAGCGTGCAGGCTGAGCAGCTAGAGGTTAGCCGCGTCCTGCGCAACACTTACGGCCTACTGGCTCTGACCCTCGCATTCAGCGGCGTCATGGCTTTCGTTGCCCAGCAGATGCGTGTTGGCTACCCGAACATTTTCGTGGTGCTGATCGGTTTCTACGGGCTGTTCTTCCTCACCAACAAACTCCGTGATTCCGCGTGGGGCCTGGTGTCCGCTTTTGCGCTGACCGGTTTCATGGGTTTCCTGCTCGGCCCGATCCTCAACCGTTACCTGGGCATGCAGGGCGGCGCTGAAGTGGTCAGCTCGGCGTTCGCGATGACCGCGCTGGTGTTCGGTGGTCTGTCGGCCTACGTGCTGATCACCCGCAAGGACATGAGTTTCCTCGGTGGTTTCATCACCGCTGGTTTCTTCGTGTTGCTGGGTGCAACGCTGGCGAGCTTCTTCTTCCAGATCAGCGGCCTGCAATTGGCGATCAGCGCAGGTTTCGTGCTGTTCTCGTCGGTGTGCATCCTGTTCCAGACCAGCGCCATCATTCACGGCGGCGAGCGCAACTACATCATGGCGACCATCAGCCTGTATGTATCGATCTACAACCTGTTCATCAGCCTGTTGCAGATCTTCGGCATCATGAGCCGCGACGACTGATCAGTTGTACTGACGCCAACAAAAAACCCGCTAATGCGGGTTTTTTGTTGCCTGTGAAAAGGTAGATGGGTGCAGAAAGATCGTCGATCAATTGATGATGATGCTGCCGTCAACCTGCTGCTTGTAGAGGGTGTAGGGCAGCAACAAGGTGTCGAGCACTCCGGAAGCCACGGCATCAATCGCCCAGCCGGGAAGGGCGGCGTTGTACTTGTTACCTTCGCCTACCGGCGCATGCAGGTTACAGAAGTCATACATCACGCCACTGTAGATTCTTGGCACAGCTCCGCAATAGGACTTGTTCGATCTCAAATCGTCCACAGCGACCTGATCGTCGCGCACGACCGTCTGCACGGTCCCGCAACCACTGAGTATTAACGCCAACAGCATCACTGCCTGAACTTTCATACCGCCAATCCTTAGCCGGAAAAGACCCAATCTAAGCCAATCATGCAGGAAAAGCACTTACGCCATCGGCGGCAAGCGGCGCTTGACCGGGGTCTTTTTGACGATCGCGGTATTGGTTTCCGCCAGCGTATTGAGCCGGTCGAGCAGGGTGTCCAGTTGTTCCATCGAACGTACATGCAGGCGCGCGATGAAGCAGTCTTCGCCGGTAACCTTATCGCACTCGGTAAACTCGGGAATCGCCAGGATCTGCCGCTCCACCTCCTGCAACTGTCCCGGCAATGGCCGCACCCGCACGATCGCCTGCAACTGGTAACCAAAGCATTTCGGGTCGATCTCCACGGTATAGCCCTTGAGCACACCGCGCTCTTCCAGCCGACGCAAACGCTCGGCCACGCTAGGCGAAGACAATCCGCTGATCTGCGCCAGGGCCTTGAGTGATCGCCGCGAATCCTCCATCAAGGCGCCGATGAGGATCTGATCAATGTCATCTGTCATGAAAAACTCCAGTATTAGGCAGTTGACGAAATCTACCCACGATAAAAAAGGCAGACGCTGAGTTTAGCCTTCTTTTTGCGCTGGAGCGCTTGCATGTCCGCTTGGCATACTTTTGCCACAAAGACAGGAGATCAATGATGGACAAGACACTGCGTCACGGCTCATTCGAAATGACCGCTGCCATGCTGATATCCGGGACGATCGGCTGGTTTGTGCTGGTCTCCGGGCAACCGGTGCTGGACGTGGTGTTCTGGCGCTGCGTGTTTGGCGCCGGCACCTTGCTGTTGATCTGTGCCGCTTTTGGCTTTCTGCGCCCGGGTATCCTGACCCGCACCACGTTCCTGCTCGCGGTGCTGAGCGGGGTGGCGATTGTCGGTAACTGGGTGCTGCTGTTTGCCTCGTATTCCCGGGCTTCGATTGCCATCGGCACGGCGGTGTACAACGTGCAGCCGTTTATGCTGGTCGGGTTGGCGGCACTGTTTCTCGGCGAAAAAATCACTTTGCAGAAGCTGTTCTGGCTGGCGATTTCGTTCATGGGCATGCTGGCAATCGTCAGTGCCCACGGCACCCAGGGTGAAAGCGGCAACGACTATCTGATGGGGATTGCGTTAGCGTTGGGTGCGGCGTTTCTCTATGCGATTGCCGCGTTGATCATCAAACGCCTGACCGGCACGCCACCGCACTTGATTGCGCTGATTCAGGTGTGCACCGGGATTTTGCTGCTGGCGCCGTTCGCGCATTTCAGCGCATTGCCGCAAGCACCGAGTGCCTGGGCCAGTCTGGTGACGCTGGGCATCGTTCACACCGGTCTGATGTATGTGCTGCTGTATGGCGCCATCCAGAAATTGCCGACCGCGTTGACCGGCGCTCTGTCGTTCATCTACCCGATTGCGGCGATCTTCGTCGATTGGTTCGCGTTCGGCCATCGCCTGGAAACTCTGCAATGGGTCGGTGTCGCGGCGATCCTGCTGGCCGCCGCCGGCATGCAACAGGGTTGGGGCCTGAAGTCCCGGCGACTGGCCGCGCAGTAACCCTCAGATGTTCCAGCGCGGTGCGGTTTTCGCCAGGCGCTGGCGCATCTCGCCGATGTTCGCCGCCAGTTGCCGGGTTAGCAGTCGGTAACCATCCAGCGTGCTGTAAACCGGCGCATCGAGGTTGGCTTCCGGCAACTCCAGCGGCTTGTCCAGGCGTTGCGAAGCGCCGGTTTTCAACGCTCGGGCCATACCGATCAATTGCACGCGAATCTGCCGGTGCTCGGCCTTCAGCGCTGATTGCAGATGAGCCATGGCTTCTGGATCATTGGCATCCGGTCGCGTGTTGCCGAGGATTTCCAATGTGCTGATGCACATGCGCAGATTGCGTTGAATCGCGTCGAGTTCGGTCATGGAAATCTTCACTTCCTTGGACACTGACGGCATCAGCGAACGCAACTGCACCATCACCGCACCGAGACGGCCCATCAATTTCAAATGCTCATCGGCGCTGACCGGTTGGCCGCTGATGATGCGTCCATACACCGTGGCGCAATCACGCAAGGCATCGGCGAGGTTGTAGCGCCACGAATACACCGCATACAGCGGCAGGGCAAAAGAGAAGGCCAGGGCGAGGGCAATGCCGATCAGAATATCGACGCCGCGCCACAAACCATCGGTGATCGGATTGTCGCCATGCCCGGCAACGATGAACACGGTAATCGCCGAGAGCAGGGCGGTGTACCCACCCTTGCCGATGGCGTGATAAGAGAAGAAACCGCAGACCACCGCCATCGCAAAGTACGTCAGCCAAGGCATGCCGAGCCACGCCTGCTGCGCCACCAGCAATAAGCCAACCCCCGCGCCGATCAACGTGCCAGTCGCCCGTTCCGCCGCTTTTTTGCCGATGTTGCCGTGGTGCTGCAAACCGCCGATGACCACCAGCATGGTTACCGATGCCCACTCGCCGTGGGGCAGGTTGATGCCGGTGGTCAGCAGGATCGTCGCAAGTAACCCGAGGGCCACCCGTACCGCATGAATCAGCCGCGCGTGCCGGTAACGTCGATAAGGATCAAGCAACGGACGCAGGACACGGCGCAGCAAGGGCGGAAGTCGATGGGTGCTGTAAGTACTCAGTGCGGGCCTCTCGTGATGGCGATTCAGGTCAATGGAAAGGAAAAATGTAATTCATCCATGCTGCCATGCGCAGGAGGATTTTGCGCATCGTGCCAATGTGGTGGAAGTGCTGACTGTACAACGCGGCCTGCCCGTAAGCACCGCCCGGCATCAACTTGCTGTACTGGGCGAACTCGGGATCGGTGATTTCAATGATCACCGGCACGCGCCCGGCCGGCGGCGAACCGGTATAGCCGATCAGTGTGCCGGATGGTTGCACCTGACCTTCGGCAATCACACCGATGACGTTTTTCACCCGCCCGGCGAAAACCCTACCGGGAATGCCATCGAACGCAACTTCCGCCTCATCCCCAACGGTAAGGCGCAGCAGGCTGTTCTGGCGCATCCACGCAGCAAAATATTGGCCTTCCTCGGGAATGAACACCATTGAGGGACGCAACGGCAACTTGCTCGCCATCATCCCCGGCCGCAAGGAAACATGGGTGACGAAGCCTTTGCTCGGCGCGCGGACGGTGGTGTTGTCCAGTTCGAACTGGGCGTTGTCCAGTTGCGCCTGCAAATCATCGGTGCGGGCGATGGCCGCATCGAGTTCGCGCTGGGTGCCGAAGTTGCGGCGGATCAACTCGGTGATGCGGTAGCGATCACCCTTGGCAGCGACCAGTTGCGCCTTGAGTGATTTCAGCCGGTTTTCAAACGGCGTGGGGTCGATGCGAAACAGCACGTCGCCTTTTTCCAGCGGCTCGTTACCCTTCACCGGCACGTCGATCACCTGGCCGCTGACGATGGGAATCACCGGCACAGAAACGAAGTAAGTGCGCGCCACCTCGGAGTAGGGGTGGTTGTAGTTCATGGTGAAAATCAAGGCACCGATCATCAGGATGCCGCCCAGTACGGCGGTGGGCACTGTCCATTTGTTCAGCGGGATACGGAAGATCTTGAAAACTGCGACGCAGATCGCGGCGTAAGTCAGGATGAGCAGCAGATCCATGGCGTTCAGCCCTCCCGGTTTTGGGGGGATGTGGCATTCAGCGTTTCGAGTCGCTCGAGACGTCCTTGCAGTTCGAGCACCTGTTGCTCCAGGCGAACGACATGGTTTTGCACGGATTTGCCGTCACCGAAGCCCCAGCCGCGATCTTCTCGATAGGCCATCGCCCAGATCCACAGGAACGGCCAGAGCGCATGCAGCGTGAACAGACTGACCCAGCCAGTGGCATGGATTGCATCCTGATGCGGATGGTTACGATGAACGGCAATCTCATAGGGAATGTCGTGCAACACGATGATCCCGTAAAACAGTACGAGCCCGGCAAACACCAACACGCCCAACGCGAAGTAATCCAGCATGGTCAAGCTCCCGGCATCCAGCACAGTGCTGGGGTCAGTGTAGACACTGATTTGCCGGGCGTTTGGCGACTTCGGATCAGAACCGCACGCGGCCGCTTTCTTGCTTATGCCAGATCCGGGTGACAGTGATCAGAAGATGTAATCGGTGGTCAGGAAACTCGAATCACGCCCGCGAATGATCTCGCTGATCAAGTCCTTGTTGCTGTCCTGGAACTTGGTCGCCACCAGCGTACGGATCGAGAACACCCGCAGCGCATCGTGTACCGACAACGTACCTTCCGCCGAGTTCTTGCGGCCGTTGAACGGGTAAGTGTCCGGGCCGCGCTGGCATTGCGCGTTGAGGTTGATCCGCCCGACCTGGTTGGCGAACGTGTCGACCAGCCGGCCGACCGCCACCGGGTTGGTGCCGAAAATGCTCAACTGCTGACCGAAATCCGACTCCAGTACATAGTCGATCACGGTATCGAGATGACGGTACGGCACGATCGGCACCACCGGGCCGAATTGCTCTTCCTGGTAGACGCGCATCTGCGGATTCACCGGGTACAGCACTGCCGGGTAGAAGAACGACTCACGGGATTCGCCGCCATTCGGATTGACCACTTCGGCACCCTTGCTGCGCGCGTCGGCCACCAGACCGTGCAGATAGTCGACCTTGCCCGATTCCGGCAGCGGCGTCAGCGACACACCGCTGTCCCACGGCATGCCCGGTTTCAGCGTGGCCAGTTTGGCGTTGAATTTCTCGATGAAGCTGTCGACGACATCTTCATGCACGAAGAGAATTTTCAGCGCCGTGCAGCGCTGGCCGTTGAACGACAGCGAGCCGGTGACCGCCTCGCTGACGGCGTTGTCGAGATCGACTTCCGGCAAGACGATGCCCGGATTTTTCGCATCCAGCCCCAGCGCGGCGCGCAAGCGGTGTGGTTTTGGGTGCAGTTTCTTCAGGTCGCTGGCGGCCTTGTTGGTGCCGATAAAGGCGAAGATGTCGATCTTGCCGCTGGCCATCAGCGCGCTGACCGTTTCGCGGCCGCTGCCGTAGATCACGTTGATCACACCGGTCGGGAAGCTGTCACGGAACGCTTCGAGCAATGGGCGGATCAGCAACACGCCGAGCTTGGCCGGTTTGAACACCACGGTGTTGCCCATGATCAGCGCCGGGATCAGCGTAGTGAAGGTTTCGTTCAGCGGATAGTTGTAAGGGCCCATGCACAAGGCGACGCCGAGCGGTACGCGGCGAATCTGGCCGAGGGTGTCCTGTTCCAGCTCGAAACGGCTGGAGCGGCGGTCGAGTTCCTTGAGCGCATTGATGGTGTCGACGATGTAGTCACAGGTGCGGTCGAACTCTTTTTCCGAGTCCTTGAGGTTCTTGCCGATTTCCCACATCAGCAGCTTCACCACGGCATCGCGCTGTTGGCGCATGCGGCCGAGGAAGGCTTCGACGTGCTGGATACGTTCGGCCACGCGCATGGTCGGCCACAGGCCCTGGCCACGGTCGTAGGCCCGCACGGCGGCGTCGAGGGCGGTGAGGGCGGTGTCGGCATCAAGCAGCGGCGTGCTGCCGAGGATCACTTGTTCGTCGCCGGCGTCACCTTTCAGATAGACCGGACTGCGCACGGTGGCGAGCGGGCCGTCCCAGCGACGCAACTGGCCGTCGACGAGGTATTCACGTTGCTCGACTTGACCGTCGAGGCGGTATTTTTCCGGGATTTCGCTGACAGAAGGGAACAGGTTGCCAAGGATGTTTGCTGTGGTCATGTCACTACCCCGTGTTGATGTCCGCATGCAGATCAAAAAGCCTTCACAGGTTATACGCCTGAATGCGCCGGAATTTAAACCTGCAAATGTCACCCGAATGTCACGCAAAGACGCAAAGCAGAGGGGGTTGGCTTGATGATCGTTCCCACGCTCCGCGTGGGAATGCAGCCGGGGACGCTCTGCGTCCCATTGGAACGCGGAGCGTCCCTTGAGGCATTCCCACGCAGAGCGTGGGAACGATCATCGGGGAGAGGGCTGGCCCCGTTTGCCCCCCTCGCTGTCCCGCAATGCCCTCAACCCGCTGTTGTCGCTGCCTTAAGGTGTGGGCATAACAACAAGCGAGGCTTTTATGCGGGCAATCCGACTCACTCTGCTGCTGGCGTTGGCCATGGCGCTGCCAGGCTGCGGCGAAGACCCCAAACCCCCGGCCACCATCGATCATAACGCCATGCCCAAAGACCCGGCACTGGCGCAGATCTACGCCAACAGCTGCCAGCTCTGCCACGCCAACCCGGCCGCCAACGCGCCGTTAACCGGGGATCGCAAAGCCTGGGAGCCGCGCATCCGGCAGGGCACCGACACGCTGCTCGACCACGCTATCAACGGCTATAACGGCATGCCGCCGATGGGCCAGTGTGTCGAGTGCTCGGAAGAACAATTCCTGCAATTGATCGGCTTCATGGCCGACCAGCCCCTCCCAGAATAAGGTGCCTGGCATGACGATGGATCTGACACGGCGTCAGTTATTGCAACGGGCAAGTATTGTCGGCGCGTTCAGCGCGTTGGCGAGCACCCCGGCATTGGCTCAATTGCTGCGTGCGCCGCGCTTGATTCCGTGGCGCAACTGGTCGGGCGGGCAGAGTTGCCTGCCAGCCGCTCGGTTGGCGCCGAAGAGTCTCGATGAACTGGTGACGGTTATCCAGCAGGCGCAAGGCAAGATCCGCCCGGTCGGCTCGGCGCATTCCTTCAGCGCACTGGTGCCCACCGATGGCACGCTGTTGTCGCTGAGTTACTTCAGTGGTCTGCTCGATCACGATGCGAAAACCCTGCAAGCCGAATTTGCCGCCGGCACACCGATGTCGCGCATGGGCCAGCCGCTGAAAGACATCGGCCAGGCTTTGCAGAACATGGCCGATATCGATTACCAAACGCTTGCCGGAGCCATTGCCACCTCGACCCACGGCACCGGCAAAAACTTCCAGTCCTACTCGGCGCATGTCTGCGGCATGCAACTGGTGACGGCCAATGGCGAAGTGTTGGACTGCGACAGTCAGCGTCACCCTGAAGTATTCAATGCCGCCCGGGTTTCTCTCGGCGCCCTCGGCGTGGCGACGAAGATCCGTCTGCGAAACCGTCCGGACTATCGCCTGCGCGAGCGCCAGTGGATCGCCAAGACTGAAGAACTGCTGGAGGACATCGACAAAAACACCCGTGAAAACCAGCATTGGGAAATGCTCGTCGTCACGCATTCCGATTACGCCTTGTCCATCGCCCTAAACGAAACCGATGACCCGGCCACACCACCGATTCCGCCCGAAGAGGAGGGCGGCAACGAGTTTGTCACCCTGATCGAGAAGATCGACAAGTACGGCAGCGACTTCCCCGACCTGCGCCGCACGCTGCTCAACAGCCTGCGCCATCTAGCCAGTTTCGATGATCGCGTGGGTGATTCGTTCGACATCTATGCCAACGTGCGCACGGTGCGTTTCAACGAGATGGAATACTCGGTGCCCGCCGAACACGGCCCGGCGTGCCTGCGCGAGATTCTCAAGCTGATTCAGGACAAGGATCTGCGCACCTGGTTTCCCATCGAGTACCGCTACGTCAAGGCCGACGATATTCCGCTGAGTATGTTCGAGGGGCGCGACAGCTGTTCGATCTCGGTGCACCAGCATTATCAAATGGATCATCACAACTTTTTTGCGGCGATCGAGCCGATTTTCTGGAAGTACAACGGACGTCCGCATTGGGGCAAGTTACACACGCTGAATGCGCGAACCCTGCAACCGCTGTATCCGCGCTGGCGCGAGTTTGTCGATGTGCGCCAGGCGCTGGATCCGAGCGGACGCTTTCTCAATGCGCATCTGGCGTCGATTCTGGGGGTGAGCTGATGGCGGTCAATCGACGCAATTTTCTGCTCGGCACGTTGGGGTTTGGCGCATTGTTGGTGGGCGTTGGCGCATGGTTGCGGCCGGGAGACCACGGCGCGCCGTACAGCGATTATTTCCGCGCACTGAACAAAGAGTTAAAGGAAAAAGGCCCGATGCGCCCGGTGCTGTTGATCGATCTGGATCGCCTCGATCACAACATTGATGTGGTGATGCAGTCGGTCAGACGTGGCGGTAAGCAGTTGCGGCTGGTAGAGAAGTCGCTGCCGTCACCGGGACTGTTGAGCTACATCGCGCAACGTGCCGGCACCCGAAAATTGATGTCGTTCCATCAGCCGTTTCTCAATCACGATGCGCAGGTTTTTCCGCAGTCCGACATCCTGCTGGGCAAGCCATTGCCGGTGCGCTCGGCAGAACTGTTTTATCAATTCCACAAAAGCCCGTTCGATCCCGCGAAACAACTGCAATGGTTGCTCGACGGCCCCGAACGTTTGCAGCAATACCTTGCGCTGGCTCAAGGACTGGGCACGCGGATGCGCATCAACATCGAACTGGACGTCGGTCTGCATCGCGGCGGCGTCAGTGATGTGAATACCCTTGGGCAGATGCTCAGCCTGATCAGCGCCAACCCGCAGCATCTGGAATTTGCCGGGTTCATGGGCTACGACCCGTTCGTGGGCATGGGCGTGCCGGGGATTCTCGGTTCACCGGAAGAACTGTTCGCCAAGGTCATGCTGATTTATCAGCGCTGTGTCGATTTCACCCGGCAGCAGTTTCCCGCGTTGTGGCATGACGGTTTGTGCCTGAACACCGCGGGCAGTCCGAGTTATCGCATGCATGAAAACGAGAAGCTCAGCACTGAAGTGTCGGTGGGAACGGCGATGCTCAAGCCGACGCACTATGATTTGCCATCGCTGAGTGAGCATGTGCCCGCGACTTACATCGCTACGCCGGTATTGAAGAGCACTGGCGCGGTGAACATCCCGGCGCTGGATGACAAGTCGAAGCTGTTTTCGTGGTGGGACCAGAATCAGCGTCAGACCTTCTTCATCTATGGCGGCAACTGGATGGCCGAATTCGAATCGCCGGCCGGTTTGCAGAGCAACAGCGTTTACGGTCGCAGCTCCAATCAGGAGATGGTCAATGGCTCCAGTGCCGTGGGCCTGACGATAGAAGATCAAGTCTTCCTGCGCCCGACCCAGACCGAAGCGGTGCTCCTGCAATTCGGCGATTTGCTGGCGGTGCGCGGCGGCAAAATCGTCGACACCTGGCCGGTCTACACCTGACCCCAAATCACCCAAACACTGCAAAACCCTGTGGGAGCTGGCTTGCCAGCGATGGCGTCATGTCAGCAACCCTTTACTTCGCTGACAGACCGCAATCGCTGGCAAGCCAGCTCCCACAGGGTTCTCGATGTATGTCCCATCTCATTGCCAAATTCTGTAATGAAGCTTTTATGACAAAAGTTCGGTAGCACATCGCCAGTCCGGTCATGCCTATGTAACGCGCTTGAGGGGCCCAACGGGGCGCTTTTCACAAGCCGAGGCGGGACGCCGGGAGTGAGGCAATGGGGACTATGGAACGCTACTCGAAAGTGGGCATGCAGGAGCTTGATCAACGCCTGTCGAAGATCGTCGAAGCCGCGCGCAAGAAGCCGGTTTCGGTGTATCGCTACGGCGCGCCGTGGGTCTGGATCGTCTCGCAGGATGACTGGCAGGGCGCCTTGAAAGAGGTGTCGAGCTACATTCCGCCGGGCCATTCGCTGGTGTTGCTGCGCCCGCAGATCGACGACTTGCTCGACGCCCACCGCGACCTCCTGCACGACCTCAATGCCGAGCCGGGCATGCTGATTCCTGCGCAAACGGTGATGCACATCCTGCTCCTGCAACTGCTCTATTCGGTGCCCAGCGAACAGCAACTGTATGAACAACTCAATTACAACCTGCTGTTCCGCTGGTTCGTCGGTCTTGGCCTGAACCAGAAAGTCTGGAGCTTCAACGCCCTCAGTCGCGACATCGCCACGTTGCTCAACGAGCCGCGCGCGGTGCTGCTCATTCAAAAAATCATCGGCGAAGTGTTCTGCGGTGCCTTGCTGCAAATGCCCGAGTTCTCGCTGAACTTCGCGCTTTTGCACACATGGCTGGGCAAACACGCCTGCGCCTCGACAGCCAGCAATTGACGCCATACACGCGGCGTTCGAAACGCCAACAGGTCATCGCGAATTCAGGGGGTAGTGTGGAACCGATTTTCAAGTCACGGCTGGCGCTGTGGGGCTGGCTGCTGGTGACGGCGGGCGCGCAGCCGGCATTGGCCGAAGAGGCTGCCGAAAGCGCAGCGGCGAAGCGTCTGGTCGACGTCAACGAATACTTCGTGCGCGGCAACACCGTGCTCGATGCACGGGCAATTGAAGAGGCGGTGTACCCGTTTCTCGGCCCGCAAAAAGCCCTCAGCGATATCGAAGGTGCGCGCGATGCCTTGCAGAAGGCCTATCAGGAACGCGGCTATCAGTCCGTGTTCGTCGAGCTGCCGGAGCAAGCCGTCGCCGATGGCATCGTCTACTTGCAAGTCAGCGAAACCAAGGTCGGCCGGGTGCGTGTGGTCGGCGCCAAACACTATTCGCCGCTGGACATCCGCGACGACGTCCCGGCGCTGAAGGAAGGCGAGGTGCCGGACTTCGCCAAGGTCCAGGGCGAACTGGCGCAACTCAACAAGACGCCGGGTCGCCAGGTGATGCCGCTGGTGCGTGAAGGTCAGCGCCCCGGCACCATGGACGTCGATCTGCAGGTCGAAGACCAGAACCCGTGGACCGCCAGCGTCGGCCTCAACAACGACTACAGCGCCGACACCGAAAAGCTGCGCACGGTCACCAGCCTCGGCTACAACAACCTCTGGCAACTCGGCCACAGCGTCAACCTGACGTTCTTCACCGCGCCGCAAGAGACCGATAACGCCAAGGTCTGGTCCGGCTCCTACACCGCGCCGCTGACCGATCGCTGGAGTGTGCAGTTCTCCGGGTACCAGTCCGACAGCAACGTCGCCACCATCGGCGGCAGCAACGTGCTCGGCAAGGGCCACAGCTACGGTGTATCAGCGATCTACACGCTGCCCTCCAGCGGCAACTGGTCGAACTCGCTGTCGGCCGGCATCGACTTCAAGGACTTCGACGAACGCCTGACCCTGTCCGGCGAAAGCGACAAAGTCCCGTTGCAATACGCGCCGTTCACCTTCGCCTACAACGGCTACCGCTACACAGAGAAGAGCCAGCTCGGCCTGGGTCTGAGCCTGGTTGCCGCCACCCGTAGCATCTTCGGCTACGGCAGCTCCGACGAAGATTTCGACTACAAACGCTACCGCGCCAAACCGAGTTTCGCCGTGCTCAAGGGCGACACGAATTACACCTGGACCTTCGACAGCGACTGGCAGAGCGCAAGCAAAGCAGCGTTCCAGTTGGCGTCCGGGCCATTGGTTTCCAACGAACAATTCTCCGCCGGCGGCGCCACTTCGGTGCGCGGCTATCTGGCCGCCGAACGCACTGGCGATGACGGCTTGCTGCTCAGTCAGGAAGTGCGCACGCCGTCGCTGGCCAAGTACGCCGGCACGTGGATGCAGGACTGGCGTTTCTATGCCTTCGCCGAAGGCGCACAACTTTACCTGCGCGACGAACTGCCGGATCAGGACGCCAATTACGCCCTGGCCAGCGTCGGCCTCGGTACCCGCGCCAGCCTGAGCAAATGGCTGTCCGGCAGCGTCGACTGGGGTTACCCGCTACTCGAAGGGCCGAACACCTCGAAGCAGGAATCGCGCCTGCATTTCAACCTTCAAGCCACTTTCTAAAGGAGCACGTTCATGCAGCGCCTCATTCTTTCGTTGTTGATCTGCCTGGGCTTCGTGCTCCCGGCCACGGCTCAGGCCTGGTGGCAGGACGACTGGCATTACCGCAAACAGATCGCCGTCGACACCACGCCACAAGGCGCGGGCATCAATCAGGCGCTCGGCCGCACTGCGCTGCTGGTACGCCTGCACACCGGCAACTTCACCTTCGACGGGGTGAAAGAGGACGGCTCGGACCTGCGCTTCGTCGCGGCCGATGACAAAACCGTGCTCAACCACCAGATCGAGAGTTTCGACGCGTTGATGGGCATGGCGCTGATCTGGGTCGATGTGCCAAATGTCGAGGGCGGTCAGCGCCAGGACATCTGGATGTATTACGGCAATCAAAAGGCCCCGGCGACTGGCAACGGCCAGCTGACTTTCGACCCGAATTACACCGCGCTCTATCACTTCGACGGCGCCACCGGCACCCCGGTCAAAGACACCACCGCTTACGGCAACACTGCGCAAAGCGCGACCGGCGCGGCGATTGACGGCGTCGTCGGGCGCGCGTTGCAGTTCAGCGGTCAACCGTTGTTGCTGCCGGCCAGTCCTTCGTTGCAACACAACGCGGGCAGTGCGTTCACCTTCAGTGCCTGGCTGCGTCTGGATCAGGCCGGTGGCGAGCAACTGGTTCTCGCTCGTCGTGAAGGCGCCAACAGCTTGCTGGTCGGTGCGAACCAGGGTGTGCCGTTTGTTGAAATCGACGGTCAACGTGCCGTCGCCACACAAGCGCTGAATCCGGGCCAATGGCAACACGTCGCGCTGACCGCTGAAGGTGCCAAAGTGACCCTGTTCATCAACGGTCGTGAAGCGGCCACGCTTGCTCAGGCGATGCCGGCATTCAACTCGGTCATGGCCATCGGCGCCGACCTGCACGAAGGCCCGTTCCAGCCGTTCGTTGGGGCTATCGACGAATTGCGTCTGTCGAAGGTTTCACGCCCGGCGGCACTGCTGCTGGCCGACGCCACGTCGCAAGGTGCCGAGTCGAAACTGGTGGCTTATGGTGTCGACGAAGAACAGTCCGGTTTTGGCTTCGGCAGCCTCGGCTTCCTGCTCAACGCCGTGCCCATCGACGCCTGGGTGATCATCGCCGTGCTGGTGCTGATGATGTTCCAGTCGTGGATCATCATGCTGCGCAAGAACCGCAGCCTCAGCCGCGTATCTGCCGCCAACGAAGACTTCCGTGTGCAGTTTGCCAAGGTCGGCACGCGTCTGGAGATGTTCGCCGACGACGCGCAACTCGCCCAGCGCCTGCAACATTCGTCGCTGTGGCGCCTGTATCTGGTGGCGGTTAAAGAGATTCGCACCCGCCGCGAGCAGGGCGCCGATACCTCGTCGGTTTCAGCGGCGACCATCGAAGCGATCCGCTGCTCGATGGACGGCGTGCGTACCCGCGAAAATCAGCAGCTCAGCTCGAAGCTCTCGACCCTGTCCAACGCCATCGCCGGCGGCCCGTACATCGGCCTGCTCGGCACCGTGCTGGGGATCATGGTGGTGTTCCTCGGCACCGCAATGGCCGGCGACGTCAACATCAACGCCATCGCGCCCGGTATGGCTGCTGCGTTGCTGGCCACGGCAATGGGCCTGTTCGTCGCGATCCCGGCGCTGTTTGGCTACAACCGCCTGATTACCCGCAACAAGGAAGTCAGCGCCGACATGCGCGTGTTCGTCGACGAGTTCATCACCCGTCTGGCGGAGATGCACGGCGAGAGCCAGTTCAGTGAGGCGTCGCATCGCGGCCATCACGCCAACCACTCCGTACCGGCCTGAGGAGCACTGACATGGCGTCTGTAAATGCCTCCCACGACGATGACGAAGATACCGCGGTGGACAGCATCAACATCACCCCGCTGGTCGACGTGCTGATGGTAGTGCTGGTGATGTTCATCCTCACCGCCACTGCGCAGGTCTCGGGGATCCAGATCAACCTACCCAAGGCCAGCGCGTCGGTGTCGCTGTCCGAGGCCAAGACCAAGGCGATTTCGGTCAACGACGGCGGCCAGGTGTTTCTCGACGCCTACCCGGTGACGCTCGCCGAGCTGGAAGAGCGCCTGCGCATCGAGAAGGCACAGAGTCCGGATTTCCCGGTGATCGTGCGCGGCGACGCGACGGTGCAGTACCAGAAAGTCATCGAGGTGCTGGACCTGTTGCGCCGGCTCGAACTGTCCCAGGTCGGTCTTGTGACCGGCAAACCGAGTCAGGGCTGAGTCATGACCGCACAACTCCCGATCGAGCCGCTGCCGGTGAAAAAGCCAGTGCTGCGTTATGCGAAGTGGGGTGCCGGATTGCTCATCGGCGCGCTCGCCGCATGGTTCCTGTGGCAGTGGGCCAACGACATGAGCGGCATCCGCCGTGAAGCGCCGAAGGTGCCGACGATCATTCCGCTGCCGCCACCGCCACCTCCACCGCCGGAGAAACCACCGGAGCCGGAAACCCCGGTCGAAGAAAAAGTCGTCGAGCCGGAGCCAACCCCCGAGCCAGAAGAGGTCAAGCCCGAGGAAGAAGCGCCGCCATCACCGGCGGACGATCTGGCCAACCCGATGCAAATGGACGGCGATGCGCAATCCGGTAACGACGCTTTCAATATCGGCGCGGGCAAGGGCGGCGGCATGGCCGGGGCTGGCGGCGGGCGTCTGGGCACGGGGACGTACAGCCAGTTTCTGGCGTTCACCTTCCAGCGTTTGCTGCGCGAGAACCCCGAGCTGCGCAACCTCGCGTTTTCGTTGCAGGCCGATGTGTGGCTGAGCAGCGTCGGCGAGATCACCCGCGTCGAGCTGATCAAGTCCAGCGGCAACCCCGAGATTGATACGCAAGTGTTGGCCGCGCTGCGTGGCGCACCTGCGCTGAGCGAACGGCCACCGGCCTCCATCACATTGCCTGTGCGCCTGTCCCTGCAAGGGCGGCGTCCGGGTTAATTCATTTATTTACGCTTTGGCAAAAGGAGTTGTGTGCAGATGATTTCCAACGTGAATCGATTGTCCCTGGCGGTCGGCATGGTCATTGCGACCCTGGTCGGTCAGGCCGCGGCAGCGCCTGCGCCCTCGGAGAACGCCACGATCAATCTGATCCGCTTGCTGGTCGAGCAGGGCATTCTGAAACAGGACAAGGCCGACGCACTGATTGCTCAGGCGCAGAGCGAAGCCGCCCAGGCGAAACAGGCTGCGGCATCCACCGCCGTGGCGGCCGGGCCAGTGGCGGCGCCGGGTGACGTGCGTGTGCAATACGTGCCGGCAGCGGTGCGCGACCAGATTCGCGATCAGGTCAAAGCCGAGGTCATGGCCACCGCCAAACAGGAAAACTGGGCCGCGCCCAACAGCTTCCCGGAATGGGCTGCGCGCATCAGTTTCGACGGCGATATTCGTCTGCGCGACGAGTCGCGGTACTACTCGGACAGCAACAGCAACGAGATCGTCGACTTCGCCAAGCTCAACAACAACGGCCCGTATGACGTAAACCCCAACAGCAGCACCAATCTGCCGCCGTTGCTCAACACCCGCGAAGACCGCACCAACCAGTTCCGCATCCGCGCACGCCTGGGCATGAAAGCGGAGATTTCGCCGCAATGGACTGCCGGCATTCGCATCGGCACCGGTTCCGACAACAATCCGGTTTCCACCACGCAAAGCCTCGGCGGCGGCTTCGCCAAGAAGGACATCTGGCTGGATCAGGGTTACCTGAACTGGAAGCCGACGGATGAGCTGACCCTGACCGGTGGGCGCTTCGCCAACCCGTTCATGTCCACCGACATGCTCTATTCCAACGACTTGAACTTCGACGGCGTGGCGGCGATTTTCGACCACAAACTCAATCGCGATTGGGGCGTGTTCGGCACCGTCGGCGCGTTCCCGGTGGATTACACCAACGACACTGCCAGCAGCAACGGCTTCGACAAGGAAGAAAGCGACAACAAGTGGCTGTACGGCGCGCAGATCGGCGCCAAGTGGGCGATCAACAGTAACAACCGCCTGAAAGGTGCGCTGGCTTACTACCGCTTCGACGACATTCAAGGCCAGCGTTCCAGCCCTTGCGAACCGTGGGCCGGCGCGCCGGGTTGCGACAGCGACGGCAGCCGCGCAGCGTTCATGCAGAAGGGCAACAGCGTGTTCCTGCTTCGCGACATCACGCCGAACCCGCTCAACCCGACTACCACGCCGCAGCCGCAATTCGTTGGCCTCGCTTCGGAATTCAACCTGCTGGATCTGAACGTGGTCTGGGATGCCGACCTGCCGGAAGACTTCAAGCTGCGCAGTCAGGGCAACTACATCCACAACCTCGCTTACGACGAAGGCGACATGCGCAAGCGTTCGGCCGGGCAGATCGTCAACAACCTCGACAGCAACGGCGACATCGAAAGCGGCGCCAATGCGTGGATGGTGCAGTTCACCCTCGGCAGCGCGCTGGACCTGAAAAAGCAGGGCGACTGGAACATGTTCGCCGGCTACAAGTACATCCAGCCTGATGCCTTGCCTGATGGCTTCAACGATTCGTCATTCCACCTCGGCGGCACCAACGCCAAGGGCTATTTCATCGGCGGCAACTACGGTCTGGCGAAGAACGTTTACGCCACCGGTCGCTGGATGAGCACCGAAGCGGTGTATGGCGCGCCGTTCGATATCGACGTCTTGCAGCTTGAGATCAACACGCGCTTCTAAGGCGCCGGGAGAGGGTTATGAAAACGCGATTTGTGTGGCTCGGGCTCGGGCTTTTGATCGCCACTGGAGCGCATGCCGAAGGCATGGAAGAACGCCTGCGCACGCAATTGCGCAGCACCACTCAGCAGTTGCAGGCCCTGCAAAGTCAGCAGGCCCAGGCCAGCGCCGCGCAACTGGCGGCGCAGAATGAGGCCAAGGCTGCGCAGGCGCAAATCAAGCAATTGAGCGCTGAACTGGCCAAGGCCAAGGGCGTTGCCGAACAGCTCGCCGGGCAGCAGCAGAGCGTGCACAGCCAGGCGCAGGCACAAGTGGCGGCCAGCGCCGAGCAGACCGGCAAGTTCAAAAAAGCCTATGACGAGTTGCTGGTCATGGCCCGTGCCAAAGAGGCAGAACGGTCTAAGCTTCAAGCGCAATTGGCTGAACGTGACACACAAGTGCAGCAATGTTCAGTCAAGAATCAGCAGATGTACGGCGTCGCCAAACAGATCCTCACTGCCTACGAAAACATCGACGTGGCCGAGGTGATGAAGATCCGCCAGCCCTTTGCGGGCAGCGCCCGGGTCAAGTTCGATGAACTGGCTCAGGGGTTCGGCGATGACCTCTACAAGACTCAATTCGACGCGCCGCAAGCTGCGCTCGCACATTGATTTAAAAGATTGATAAACAAGGAAGAAACAATGACTCAATTGATCAGCCACGTATCGCCAAAATCCCTGACCGACGTCCTGCAAGCAGCCGGTTATCGCGTCAACGAAACCGAGCAGAACGGCATCGTCCAGTTGCTCAGCGCCAGTCAGGGTATCGGCTACGCGGTGCGTTTCGGCAACCCGGCGGTGGAGCAGGGCAGCTACGTCGACTTTACTTTCAGCTGTGCGCTGCGCGTGCAGGGTGAGTTGCCACCAGGTGTGGCCGAGCAGTGGAACGCGAGTCGGCGGTTTGCGCGCTTGTCGTTGCAGGGCGAGTTTCTGGTGATGGAAATGGATGTGGTGGTGGCGGCAAGTGTGAGCAACGATCATCTGCGTGGCAACCTGGAGTTATGGGATCGCCTGTTGCAGGAATTCATCGTTTATCTGCGTGACTTCACCCAGAAGGGTGCTGCGCAGACCGCCAAAGTCGCCGTTGCCGAGCAAGAGGAAGTCGCGCTGTGAAAAAGCCTGCCATGGTGATCAGCGCCGCTGCGGTAGCGCTGTTGGTGGTGGCCGTGGCGCTGGTGGTGCGGCCGGGCAGTGACCCGGTCGCTGCCCAGCAATCGTCGCCGCTGGCGGCGGTTGCTGCGGGGCCGGCGGTGGCGCGGTTGGGCAATCAGCAAGTTTCACCTGACGAATTACAGGCGTTGCTGGCGACAGTCCCGGCAGAAACCCGCGAACAACTGCGCGGCAATCGTGAAGCGCTGGAGCGCTGGATTCGCACGCGTCTGGCCGAGAAAGCGGTGCTGGAGCAGGCTGATGCGCAGGGTTGGGCGCAGCGGCCCGAGGTTGCGCGGCAGACTCGAGCGGCGACTGAGCAGATTGTCTTCCGTGATTACTTGCGTTCGGTCAGCGAAGTGCCGGCGGATTATCCGAGTGCGGCTGAATTGCAGCAGGCCTATGACGCCGGCAAGGCGAACTGGCAGACGCCGGCGTTGTATCGGGTCAGTCAGATTTTTCTTGGGGTGAATGATCCGCAGACGCTTGAAGCGGTGCGCAAGCAGGCGCTTGAACTGAGCAAGAAAGCGCAGGCGACGCCGGCAGAATTTGCTGCACTGGCGACTCAATATTCGCAGGATCGCGTCACCGCTGAACGCGGCGGTGATAGTGGCCTGCAACCGTTGCAGCAACTGGTACCGGAAGTGCGAGGCGCCGTGGCACGGCTCAAGGTGGGCGCGGTTTCCGATCCTGTTCAAAGTGCTGCCGGGTTCCACGTAATCAAGCTCACTGAGCAACAACCGGCGCGCACCGCGACCCTTGATGAACTGCGCGATCAACTGACCCAGGCCCTGCGTGCACAGCGACAGGAGCAGATCGCTCAGGCGTATCTGGACGGCATGCTCAACACCGCGACACTGAGCATTGACGGTGCCGAACTCAACAAAGTCCTGGAGGAAAAACGCTGATTTCACCTTCACTGAGTGACCTGTGGGTGCTGGCTTGCCAGCGATGGCGGCTTATCAGTCACCCATAATGTTGGATCTGCCGGCCTCATCGCTGGCAAGCCAGCTCCCACAGGATCTCCATTGGGTTCAGAAATAGTTAAAAAGTGCTGGAAGCCACCAAAATACAAAGATCGACAGGGAGTCATCGATGTCATTCACCGAACCCGCAGGACGACAGGGCAGTACTGAATTCCGCTGGCCGCAGGACAAAAGCGAACCCTGGCTCTCGCACGCCGCGACCATCGACGCCGACGTCGCTCAATACTTCCTGGTCAGCGCCCGTTGCGGCTGCTTCATGCAGGCGGCGCGCAGCCTCAACGTGCGCTCGACCTTGCTGCGCAAACAACTGGCGCAACTCGAACAAGAACTGCAGCACACCCTGTTCAGCTTCCAGGGCAGCGCCTTGAGCCTGACCCGCGAAGGCCAGCAACTGCAGGCCAAACTGGTGGCGCTGGCCAACGAACGCAAACTTCCAGTGATCGAACAACCGCTGATTCGCCTCGCCGTCGCCGAATCCATCCTGCACGACATCCTCGGCCGCGACCTGATCGCACTGTTGCGCCGCAACGCCAGTGTGCGTCTGGAGATCATCGCGCTGGACAGCGAATTGTCGCTGCGTGCCGTCAGCGCCGACGTCGTCCTCTGGCTCGCCCACGGCGATACCCCACACCCCGGGCCGACCTTCGCCACCAGCGAACCGCAAGCGCTGGCGCGCCTCGACTACCTGCCGCACATCGCCAAACGCTACTCCCGCGTCACCGCCCGCCCGGACACCCCCGAGGACCTCGCCGACTTCATGCTCGTGCAATGGCAGCATGACCGGCAGATCGACAGTTTTCGTCCGTGGAATGAACTGGTTGAACAGCGCTTGGCCGGGGTGGTGCAGATGCAGTCTTATGAATTGATGCTGGAGATGATTCGTTGCAGCGCTTGCATCGGTTTGTTGCCAGCGTACATGAGCCGGTTTGATCGAGGCCTGATCGCACTGCCGGGGCTGTTCGAGGAGCCCATGCAATTGCAGGCGTGGCTGGCGGTCAATGCCGAGTCGGAGAATGTGGCCGAAGTGCAGACCCTGACTGACCTCATCCACCGCACCTTTAACGAGCGCCACGAATGGTTCCAGCCCTGAAGCATTCCCCTAATGAAATGGTTACCCCCGCCGCCCCTTGCGATAGCTCACTAAGCTTTCGCAAGGGGCCCATCGGAGACCATTGTCATGAACAAAGTAGCTAT
>NZ_JBITSX010000002.1:0-374026 GCF_044541255.1 Pseudomonas sp. NPDC085632 | reverse complement strand
TTGCCCGTGAGGCTTGACCATATAACACCCAAGCAATTTGCGTCGAAAGGCCAGA
This sequence comes from Pseudomonas sp. NPDC085632, assembly GCF_044541255.1. NCBI lineage: Bacteria > Pseudomonadati > Pseudomonadota > Gammaproteobacteria > Pseudomonadales > Pseudomonadaceae > Pseudomonas > Pseudomonas sp. NPDC085632. The sequence continues at coordinate 373,971 of NZ_JBITSX010000002.1, read as the reverse complement.
TTGCGGTGTGTGAAGACGAAACGAACCGAAAGTTCGAAAGACTCGCAAAACACCGAAAACTATCACATACCCAATTTGCTGAAGCGAGGCCATCTGGCCACGATTCGGTACCCGAATTTCTTGACGACCATAGAGCGTTGGAACCACCTGATCCCATCCCGAACTCAGCAGTGAAACGATGCATCGCCGATGGTAGTGTGGGGTTTCCCCATGTGAGAGTAGGTCATCGTCAAGATTAAATTCCGAAACCCCAATTGCGAAAGCAGTTGGGGTTTTGTTTTAGTAGAAGTAACCGTTTTTGCTGTCTCGTTACCGTGTTGACGAGTCAGATACAGAATTTCTTGACGACCATAGAGCGTTGGAACCACCTGATCCCATCCCGAACTCAGCAGTGAAACGATGCATCGCCGATGGTAGTGTGGGGTTTCCCCATGTGAGAGTAGGTCATCGTCAAGATTAAATTCCGAAACCCCTGTCTGCTAACGCAGACAGGGGTTTTGTCATTTCAGGGCTCACACAATCATTGATCAAACAGCTTTACGCGTCTTGCTGATGCGCCGAGCCTGCCATTTGCGCCACCAGATGTAGACGCCAGTCCCCGACAAACCCGCAATCAAAATACCTAACACCGCGATCATTAGCTGACCTGTAACTCCAATGATCCGTCCTCCATGTATCGGCAACTGCAACCGATAAAACTGCTCCCCCAACGTTCCCTGCCCAGCAATCTCCTGCCCTAATAACCGCCCATCCGTACCATGAAAGAACAACCAGGATTTGCCATGCGCTTCGGTGTCATGCTGTCCAAACCCTGCGCCGTAGAAGTTGTACTCAAAGCTGTAATACAACTCCCCGATCGCCGCTGTCAGTCCTAACCTTTTCCCCTCCTGTAGCGCCCTTTCGTATGCCTGTTGATAACTCAATTGCGTCACCCCCAACGACGAGGGCGACATACGCCCCCGAGCCTCATAAACGCTCGGCTCAATCGGTGAAAACAACGAAACCGCAGGCTTGAACACCTGACTCGGTAAGTTCATCGCCACGCTGCTGACGGCGATCGGCAGCAACAACAGCCACAACCACAATCCCCCCGCACGATGCAGATCGAAGTTCAGCCGGTAGGCATGCCCACCCTTGACCTTCCAGGCTGTCGACCACTTCTTCCAGAACGGCTTTCCACGCGGCAATGTCAGCCATAACGCGACAAAACAGTCGATCACCCAGGCGACGGCCACCAACCCCATCAGCCACAATCCCCAGTTCCCCGGCATTGTCAGGTTGTAGTGAAACTCAAGGACGAACGGGACAAAATTCTCCCGTCCAAAACAGCATTCCCCCCAATAACGCTGACCCGTCTGCTCAGCGCTCACCGGGTCCAGATAAAACACCTGATTACGTTCGTCGAATGGCTTTCCTGTCGCCGGATCATTACGTGGAACTGCCGCCAGTAAAGCCGTATGTCCCGCCTCATGCGGATACTCCATGTACCAGACCTGCAGCTTCGGATGCGCAGATTGCACGGCATCAACCAACTCGCCTGGCGGAAGTCGCGCACCCTGTGCAGAAGCCGAATAAAACTGCGGATTCAACCATTCATCCAACTCATGGTTGAACGCCAGAATGCTTCCGGTAATCCCGGCCAACAGCAAAAACACTGCGGTAGCCAAACCGATATATCGATGCAATAAAACCAGAAACGCACGCATTGAAATTTCCCCACAGAAATGACAAAGCCAGCCCCTGAAAAATCAGGGGCTGGCTTTTTATGCACAGGACAAAAGGTTTAGAACTGGTAGCTCACCGTCGCCGCCACGTTGCGCTCTTCGCCCATGTAGCAGAAGTTCAGGCTCGCGCAGGAAGCGACGTAGGACTCGTTGGTCAGGTTGTTCGCGTTCAGACGCACATCAACGCCCTTCAAGCCGACCTTGCCCAAGTCATAGCCAATCGAGGCATCGAACAGCGTATAGGAAGGCACCTTCAGGGTGTTTTCCGCATCGGCCCAGCTGTAGCCGACATAACGCACGCCGCCGCCGAGTCGCAGGCCATCGAGTGCCGCGTTGTCGAATGTGTAGTCTGCCCACAACGACGCCATATGACGGGGTGCCTGCGTTGGTGAGTTGCCTTTGTTCTCGATCACATCGGTCGGTGTACTCAACGTACTCACCATCGACTTCGAGTATTCAATGTCGGTGAAGGTGTAGCTGCCGAGGACTTTGAGGTTATCGGTCAACTGCATGTGCGCTTCCAGTTCCAGACCCTGAGAGCGGACGGCTCCGACCGCACGATAGAAGTTTTCCTGTGGCAGTTTGGTCGCCAGGTTCTCCTGGTCGACGCGGAACAGCGAGGCGGTGAACAAATTGTCAGTGCCCGGCGGCTGATACTTCAAACCGACCTCCCATTGTGTGCCGTCGGTTGGGGCCAGCGGGTTACCGGCGCTGTCGGCATAGGAGTTCGGGTTAAATGATTCGGAATAGCTGATGTACGGCGCCAGGCCGTTATCGAACAGGTACAGTGCGCCGGCACGGCCAGTGAGTTTGGTACGGCGATCATTGATTTCCGTGCCGACCGGACGTCCGGCTTCAGCGATACGGTTTTCGTCCGAAGTCTCGACCCAGTCCTGACGCAGGCCCAGCGAGAAGCGCCACTTGTCCATCTCTATCAGGTCTTGCAGATAAACCCCGGTCTGTTCCAGACGGCGCAGGTAACTGGTCTCGCCATACATATCGATCGCTGAGTTGCCGTAAACCGGGTTGAACGCATTGATCGGTGCAAGGCCGCCGCTGGTCCAGTCGACCACGGTTTTGCGCCGCTGATAGTCAGCGCCCATGAGCACCGTGTGTTTGGTCGCGCCGGTGAAAAATTCAGCCTGGAGCATGTTGTCGACGATAAACGCATGCAGACGCTCATCCCCGCCGGTGTAGTAGCGGTTCAGCTCGTTGCTGTTCGGCGTGGTCCAGCCATAGGCGTAGACCTGATCCATGTTCACTTTGGAATCGAGGTAACGAAAGTTCTGCCGTGCGGTGAAGACATCGTTGAAGCGATGTTCAAATTGGTAGCCGAACGATTGCTGATCACGCGAATAACCATCGACGCCCGGCTCGCCTTCGAAGAAGTGCGGCGAGATGCGGTTGCCGTTGCGCTGATGAATGGTGCCGTCGGCCGGTACACCGCCGTGGTAGCCGCCATCCGGATCGTGTTGCAGATAAGCCTGCAAGGTCAGCGAAGTGTCTTCACTGAAATCGATACTCAGCGTCGGCGCAAGGGCGAAGCGTTTTTCATTGTTGTGGTCGAACTGCGTGTCGGACTGATCGGTTAAGCCGATCAGACGATAGGCGATGCGCTTGTCGTCATCGACCGGGCCGCTGAAGTCAAAACCGACCCCGCGCTGCCCCTGCGTGCCGACCGTGGCTTGCACCTGATGGTAAGCCTCGTAGAGCGGTTTTTTGCTGGTCAGCGCCACCAGGCCGCCCGGCGAACTGCGACCGTACAGCACCGACGACGGTCCCTTGAGAATGTCGACGCGCTCAAGAAAATACGGATCGACCTGCATGGTGCTGTAAGTACCGCTGTCACCCATCGACTTGAGGCCGTCCAGGTAGATGTTGTCGACCGAGCCGTCGTTGAAACCGCGCATCGCCACGTAATCATAGCGATGGGTCGCGCCGTACGGATTGGTCAGCACACCCGGCGTGTACCGCATTGCCTGCGAGACAGTCTGCGAGCCTTGGTCATCCATTTGTTCGCGCGTGACCACCGACACGCTTTGTGAGGTTTCCAGCAACGCCGTACTGGTCTTGGTGGCGATCTGGCTGTGCGTGGCGTTGTAGCCATCCATGCTGCCCAATGCGTTGCCGAGGGCGAAACCTTTGATATCGGTGGTTGGCAGGGCCAGTGCTTCGGATTCAGCGAGCGGACGCAGGATGTAGCTGCTGCCATCCTGGCTGACCGCTTCCAGAGCAGCGCCGCCGAGCAAATGGCTCAGCGCCTGATCAGTCGAATAATCGCCCTGCACACCCGGCGATTGTCGGCCTTGAGTCTGCTGCGGGGTCATCGACAGCGTGATGCCAGCCTGACGGGCAAACTGATTCAGCGCCTCACCCAGCGGGCCCGCTGCAATGTTGTAGCGATGGCTGACTTCACGGGTCGCCGGATTATCCGCCATGCTCAAACCGGGCATCACACCAACGCCCAGCACCGTGGAAAAAAGCGCTGCCCGAACGGCGTGGCGCAACAGGCCTGATTCGGCAGTTAAATTCAGAGTGTTCTTACAGGTGGCGCGGACAGTCATTGTAGGTTTCCGTAGGAAGTCGCAAACGCTTGAGTTGAAGTGCTTACTGACTAAGCCGGACCTGCTGCGAAAACCCGCCAAAATAATTTCAGGCGACGCGCTCCAGCGTCACCCACCAGCGCGTGCGATAGCGCAATTGCACCGGCAACGTCTGCGGCAGAATCGCCAACAGCTTGTCGGTGTCTTCCAGGCGGAATACGCCGGACAAGCGCAGATCTGCCACCTCCGACGCGCAGTTCAGAAAGCCCTGACGATAACGCCCGACTTCAGCGATAAAGTCACCCAGACGCATGTTGCGCGTAACGATCAAGCCGTCGACCCAGGCGCCGGCATCCATAGCCAGCGGCGGTGCAAGGCGAACCCGATGGTGATCGATCAGATAACTTTGCCCGGCCAATGCTTCCACCAAAGTGCGCCCGGAGCGGATTGCAACCTGACCATGGGTGACGCTGAGCCGCGTGCAATCAGGCTCCTGACGCAGGCTGAATCGGGCATTGAGAGGTTCATAAGTCCCGTGACGGTTTTGTACACGCAGCGGCCGATCAGTCGGCGCGCCCTCGTCGGAGCCACCGCACGTAACAATGATTTCACCGCGCGTCAGTTTGATCAGCCGCTGCTGTGCGGTGTAATCCAGATCCACTGCACTCGCGGTGTTCAGTTCGATCCGCGTGCCATCCGGCAACTGAAAGCCGCGCCGCTCGCCCGTCGCCGTAGCGTAATCGGCGCTCCATTGCTGCCACGCGGCCGTGTCTTTGGCCAGCCATGCGGCGGAGCCCATCAGCAATGCGCCAGACAACAGCTTCAAGGCCTGTCGCCGGCCAAGACCCTGGGCACTGTTTTCCAGGGTGTTGAACGCCACTTGCGCACCGGGCACCGCACGCAGGTTATTGCTCAACTCGGCTTGCAGCGACTGCACCCGTTGCCAGGCCAGTTCGTGCTCATGGTGTTCGGCACGCCATTGTTCGCACTGACGATTCAAACGCGGGTTGTCATGGTTGTTGCGCAAACGCAGCAGCCAATGGATGGCTTGTTTGACCACGTGCTGCCGGGGTTCGGCGCGGCGACCGAGTGCGACGTTATCCACAGGCATCAGCTTTCGTACCTCAGCACGTAGCAGTGATACAGCGCATCGGCGACGTAACGCTCAACCGAACGCAAGGAAAGCCCCATCTGTTCGGCGATCTGCTTATGGGTCAAACCTTCGCAGTGCGCCAGCAGAAAGGCCTGACGCACTTTCGGCTTCAGTCCTTCAAGCATCCGCGCAATGCTCTCCAGCAGTTCGATCACCAGCGCGCGGGCTTCGGCGCTCGGCGTTTCGGCTTCGGGCAAATGGGCGATGGTTTCCAGATAGGCCCGTTCGATTTCTTTGCGGCGCCAATGGTCGATCACCAGGCCGCGCGCAATCGTGCGCAGGAAGGCGCGAGGCGCCTTGAGTTCGAAGCGTTCGGTGCGCTGCAGCAGGCGCAGGAAAGTGTCCTGCGCCAGGTCTGCCGCATCCGCCGCGTTGCCCAGCCGCGCGCGCAGCCAGGCGTTGAGCCAGCCGTGATGACTACTGTAAAGCGCCTGTACTGAAAACTCAGGTGAGGACATCAACGCCAACGTCACAAATGATAATTACTCGCATTGTCATCAAGGGTTACAGAATTTGCAACTGCCTCTCGAACATCGGCCCTGAAAAACGTCACGGCGATCGTTCTGGCACGCCGTTCGGCGGGAATCCGGCAGAAATGCCATCCATTTCCCGCGCAACCCTAAGATTTCTCCGACACGTGCCGACAGACTGGTGAGACATGCGTGCACCAAAGTAGAGCGGCCAGAAGAACGCTGCCTGCGCTGTACATGGAATGTTGCATCCGGAACGCATCCCCACTTTTGGCATAAGAAGTCCCATGAAATGAATCTCAAGTTCAGCCATAAAATCCTGTTGGCCGCCTCGGGCGTCGTGGTCCTGGCGTTCGCGCTGTTCACCCTCTACAACGACTATCTGCAGCGAAACACCATTCGCCAGAACCTTCAGTCCTCCGTGCAGCAGGCCGGTGATCTGACCGCCAGCAGCGTGCAGAACTGGATGAGCGGGCGGATTCTGGTGCTGGAAAACCTTGCGCAGAACGTTGCTCATCAAGGCAAGGACGCGGATTTCCCGGGTCTGGTCGATCAACCAGCGTTCACCTCGAACTTCCAGTTCACCTACGTCGGTCAGGCCAACGGTGTGTTCACCCAGCGCCCTGACGCGAAGATGCCGGACGGCTACGACCCACGTCAGCGCCCTTGGTACAAGCAAGCCGTTGCGGCGGACAAAACCATGCTGACGCCGCCGTACATGGCAGCGGTTGGCGGGTTGGTGGTGACCATCGCCATGCCGGTGAAAAAGAACGGCGAACTGCTCGGCGTCGTCGGGGGTGACCTGAGCCTGGAAACCCTGGTGAAGATCATCAACTCGGTGGACTTCGGTGGTCTCGGCCACGCGTTCCTGGTCAGCGCCGACGGTCAGGTGATCGTCAGCCCGGACAAAGATCAGGTCATGAAAAACCTGAAAGACATCTACCCGAACACCAGCGTACGCATCGAGAAGGGCAACCAGAACGTCGTGCTCAATGGCCAGGAACGTATTCTGTCGTTCACCCCGGTGAGCGATCTGCCGAATGCGCAGTGGTACATCGGTCTGTCGATCGATCGCGATAAAGCCTACGCTGCACTCAGCCAATTCCGCACCTCGGCGCTGATCGCGATGTTTGTTGCTGTGGCTGCGATTGCGCTGCTGCTGAGCCTGTTGATCAACGTCCTGATGCGTCCGCTGACCACCATGGGTCGTGCGATGCAGGACATTGCTCAGGGCGAAGGCGATCTGACTCGTCGTCTGGTGGTCGAGAGCAAAGACGAATTCGGTGAATTGGGCAGCGCATTCAACCAGTTCGTTGAACGGATTCACGCGTCGATTTCCGAAGTGTCCTCGGCAACCCGCCACGTGCATGATTTGTCGCAACGGGTGATGGCTTCGTCCAACGCCTCGATCGTCGGCTCTGACGAGCAAAGTGCGCGCACTAACAGCGTCGCTGCGGCGATCAACGAGCTGGGTGCCGCCACGCAGGAAATTGCGCGCAACGCCGCCGATGCTTCGCAGCATGCCAGCGGCGCCAGCGAACAGGCCGATGACGGTCGTCAGGTGGTCGAGCAGACGATTCAAGCGATGACCGAACTGTCGCAGAAGATCAGCCTGTCGTGCACGCAGATCGAAACCCTGAACGCCAGCACCGACAACATCGGCCACATCCTCGATGTGATCAAAGGCATCTCGCAACAGACCAACCTGCTGGCACTCAACGCCGCGATCGAAGCAGCCCGTGCCGGTGAAGCCGGGCGTGGTTTTGCCGTGGTGGCGGACGAGGTGCGGAACCTTGCCCATCGCACCCAGGAGTCGGCGGAAGAGATCCACAAGATGATCACTTCGTTGCAGGTCGGTTCGCGTGAAGCGGTGACCACCATGAACGCCAGTCAGGCTTCCAGCGAGCAAAGCGTTGAAGTGGCCAACCAGGCAGGCTTGCGTCTGGTCAGCGTGACCCAGCGTATCGGCGAAATCGACGGTATGAACCAGTCGGTGGCAGCGGCCACTGAGGAGCAGACCGCCGTGGTGGAAACCCTCAATGTCGACGTTAACCAGATCAACCTGCTGAACCAGCAGAGCGTGGCCAACCTCAACGAAACGTTGAAGGATTGTGATGCGTTGTCGCAACAGGCAAATCGCCTGAAGCAGTTGGTCGACAGCTTCAAGATCTGACCACAAGTCAGACCGCGTTATCGTTCAATCGCGGGTAAGCCGCTCCCACAGGGTCCATGTCGTTCACAAGTTTGGTGAACAACACAACACCTGTGGGAGCTGGCTTGCCAGCGATAGCGGTGGTGCATTCACCGCAAACCTTCAGCCTTAAACAAACAGCTTCAATACATTCCCCATCGCATCATCCGCAAACCCCTGCACAAAACCCTTGAACCCTGGCAACGCCTCTTCACCGCCCGAAGCCGGCTCGGCAATGATCGTCCACGTCGCCCGGGATTTACCTGCGCCCAGCGACTCCACATTCATCGCCGCCCACAGATTGGCCACCCCCAACGTGTTGTAAATCGTCGTCCAGGTCATGCTTCGTGCGTGTTCATCACGGGAGTTGAGTTGTTCAACCACCACGTTGCCATCCTTGAAGCATTTCTTGCGCAGCGAGGACACGCCCTCGCCGATTGTTTCGATGTGCGACAGCGCCGGAATAAAGCGGTCGAAACCGCTGAAGTCGCCGACCACCGCCCAGACCTGCGCGGCGTCCGCCGGCACTTCCACCGACGACACAACGTGACAGCCATGCGGGTTTTTGATCAGGGTGTCGGGTTGCAGAGTGCTCATGGTGTCGCTCCTTTTTTGTGGCTTCAGATGAAGTTGATTTCTTTCAGGTAATCGCAGCCGCGACGCAGCAGCGCCGGGGATTTCTGCGGGTAATGCGCGCCCATCTGCTGCACGCCGGCTTCAGCGTTGGCGTGGCCGATCAGGGAGATGTCGCCGATGTCTTCTTCAAAGCCGTTGAGGTAGAAACCGAGCACGCCGAACAGCGCGTTGTCGGCATCGACACGTCCCAGTTGCTGCTGCCAGTCGGCAACGCTGACCAGCGAGAACTCGCTGCCGGTTTCGCGGAACGACGCGACGTAGGCATCCCAGCTCAATGGCTCGGGGTTATGCAGGTTGAACACCGCGCGATCAGGCGAGTAACGGCTGGCGTGGAAGGCGATGAACCGGGCGAGAAAGTCCACCGGCATCAGGTCGAAATTCAACGTGAAGGCCGGCACCTGGCCGAGCTGAATCGAGCCTTTGAGCATCAGCATCAAGCGGTTTTTGTGTGGCTGACAAACGCCGCTCAAGCTGTTGAAACTGATATTGCCGGGGCGATACAGATTGACGCGCACACCGCTTTTTCGCGCCCGCTCGAGGATGCGCTCGCCAACCCATTTCGACAGGTTATAGCCGTTGCGAATGTAGATGGGTGGCGTCAGCGCGGCAGGCAGTTCCAGCACCCGTCCCGCATCATCGACCGTGCTTGAAGCCGACAGCGTCGAGACGAAATTGAAGACCTTTTTGCTCTGCCCTTCGCACAGGCGTACCAGCGCGAAAATCGGTTCGACGTTGTCCGCCGCCAGCGACTCGTAATCGAGCACGTGATTGACGTTGGCGGCGTTGTGCACCAATGCGCCGAACTCACGATCCAGACGTTGATAATCTTCGTCGTTCAGGCCCAGTTGCGGGCGGGTAATGTCTGCCGCGTAAACCCGCACCCGACTCAGATCCAGATGCTCCAGACGGTTTTCCCGCAGTGACTCGGCAAAGCGTTGCGCCGCCGTTTGCCCGCCGCCGTCACGCACCAGACACGCCACTTCACTGGCGCCCCAACCGAGCAGTGCCTCGACAATGTGCACACCGACAAAGCTGTTGGCGCCGGTGACGATCACCTTGTGCACATCACCCATGCGGGTGATGGGTAGTGGTTCGATATCCAGCGCGCGTTCCGCGTCGGCCATGGCCTGGGCGCTGAGCACCGCACTGTCATCGGTGCCACGCACCAGCGTCGCGAGTTTGATGAGGGTCGGCAGTTCGATGAAGCGATTGATCGAGATGCTGCGGCCGAATTCCTCACGCAAGCGCAGCAACATCCGCGACAGCAGAATCGAGTGGCCGCCGAGATTGAAAAAGCTTTCGTCGGTGGAAATGTCGCTGGTCGGCAGCTCCAGCAGCTCCGCCCAGATCTCCAGCAGCAGCGCCTCGTCGGCATTTGCCGGCAGGCATTTCTGCCCGCTGTCCTGCACGCTCACCGGCAACTCCAGCAGCGCTTTGCGGTCGACCTTGCCGTTGCTGGCGAACGGCATCCTCGACAGTTCAGTCCACGCCACGGGTTGCATGTAGTCCGGTAAAAACTGCCGGGCGTGGGCCTTCAGCGCTTCGCGCGCGGTGTCCGATTGCGGTTGGGCGAGGAACGCCAGAATGCGCCGCTGAGTGTCGATCACCACCGCCACTTGCCGGTACAACTGACTCTCGCGCAGGCAGCGTTCGATCTCTTCTGGCTCGACCCGGAAGCCGCGGATTTTTACCTGATTGTCGCGTCGTCCGCACAGTTCGATACCGTGCTCGCCCCACTTGGCCATGTCGCCGCTGCGGTAGGCGCGCAGCGTTTGGCCGTCGGGCAGGTTCAGGGTCAGATAACGCTCGGCGGTCTGCTGTGGATTGTTCAGATAACCGAGGCAAACGCCCGGGCCAATGATGAACAATTCGCCAACGGTGTTCTGCGGCACTGGTTGCAAATCGTCATCGAGGATCAGCACCTGACTGTTGGCGATCGGTGCGCCGAGGCTGCGGTTACTGTCGCCCGGTTTGAGCTGCCGCGCGGTGATCAGCACGGTGGCTTCGGTCGGGCCGTAAAGGTTGTGCAGCGTGCCCTGACGGGTCAGTTGCTCGATGACAAACGGCTCGCAGACATCGCCGCCAGTCATCACTTTCACGCCTTCGAGTTGTTCCAGCGGCAGGATGCTCAACAGCGCCGGCGGCAGGAAGGCGTGGGTCAGTTGCCGGCGCCGGATCAACGCAACCAGTTGCAGTGGATCTCGCCGCTGCGTGTCATCGGGCACCACCAGTTCGGCGCCTTCGAGCAGGGTCGCGAAGATGTCGATCAGCGACGAATCGAAGCTCAGCGAAGAGAACTGCAACACTCGACTCTCGGCCTGCAACTGCACGTAATCGGCGTACCACGCGGTGAAGTGGGCAAGGTTGGCCTGACTGAGCAACACACCCTTCGGATGCCCGGTGGTGCCCGAGGTGTACAGCGCCATGCACGGCGCATCGAACTCTGGGCGGCGGCGCATCAGCGGTTGGCTCAGATCCGCGTCTGCGCTGTCAATGTGACTGACGTCCAGCCCCGCCATGGTTTCGCCAAGCGGATGCTCGCCATCGTGCAGCAGCAACAACGCGCCGGCGTTTTGCAGAATGTACTGCTGGCGCTGCAAAGGATGGCTCGGTTCCAGTGGCAGATACACCGCGCCGCTGCCGAGGATCGCCAGAATCGAGGCGAACAGCGCCGGGCTTTTTGGCAGGCAGATGCCGATCACCCACGGCTGTGGATGTTGTTCGAGCAAGGGCTGCAAGCGCTGTTGGATCGCGCGGCTGTGGGCATGCAACTGCCGATAGCTGATCGACTGTTCGGCGAGGTGCAGCGCCGGTCGTTCGGCATGTCGGATCAGGCTTTGTTGCAGGCGCTCGATCACCGCGATCTGCGCCTGTTCCAGCAGCGCCGGATTCGCCGTGTCGTTGAGGCGATGGACGTAAGCCAGGCTGTCGAGGAACAACAGGTTTTCCATCCGCTCGAAATCCGGCGCCTTGACCGGCGCGGCCTGCTGAAAATAGTCAGCGTCGCGGGAGAAGCGGCTGACCAGCAGCGCCACTTCGTCCACCACCTGCGTCAATACCCGCTGGCGCAGTGCCTGACCGTTGCCGGACGGCTCATCGCCGATCGGCACGCGGCTGATCAATGACGAGCCGAGGAAACACAGCAGGTCGAGGGACGGCAGACTCGTATGGCTCTGCACGCCAATCCCCAAACGCAGATGCAGGTGTGGGATCGCACAAAAATCGCCGGCGCCGATGAAGCCATCGTCGATGATCAGATCCACCGTCGATTGCGCTACACCGCTGCGCGTCAATGAGTGACCGTGTTGTTCAAGTTCTTGCGCCAGGTCGGTCATGGACTGGCTGGCGCCAATCAGCAAAATGTCGAGACGTTTCATGTCGGCCTCCTTGTCAAACCAGGTAGTCGCGCAGGGCGTGCTGCACGCAGGGCGTGTCGAGCAGCGAGCTGTTGTGGAAGAACTTGACGATGTTGCCCACCAGCGGATGGTGGCGATTGATCGGGAACACGAGCCCGGCCATTTCATCCCTGAGCGAACGGCGCGTGGACTCGCTCACCGGCAGTGCGTCGATCAGGCGCAGGTCGAAGGCTTTCTGAATGTCGTTGGTCAGGTAATGGCCGATGAACACCGGCAGAATCTGCGCGATGGTCTCGCGATCCGTCGCGCTGGCGGTGTACCAATAGATACGCACCATCCTCGCCCAGAAACTCGAATGACGACCCTCATCGAGCAAGTGATCGGCCATAAGGCCTTTGATCGACGGCTTGACCGTGTCGTCGCGGGCGAACGCCGCGACATCGCCGGTCACGGTGTTTTCGGCGATGGCCACGCAGATCAATTCCACCGCGCTACGCAGGTGTTCCGGTGCCAGCGCGACGGCGGCGGGAATGGCCCGGCTCAGTTCGATTTCGTCGGGCAACTGAATGGGTTCGATGCCGGTCATGGCCACCGTTTGCTGCATGAAGTCCATCGCCACCAAGGCGTGATAATCCTCGTCGACCACCACGGTCATCGCGTCGTAACGGCAAGCGAAGGGGAACGCTACAGCGAAGCGATTCTTGGCGATGCTGCGCGCGGTTTTATCGACGATCTCGGTCTCGAAAATCACCACATCGTTGATGAATTTGTACAACGTCTGCACCAAGGCGAAATCGCGCTGCTGCGGACACTCGCGCAGGAAGGTGTCGCTGAGCACCAGCGGTTGGCGGCTGAGCGGGTAGATCAAGCGTTCATCGTCTTCCAGCACGCGTCGCGGGCGAGTGCGAATGGTGGCGCGGTTTTCCCAGGCATCGGCAAAGGATTGATAGTCGGCGGCATTCATTGGGCCACCTCCGCCAACGGTTCACGCATGCTCAGGCGCAGGCCGTCCCACAAGGTGATACGGCTTTCCACAGCGGCAATGGCGCTGGCGTAGACCTCGGCCTCGCGTTGCGGATCGCCGTCGACCAGGCGCTCGAGCAGGTGTTCCGCCGCCGGGCCGTGGTCTTCGGAGTCGACCTCAATGTGGCGCTCCAGGTAATAGCGAAAGGTCGGCGCCTGTTCGATACCGATGCCCCAGTCGTCAAGAATGCGCTGAAACATGGTCGGGATCACACTCTCGCGACCATGCAGAAACGCCGCCGCCACGCTGTGTCCCGGTGCATGCAGGGCGGTACGCAAGGTGTCGCGGACAAACTGCGCGGCGGCCGGATCAACCTCGACGCTTTGCAGCGCGACGTCATAGCTCACGCCTTCCTGTTGCAGGGCGACGAAGCGCTCCACGGCCGTGGTACTCGCGCCGATTTCGCGCATGGCATCCAGGTACAACTCGAAATGGCTGTAGTGACCTTCCGTCAGGCGATCATCCGATTCTTCACCCAGAACGATCTCGTTGATCAACCGGGCGGCGTGAGGGTCACGCGGCGGTAACCACGGCAATCGGGTGCACGTCAGCTCCTGCTGCAGGCGTTTGGTCAGCGACATGAAATCCCACACGGCAAACACGTGGGTTTCCATGAAACGACGCAAGACCGATAACGAGGTGATCTCGGAAAAGATCGGGTGAATGCTAAGTTCGGCTTTCTTCAGGGCGAGTTGGTTCTTATTGGGCATCATGATGTCCTTTATCGTTGATGTTAAATGGAACTGCTCTGACAACACGCAATCAGTGGAACGACGGCTTACTTGTTTTCTGTCGACGGACGACAGCCTTCCTTCCTGATAGGTAAATGTGGATCGATATACCTGTGGCATGGCGTTATGTCTGCCCATAAGACGCTGCTGATGTGCCGCGTGCATTGGGCTGATACCGAGGTGAAGGGTGAAGTTCACACTTGGCGAGGAAAAACTAATACACCGACAAAGTATTTAACAAGTACATTTTTAATTATTTTAAGTTTGCTGTTTTTTGAAGTTGAGTTGTTCCGATAAAACTTCTGAGTAAAGTTTTATTTGGGCGTAGTTGCTCCTTTCGGCGAATAACGGCCAAAATTGATCGACAAGAGTGAATGCCTCACTCGAAGCAACTTTCCAGTAATAAGAATTGAATGATTTAAAAGGGGCGGAAGTTGGCCGTGACCCCGCGCCATGACTTCCTTTTTCCCGTGGCAAGGCTCCTTCCGTAGGTTCCTGGTGCGGGGACTGCGCCGTCAGTGCGACGCGTCGCCCGTTCTTTATGGGGTTGGCCGTTCAAGAGTGCGGGTAAATGACCGCCACGGCTATGACCGATTCTTCATTGGCTAGGTGCAAATATCGGGCTGGGTGGCGCGCAGGAGGTTAGAGCGGGCACGCGGATCCGCCCACCCGAGGTCGGGCCGATCGCGAAGGGGATTTGTAAGCGGGTGATTCGCGGGAGGCGCGCGTTCAGCGCGCGGCTTTGCGGCTTTGTGCGGCGGGGGTGGCGAGATAGCGGGTAATCACGTCGACACCGCGATTGAGGTGCTGCTCAAGGAGTTTGATTGACAGTTCAATATCACGGTCGCGGACGGCTTGCAGCATCGCCCGGTGATCGTCCTGGGACAATTTGCCCAGGCCCATGGCCTCGAGGTTGAAGCGCAGGAAACGCTCTTCTTCGTTGAGGCCGTCTTCGACCAGGCGCAGCAAGCGTTTATTGGGCGCCTTGCTGTACAGGGCCATGTGGAACAAACGGTTGAGCCGGCCGATTTCCGTGTAATCGTGCTGCGTCTCCAGTTCTTCGATGTAACCGGCCGCGAGGGCGTGATCGGCAGCCGTCAGCAGCGGAATCGACTGCCGCATGGCTTCGGATTCGAGCAAGATGCGCAGTTCGTAGGTTTGCGTGGCATCGCCTTGAATCAGCGGGGCAACCACTGCGCCTTTGTGCGCAGTAACGCTGAGCAGCTCCTGGGCTTCGAGCTGGCGCAGGGCTTCGCGCACCGGCATGCGGCTGACGCCGAACAAATCGGCCAGATCCTGCTGGCGCAAGGCAGTGCCGCAGGGCAGACGCCCATCGAGAATTGCCGAGCGCAGGGTTTCTTCGATCACCGACCGGGCCAGATGCGCAGGAATCGGTCCATCGACTTTAATGCTGTGCAGCGGTTTGGGCTTCTGTGTCACGACTACGCACCCTGTATGTCGGCCTGATTTGGATCCAAATGACACTAGTGATTGCTCTACAGGTTGTCAAACCTTGTAAAACAATGCGCTGGCAACTGAAGTCTAGCGCGCCGGCGATGATCTCATGGTGCCATTGTTTTTTCGCCGGCTAAGCTTCACCATCAAACGCTTTCCTTCCTGCCCCCGGAAACCTGCTGTGGCGGTACGTTTCGCGATCCCCCGGACACTGCGCTGGCTAGGCTGCGCACTGCTGCTGGCCGGCGTCATGCTGGGCGGTCTGCATGCCGATTGGGATTTTTCCACGATCAGCCGCAAAGCCACGGCACTTTACGGACCACTGGGTGCCGGGCAGCAGCGCATTGATGCCTGGCAGAATCTGCTGGCCACGCAGAAGCAGGTCAGCGAGATGGAAAAGCTCAAAGTGGTGAACTTGTTCTTCAACAAACAGGTGCGCTACGTCGAGGACATCGATCTGTGGCACGAGGTCGACTATTGGGAAACACCGATCGAAGCCTTATGGAAAGGCGCCGGCGACTGCGAAGACTATGCGATCGCCAAGTATTTCAGCCTGCGCCACCTCGGGGTTTCCAGTGACAAGCTGCGCATCACCTATGTCAAAGCGTTGCGCCAGAACCGCGCGCACATGGTCCTGACTTACTATGCCACCCCCGATGCCATGCCGTTGGTGCTCGACAGCCTGATCGACCCGATCCAGCCGGCGTCGCAGCGAACCGATTTGCTGCCGGTCTACTCTTTCAATGCTGAAGGGTTGTACCTGCCGGGCGCCAAGGGCAACAAAAAGGTCGGTGATACCAAACGCCTGTCGCGTTGGCAGGATGTCTTGAAGAAAATGCAGGCCGAAGGTTTCCCGGTCGAGACGACTAACTAGGAGCACGCGCTCAGATGTCTTTGTTCAAACAGCTGTTGATCGCTATCTGTCTGTTCCTGGTGGTCGCCTTCACTGGCAGCTTCATGGTCAGTCTGGAAAGCTCGCGCACCCAGTACGTCAACCAGTTGCGTTCGCATGCGCAGGACGCCGCAACGGCGCTGGCCTTGTCGCTGACACCGAATATCGATGACCCGGCGATGGTCGAGTTGCTGGTCAGCTCGATCTTCGACAGCGGTTATTACGCGAGCATCCGCGTGGTCGATCTGAAGACCGATAAGACCATTGTCGAGCGCAGCGGCAGTCCGGTGGTGAGCAACGTGCCGCAGTGGTTCGTCAATCTGATCGGCCTGGAACCGGCCGGTGGCGATGCGCTGGTCAGCCGTGGCTGGGAGCAGGCGGCGCGGGTCGAGGTGGTCAGCCATCCGATGTTTGCCGTGGCCAAACTGTGGCAGAGCGCATTGGGCAGCCTCGGCTGGCTGCTGATCTGCGGTGCAATCAGTGCCGTGCTCGGCGCGCTGCTCCTGCGCCGGCAATTGAAGCCGCTGGATTACATGGTCAAGCAATCCCACGCCATTGCCCGTCGTGAATTCCTCAGCCTGCCGGATCTGCCGCGCACGCCTGAGTTGCGTCGCGTGGTGCAGGCGATGAACCAGATGGTCGAAAAGCTCAAGGCGCTATTCCAGGAGCAGGCCGAGCGCAGTGAAAAACTGCGCGCCGAATCCTATCAGGACAATCTCACCGGATTGGCAAACCGCCGTTATTTCGAAATGCAGTTGAACAATCGGGTGAGCAACCCGGAGCAGGCCAGTTCCGGTTATCTGCTGCTGTTGCGGGTCAAGGATCTGGCCGGGCTCAACCAGCGTCTCGGTGGTCAGCGCACCGATGAATTGTTGAAAGCAGTCGGCGAACAATTGTCCCGCGAATGCGCCAAGTACCCGGAAACCCAGAACCTTGTCACGCGGATTCGTGGCGGTGAATTCGCCGTACTGGCGCCGGGACTGGTCCGCGAGGAAGCGCTGCAACTGGCGCAGAATCTCGACAATGCCTTGAGCAGTCTGCACGCCACCGGTGCGACCGACGTGGCTGCCGTGGCATCGATCGGCCTGGCGCCATTCACCCACGGCGATTCACCGCAACAGGTACTGACGCTTGGCGATCAGGCGCTGGCGCAAGCCGAAGGGCAGGGCGAGCAGAACTGGGCATGCATCGATCAGAGTCTGACGGCGGATGTCGGCGACGATCACCACGCCTGGCACCGCTTGCTCGATCAGGCCTTGAGTCAGCAGCGTTTCGAGCTGTATTTCCAGCCGGTGGTCGCCGCCGCCGACACGCAGCTGGTGCTGCATTACAAAGTGCTCTCGCGCTTGCTCGATGATCAGGGCCAGACCATTCCGGCCGGGCGCTTTCTGCCGTGGCTGGAGCGCTTCGGCTGGACCGCTCGACTGGATCGCCTGATGCTCGAGCGCGTGCTGGAGCAGATGAAGGCGCATGAGGAATCGCTGGCGCTGAACCTGTCCTCGGCGACCCTCGCCGACCCGCAGGCGTTGAACAGAGTCTTCGAGATTCTGCGCGCACATTCCAACCTGGGCGCGCGGCTGACCCTGGAGATTGGTGAGGAGCAATTGCCCGAACAAGCGGTGCTGGAGCAGTTGACCCGGCGTCTGCGGGAACTCGGTTTCTCGCTGAGCCTGCAACGCTTTGGTGGGCGCTTCAGTATGATCGGCAACCTGGCGCGGCTGGGGCTGGCGTATTTGAAGATCGATGGCAGTTACATTCGAGCGATCGATCAGGAGAGTGACAAGCGCTTGTTCATCGAGGCGATCCAGCGTGCGGCGCACAGTATTGATCTGCCGCTGATTGCCGAGCGGGTCGAGACGGAAGGCGAGTTGTCGGTGATTCGCGAGATGGGGTTGTATGGGGTTCAGGGGCAGTTGTTGGGTGAGCCGAAGCCTTGGCGGTGAGTCATTGCAAAAGCAACCCTCACCCTAGCCCTCCCGAAACGTCGGACCGCCCAGAGGGAGAGGGGACTGATTGGGGGATGTTCGGGAAGTACGCCGACGTGAGCGATTTGTTTTAAATCCATAATCGACCCGGTTTCTCAGGTCGATGTCTGACGCCAGACACCTCGGTCGGCCCCCTCTCCCGGAGGGAGAGGGCTGGGGTGAGGGCAGGCTTTTGATTCTGAGCGGATCAGATCAACCCGCCCTCATCTTCATCGATCAACTGACTCAACCCACCCAACGCCTCACGCGCCTGGGTCCGGTCCATCAGTTTGGCCTGGGCCGCCGGTGGCAGATCGGTGACACGGATCACACCTTTCTGGGTCAGTACCTGAATCAGGTCGTCGAGTACCCGAATCATTTCGAAGTCGCTCTGTTTGAGCTGTTTCAGGCTGGTTTCCACCACTTCGTTGGCGAACCAGGCCTGGATTTCATGGCTGTCGGCCGGCAGCGTTTCCGTGGCCTCGGCGTAGGCCGCGGCTTCCACGCGAATCAACAGACCTTGCGCATCGCGTTGCACGTAAAACATTGAGCATCCCTCAGAAATGAACCAGCGTCATGCTGTCAGCAGCATAGCCAACTGCGCGCGAGTATGCGGTGCGGCGACGCGATCGTCACCGGTCCGGTCAGCACAAACGTGACGGCCGCCCCATTGGGGCGGCCGTTTTGTTCACGTATCAGCTGTTGTTGTGGTCGACTTTGATGGTCGGGTCGCTGCCGGCAATCAGGTTGTGAATGTTGGCGCTCGACCAGTTGTTGCCTTCCAGTTTGATCGTCACATCCGGGGTGGCCGCAGCGGCGTCGCCCGAGTTGAACTTGCCCGCCGAGCTGACTTGCAGCGACGACGTGCCGTCGACCGTGGTGATCTTCAGGAAGTTGTCGATGGTGCTACCGGTCTCGCCCTGCAGCAAATCGCGCAGATCGATACGGTCACCGTCGGCGGCCTTGAAGTCCTTGATCACGTCGTTGCCGGTGTCGCCCGCCTTCCAGACGAAGGTGTCGGCACCCGAACCGCCGATGAGGATGTCGTTGCCCTGACCGCCGATCAGCGTGTCGTTGCCGGTGCCGCCGAGCAGGATGTCATTGCCTTTGCCGCCATCGAGCAAGTCGTTGCCGCCCGAGCCGAACAGGATGTCATTGCCCGCGCCACCCAACAGCGTGTCGTTACCGTCATGCGCGCCGGACACATCGAACGCCTGATAGTGCTCGGTGATGTACTGGTGCACGTTACTGGTGGTGACTTTGCTGACGTCAACCCCGGTTTCCTTGGCAACGAACGCCTGCATCGCCTGATAACCCTCACCGGCAATACCGTTGAAGCTGACCAGATCGCCGAACAGGATGTCGTTGCCGTCGCCACCGCTGACGGTGTCGTTGCCCGGCAGCGTCGCTTCGGTGTGGCCGATGATCGAGTTGGCCAGATCCTTCGGATCGATGTTGGTTTGCGGCGTTTTATCCGAATCGTACGGCTTCAGATCGTTGAGGCTTACGCCGCTGTTCAGGCCGATGGCCTCGACGTTCGACAGACCGCTCAACAGCGCGAAGCTGCTGGTCGAGTTGTCGGTGGTGGTCGAAGTGGTGCTGCTGCCGCTACCGGCCAGACTCGACAACTCGTAAGTGCCGTCGCCCTGCGCGTGAACGGTGCCCAGATTGGTGGTACTCCAGCCATAACGGGCCGTGTAGGTCTGCAACTGGGCAAAACCGCTGGCGTTGATGCTCAGGTAATGCGTGTTGTCGATATAGGTGCTGAAGGTGTCGCCCAGCTTGTAGTTGCTGGTCGTCACCACGCTGTCGAACTTCACGCTGCCGTACAGCGTCGGGTTGGTCTGCTCGCCGCTCTGGTAGTAGGTCGGCTGGCCGTCGGTGATGAAGTACGTGAGGTTCTTCGCCCCGGTGTTGGCCACAGCTTCTGTGCTCTGGAACCAGTTGGCCGTAGTCTTGAACACGTCCTCGTAGTTGGTGCCGCCGCCGGAAGCCATCGAGTCCAGTACCGCTTTGAGCTGCGTCAGCGCGTTCGGGTCGTTGAGGTTCACCGACACCGATTTGTTGACCTGGGTATCGAAGTCCACCAGGAAGATGTTCACCGTGCCCGAGTTGCTGCCGCCCAGGCTCTGTTTCAGGGTGTTGAACACCGAGGTCAGCGAGTCCTTGGCCGCATTGATCGACGAGCTGCTCATACTGCCGGAGCTGTCGACCATGAACGCGATGTTGTAGTTGGTGCCCGGGACCACGGTCAGACCACCGATGTCGGCGACCATGATGTCGTTGCCATCGGTGCCGCTGAAGGTGTCGTCACCCGAAGTCGCGACGATGGCGTTGTAGACCGCCGGCACCACGGTGACCGGAATGGTCGCGGTGCTGCTGGCCGAACCGCCGACCATTTCGGTGGAGGTCGAGGTCACGGTCAGGTTGAACTGGCCGTTGTAGTACGGCGGTGGCGTTACGGTCAGGCTGCCGAGGTTCCAGCCGGTGACGTTGGCGTCGCCGCTGCTGGCGGTGACGGTGAAGGTGTGACCCGCGCCATCGCTGAGCACCGAGCCGACTGGCGCGCCGCTGATCTTCACGCTCAGGGTTTCCGAGCCGTCGGTGTCCGTCAGCGCGGTGGTGATTGCCGACAGTTTCACCGTGGTGCCTTCGGCGCCGGTGTTGAGCTTGTAGCCGTCGTAATAGCCTTCGCCGCTGCTGCCGTGCAGATCGGAGACGGTCACGCCCGAATTGATCAGATCCTGCACGCCGGTGTAGATCGGCACGCCGGTGCTGCTCAGGTCGATCGGTGTGCTGCCGTTGACCGACAGGTTGACGTCGTAGCTGCCCGGGCCGCTCTGGTTATGGTGGTAGATGTCCAGGGTGTAGTAGCCGCTGGTGGTCGGGGTGAACGAACCGTTGAGGTTGCCGCCCGCGCCCCACGTGGTCGATGCCACGCTCTTGCCACCGATGGTGACCAACAGGCTGTCATCGCCGATGCCGCTGAAGGTGTAAGTCTTGCCGGCTTCCAGATAGATCAGGCCGGAAGTCTTCGACGCCGTACCGGCGGTCACGCTGCCGTCAGACTGCACGTTGTTGACGTTAGTGCTGGTGTTCGGTGTGCCGGCGCCGTCGATGACGTTTTTCAACGTGGTCGAATCCGCGCCATTGCCGTTGGTGCCCAGACCCGACAGACCGGTCCAGACTTCCTTGATCAGCCCGGTGGACTTCACGCTGTTGTCGGCGACGCTCACGGTCGGCGCATCTGCCACCGGCGTGATGTCGATCTTCACAATGCCGGTGTTGCCCAGCAGTTGGCCGTCGGTTGGCTGGAATTTGATCTGTGCGTAGTCCGCCTGGTTGTTGCCCAGGCCGGTGCCGCCGTAACCGTTGACGCCCGACTCGTTGGCGTCCGGCAGGAAGCGCAGCTTGCCCGCGTCGATGTCAGCCTTGCTGAAGGTCTGGTTGTTGGCGACGTCTTTCCAGGTCGAGCCGTCGAGGTACTGCAGTTTGCCTTCGTCCGGCAGCTGGGTGATTTTCACCCCGAGGCTGCTGGCCGGACTGTCGACGTCAGTTACACCGAAGGTCGACCAACCGAGGATCAGTGGTGTGTCTTCAGTGCCGGTGACGTTGACCGGTGCAGCAACCGGAGCATCGTTGATCGCCACCACGTTGACCGTGGTGGTCGCGGTGTTGGAGTAGTTGCCGCCATCAGTCACCGTCACAGTGATGATGCGCGGCACGGTGCTCGGGTCTTCACTGCTGTTGGTGAAGCTGATGTTTTTGATGGCCTGCATGTAGTCGGCCAGCGTCGCGTTACCCGACAAGGTCAGGGTCACGGTGCCGTTGGTGCTGTTGGCATTGATGGTGATGCCGTTGACGCTGTTGCCCAGGTTTAGCGCATCGCCGTCCTGACGGTTGGTCAGTACCACGGTGGCGCCAGTCAGCATGGTGCTGTCCGGGTCGGTGATCTTGATATCGGTATCGGCAATCGACACACCCGCGCCCGGAGTGTTTTCGGTGAAGGTCACCTTGTAGTCGGCACCGGTGGCGCCGCTGGAGTTGTTGGCATCCAGGTCGATGACCGGCGGTGCGTCGTTGTCGATGATCGAGGTGCTGACGCTGCCGTTGGTGCTGCTGACCGCGAGGTTCTCGAAGTTGCCGCCGGTGGCTGAATCGATCTTGACCACGAAGTTCTCGGTGCCTTCGGTGATCTTGTCATCGATGGTGGCGACGTTGAACTGCGCGCTGCTCGCACCTGCCGGGATTTTCACGGTGTACACACCGGTGAAGTCCGAACCGTCGGCGGCGGTGCCGCTGTAGACGATTTTCAGGGTCACTTCGGTTTGCGCCGGGTGGTTCAGGCTGACCGTGTAGCTGGCGGTCTGGCCTTCGGTCACCGAGCTGCTGCCGGTGATGCTGACGGTGGTGGTATCGAGGGTGTCGGTGACGTTGGTCACGGCTGGCGCGGTGTTGGTCACCAGGTTTTCGAAGCTGCCACCCGTTGCGTTGCTGATGGTGGCTTGCACGGTGCCGGCGTCTTTGTAGACGTCGTCGGCCGGCGCCGCAACGGTCACGGTGCCAGTGGTTTTGCCGGCGTCGATGGTGATCACCGAGCCGTTGCTCAGAGTCACGGTGACTGGTGAGCCAGCGGCGTTGCTCAGGGTTGCGGTGTAAGTGATCTGGCCACCTTCGGCCACGGTGCCGGTCGCGGACAGCGTCAGGTTGGTGGTGTCGACGGTGTCGGTCACGGTGGTGTTGACCGGAGTCTTGTCGGCCACCAGATTTTCGTAGTTGCCGCCCGTCACGTTGGTAATCGAGTTGGTCAGCGGTGCGTGCCCAGTCAACGCATCGTTCGGCGCGGTGGTGGTGACCGTGCCGCTGGTTTTGCCGATGTCGATGGTGATGGTCTGACCGTTGGCCAGGGTCACGACAACCGGCGCGCCGGTCACAGCTGCACCGACAGTGGCGGTGTAGATGACGTTGCCGCCTTCAGCCGCGGTACCGGTGGCGGTCAGTTTCACCGTGGTGGTGTCGATGGTGTCGGTAACACTGGTCACGGCCGGCGCGGTGCTGGTCACCAGATTTTCGAAGCTGCCGCCGGTCGCGGTTTTGATCGTTGCCTGGACGTTGCCGGCGTCTTTGTAGACGTCATCGGCTGGCGCTGGAACGGTGACGGTGCCCGTGGTTTTGCCGGCGTCGATAGTGATCACGGCGCCGTTCGACAGGGTCACGGTCACAGGCGAGCCTGCGGCGTTGGTCAATGTCGCGGTGTAAACGATCGAGCCGCCTTCAGCCACGGTGCCGGTCGCGGACAGCGACAGGTTGGTGGTGTCGATGGTGTCGGTGACGGTCGTCGAAACCGGCGTTTTGTCGGCCACCAGATTTTCGTAGTTGCCGCCGGTGACGTTGGTGATCGAGTTGGTCAGCGGTGCGTGGCCAGTCAATGCGTCGTTAGGCGCAGTGGTGGTCGCGGTGCCCGTAGTCTGGCCGACGCCGATGGTGATGGTCTGACCGTTGGCCAGGGTCACCACGACTGGCGAACCGGTTACTGGTGCGCCGACGGTCGCGGTGTAGACGACGTTGCCGCCCTCTGCCGCCGTTGCCGTTGCCGCCAGCTTCACGGTGGTGGTGTCGATGGTATCGGTGACGCTGGTGATAGCCGGCGTCGTGCTCGGCACCAGGTTTTCGAAGTTGCCACCAGTGGCGTTGCTGATCGTGGCCTGCACGGTTCCGGCGTCTTTGTAAACGTCATCAGCCGGGGCTGCAACGGTGACGGTGCCGGTGGTTTTGCCGGCATCGATGGTGATCACCGCGCCGTTCGACAGGGTGACGGTCACTGGCGAGCCAGCGGCGTTGGTCAGCGTCGCGGTGTAGACGATCGAGCCGCCTTCAGCGACCGAGCCAGTCGCGCTCAGCGACAGGTTGGTGGTGTCGACGGTGTCGGTCACGTTGGTGCTGACCGGCGTCTTGTCGGCAACAAGGTTTTCGTAGTTGCCGCCGCTGACGTTGGTGATCGCGTTTGTCAGCGGTGCGTGGCCGGTCAATGCATCGTTTGGCGCCGTGGTGGTCGCGGTGCCAGTGGTCTGGCCAACACCGATGGTGATGGTCTGACCGTTGGCCAGGGTCACCACGACTGGCGAACCGGTTACTGGTGCGCCGACGGTTGCGGTGTAGACGACGTTGCCGCCCTCTGCCGCCGTTGCCGTTGCCGCCAGCTTCACGGTGGTGGTGTCGATGGTATCGGTGACGCTGGTGATAGCCGGAGTCGTGCTTGGCACCAGATTTTCGAAATTGCCACCGCTGGCGTTGCTGATTGTGGCCTGCACGGTGCCGGCATCTTTGTAGACGTCGTCAGCCGGGGCCGGGACCGTCACGGTGCCAGTGGTTTTACCGGCGTCGATGGTGATCACGGCGCCGTTCGACAGGGTGACGGTCACTGGCGAGCCAGCGGCGTTGGTCAGCGTCGCCGTGTAGACGATCGAGCCGCCTTCAGCGACCGAGCCTGTCGCGCTCAGCGACAAGTTAGTGGTGTCGACAGTGTCGGTCACGTTGGTGCTGACCGGCGTCTTGTCGGCAACAAGGTTTTCGTAGTTGCCGCCGCTGACGTTGGTGATCGCGTTGGTCAGCGGTGCGTGGCCGGTCAATGCATCGTTTGGCGCCGTGGTGGTCGCGGTGCCGGTAGTCTGGCCAACACCGATGGTGATGGTCTGACCGTTGGCCAGCGTTACAACTACCGGTGAGCCAGTCACTGGAGCACCGACGGTCGCGGTGTAGACGACGTTGCCGCCTTCAGCCGTTGTCCCGGTCGCGGTCAGTTTCACCGTGGTGGTGTCGATGGTGTCGGTGACGCTAGTCACGGCTGGCGCAGTGCTGGTGACGAGGTTTTCGAAGCTGCCGCCGGTCGCGGTTTTGATCGTTGCCTGGACGTTGCCGGCGTCTTTGTAAACGTCGTCTGCCGGAGCTGGAACGGTCACGGTGCCGGTGGTTTTGCCGGCGTCGATGGTGATCACCGCGCCGTTCGACAGGGTGACGGTCACAGGCGAGCCTGCGGCGTTGGTCAATGTCGCGGTGTAAACGATCGAGCCGCCTTCAGCCACGGTGCCGGTCGCGGACAGCGACAGGTTGGTGGTGTCGACGGTGTCGGTGACGGCGGTTGAAACCGGAGTTTTGTCGGCCACGAGGTTTTCGTAGTTGCCACCGGTCACGTTGGTGATCGCGTTGGTCAGCGGTGCATGACCAGTCAACGCATCGTTCGGTGCGGTGGTGGTCGCGGTGCCGGTGGTCTGGCCAACACCAATGGTGATGGTCTGACCGTTCGACAGGGTCACCACGACTGGCGAACCGGTTACTGGTGCGCCGACGGTTGCTGTGTAGACGACGTTGCCGCCTTCTGCCGCAGTGGTCGTTGCAGTGAGTTTTACGGTGGTGGTGTCGATGGTGTCGGTGACGCTAGTGATAGCCGGAGTCGTACTCGGCACCAGGTTTTCGAAGTTGCCGCCGGTCGCGGTTTTGATCGTTGCCTGGACATTGCCCGCGTCTTTGTAAACGTCGTCTGCCGGAGCTGCAACGGTCACGGTGCCGCTGGTTTTGCCGGCGTCGATGGTGATCACCGCGCCGTTCGACAGGGTAACGGTGACTGGCGAGCCCGCGGCGTTGGTCAGGGTCGCGGTGTAAACAATCGAACCACCCTCGGCCACAGAACCCGTAGCGGTCAGCGACAGGTTGGTGGTGTCGACGGTGTCAGTCACGTTGGTGCTGACTGGCGTCTTGTCGGCCACCAGATTCTCGTAGTTGCCACCGGTCACGCTGGTGATCGCGTTGGTCAGCGGAGCGTGGCCGGTCAATGCGTCATTCGGCGCAGTGGCGGTCGCCGTGCCGGTGGTCTGGCCGATACCAATGGTGATGGTCTGACCGTTGGCCAGCGTCACGACCACAGGCGAGCCGGTGACGGCTGCACCAACAGTGGCGGTGTAGGTGACCGTGCCACCCTCAGCTGCCGACTCGGTCGCGGTCAGTTTCACTGTGGTGGTATCGATGGTATCAGTGACGTTAGTCACGGCCGGCGCGGTGCTCGGTACCAGGTTCTCGAAGTTGCCACCGGTGGCGGTCGAAATGGTCGCTTCGACTTTGCCGGCGTCTTTGTAGACGTCATCGGCAGGGGCTGCAACGGTCACGGTGCCGGTAGTTTTGCCGGCTTCGATGGTGATTACGGCGCCGTTCGACAGGGTTACAGTCACAGGCGAGCCTGCGGCGTTGGTCAATGTCGCGGTGTAAACGATCGAGCCGCCTTCGGCCACGGTGCCAGTTGCGGACAGCGTCAGGTTGGTGGTGTCGACGGTATCAGTGACATTGGTCGAAACCGGTGTCTTATCGGCCACGAGGTTCTCGTAGTTGCCGCCAGTGACGCCGGTGATCGAGTTGGTCACAGGCGCGTGACCGGTCAGCGCATCGTTCGGTGCGGTGAAGGTTACGGTGCCGGTGGTTTTGCCGATTTCGATGGTGATGTTCTGACCGTTGGCCAAAGTCACCACGACAGGTGAACCGGTCACTGGAGCGCCCACAGTGGCGGTGTAAGTGACGGTGCCGCTTTCAGCGACCGACGTATCAGCCGTCAGTTTGACGGTCGAGGTGTCGATGGTATCGGTGACTTCGGTCACGGCCGGAACAGTGCTCGGCACCAGGTTTTCGAAGTTGCCGCCAGCCGCGGTCGAAATCGTCGCTTCGACTTTGCCGGCGTCTTTGTAGACGTCATCGGCTGGCGCTGGAACGGTCACGGTGCCGGTGGTTTTACCGGCGTCGATTGTGATCACGGCGCCGTTCGACAGGGTCACGGTCACTGGCGAGCCAGCGGCGTTGGTCAGCGTCGCGGTGTAGACGATCGAGCCGCCTTCAGCGACCGAGCCAGTCGCGCTCAGCGACAGGTTGGTGGTGTCGACGGTGTCGGTCACGTTGGTGCTGACCGGCGTCTTGTCGGCAACAAGGTTTTCGTAGTTGCCGCCGCTGACGTTGGTGATCGCGTTGGTCAGCGGTGCGTGGCCGGTCAATGCATCGTTTGGCGCCGTGGTGGTCGCGGTGCCGGTAGTCTGGCCAACACCGATGGTGATGGTCTGACCGTTGGCCAGCGTTACAACTACCGGTGAGCCAGTCACTGGAGCACCGACGGTCGCGGTGTAGACGACGTTGCCGCCCTCTGCCGCCGTTGCCGTTGCCGCCAGCTTCACGGTGGTGGTGTCGATGGTATCGGTGACGCTGGTGATAGCCGGCGTCGTGCTCGGCACCAGGTTTTCGAAGTTGCCACCAGTGGCGTTGCTGATCGTGGCCTGCACGGTTCCGGCGTCTTTGTAAACGTCGTCTGCCGGAGCTGGAACGGTCACGGTGCCGGTGGTTTTGCCGGCGTCGATGGTGATCACCGCGCCGTTCGACAGGGTAACGGTCACTGGCGAGCCAGCCGCGTTGGTCAATGTCGCGGTGTAGATGATCGAGCTACCTTCGGCCACCGAGCCAGTCGCGCTCAGCGACAGGTTGGTGGTGTCGACGGTGTCAGTCACGTTGGTGCTGACTGGCGTCTTGTCGGCCACCAGATTCTCGTAGTTGCCACCGGTCACGCTGGTGATCGCGTTGGTCAGCGGAGCGTGGCCGGTCAATGCGTCATTCGGCGCAGTGGCGGTCGCCGTGCCGGTGGTCTGGCCGATACCAATGGTGATGGTCTGACCGTTGGCCAGCGTCACGACCACAGGCGAGCCGGTGACGGCTGCACCAACAGTGGCGGTGTAGGTGACCGTGCCACCCTCAGCTGCCGACTCGGTCGCGGTCAGTTTCACTGTGGTGGTATCGATGGTATCAGTGACGTTAGTCACGGCCGGCGAGGTGCTCGGTACCAGGTTCTCGAAATTGCCACCGGTGGCGGTCGAAATGCTCGCTTCGACTTTGCCGGCGTCTTTGTAGACGTCATCGGCTGGCGCTGGAACAGACACGGTGCCCGTGGTTTTACCCGCTTCGATGGTGATCACAGCGCCGTTCGACAGGGTTACGGTCACTGGCGAGCCAGCGGCGTTGGTCAGTGTCGCGGTGTAGATGATCGAACCGCCCTCGGCCACGGAACCGGTCGCGGACAGCGACAGGTTGGTGGTGTCGACCGTGTCAGTGACGGTGGTCGCAACCGGGGTCTTGTCGGCCACCAGATTTTCGTAGTTGCCGCCAGTCACGCCGGTGATCGCGTTGCTGATCGGTGCATGACCGGTCAGCGCATCGTTCGGCGCGGTGGTTGTCACGGTACCGGTGGTTTTACCGACTTCGATGGTGATGTTCTGGCCGTTGGCCAAGGTCACCACAACT
This sequence comes from Pseudomonas sp. NPDC085632, assembly GCF_044541255.1. Classification (NCBI taxonomy): domain Bacteria; kingdom Pseudomonadati; phylum Pseudomonadota; class Gammaproteobacteria; order Pseudomonadales; family Pseudomonadaceae; genus Pseudomonas; species Pseudomonas sp. NPDC085632. Next base: position 345,512 of record NZ_JBITSX010000002.1, on the reverse strand, counting down.
GGCGAGCCCGTTACAGGCGCGCCGACAGTGGCGGTGTAGGTAACCGTGCCGCCTTCAGCAGCCGACTCGGTGGCGCTCAGTTTGACGGTCGTGGTGTCGATGGTGTCAGTGACGTAGGTCACTGCCGGCACGGTGCTCGGTACCAGGTTCTCGAAATTGCCACCGGTGGCGGTCGAAATGCTCGCTTCGACTTTGCCGGCGTCTTTGTAGACGTCATCGGCAGGGGCTGCAACGGTCACGGTGCCGGTTGTTTTACCGGCTTCGATGGTGATCACCGAGCCATTGCTCAGGGTCACGGTGACTGGCGAACCGGCAGCGTTGGTCAGGGTCGCGGTGTAGGTGATCTGGCCGCCTTCGGCCACGGTGCCAGTTGCGGACAGCGTCAGGTTGGTGGTGTCGACGGTATCAGTGACATTGGTCGAAACCGGTGTCTTGTCGGCCACGAGGTTCTCGTAGTTGCCGCCAGTGACGCCGGTGATCGAGTTGGTCACAGGCGCGTGACCGGTCAGCGCATCGTTCGGTGCGGTGAAGGTCACGCTGCCGGTGGTTTTGCCGACTTCGATGGTGATGTTCTGACCGTTGGCCAAGGTCACCACGACCGGCGAACCGGTCACTGGCGCGCCGACAGTGGCGGTGTAGGTGACGGTGCCGCCTTCAGCCACGGAGGTATCAGCCGTCAGTTTCACGGTCGAGGTATCGATGGTGTCGGTGACTTGGGTCACCGCCGGTACAGCGCTCGGCACCAGGTTTTCGAAGTTGCCACCGGTGGCGGTGCTGATCGTCGCCTGCACGGTGCCGGCGTCTTTATAGACGTCATCGGCTGGCGCTGGAACAGACACGGTGCCCGTGGTTTTACCGGCTTCGATGGTGATCACGGCACCGTTCGACAGGGTCACGGTGACTGGCGAGCCAGCGGCGTTGGTCAAGGTTGCGGTGTAAACAATCGAGCCGCCCTCGGCCACAGAACCCGTGGCGCTCAGCGACAGGTTAGTGGTGTCGACAGTGTCGGTGACACTGGTCGAAACCGGCGTCTTGTCGGCCACCAGATTTTCGTAGTTGCCGCCGCTCACCTCAGTGATCGCATTGGTCAACGGCGCATGACCGGTCAGCGCGTCGTTCGGTGCGGCGGTAGTCGCGGTGCCGGTGGTCTGGCCAACACCGATGGTGATGGTCTGACCGTTAGCCAGGGTCACCACAACCGGCGAACCGGTCACCGGCGCGCCAACCGTGGCGGTGTAGGTGACAGTGCCACCTTCAGCGGCAGACTCGGTCGCGGTCAGTTTGACGGTGGTGGTGTCGATGGTGTCGGTGACCTGGGTCACGGCCGGTACAGTGCTCGGCACCAGGTTTTCGAAGTTGCCGCCAGCCGCGGTCGAAATCGTCGCTTCGACTTTGCCGGCGTCTTTGTAGACGTCATCGGCTGGCGCCGCGACGGTCACGGTGCCGGAAGTCTTGCCCGCTTCGATGGTGATCACGGCGCCGTTCGACAGGGTCACGGTGACTGGCGAACCAGCGGCGTTGGTCAGCGTCGCGGTGTAAACAATCGAGCCACCTTCGGCGACGGTGCCAGTTGCGGACAGCGTCAGGTTGGTGGTGTCGACGGTATCAGTGACATTGGTCGAAACCGGAGTCTTGTCGGCCACCAGGTTTTCGTAGTTACCACCGCTCACCTCAGTGATCGCATTGGTGATCGGCGCATGACCGGTCAATGCATCGTTCGGCGCGGTGGTGGTCGCGGTGCCGGTGGTCTGGCCAACAGCAATGGTGATGGTCTGACCGTTAGCCAGGGTCACAACCACAGGCGAACCAGTGACTGGTGCGCCCACGGTCGCAGTGTAAGTGACGGTGCCGCCTTCAGCCGCTGACTCGGTCGCGGTGAGTTTGACGCTGGTGGTGTCGATGGTGTCGGTGACGTTGGTCACGGCCGGCACGGTGCTTGGCACCAGGTTCTCGAAGTTGCCGCCGGTGGCGTCTTTGATGCTGACTTCGACTTTGCCGGCGTCTTTGTAGACGTCATCGGCAGGCGCCGCAACGGTCACGCTGCCGGTGGTTTTACCGGCCTCGATAGTGATCACCGAACCGTTGCTCAGGGTCACGGTCACCGGCGTACCCGCCGGGTTGGTCAGCGTCGCGGTGTAAACGATCGAACCGCCTTCTGCCACCGAATCGGTTGCCGTGAGGTTCAGGTTGGTGGTGTCGGTGGTGTCCGACACTGCGGTGTCGGCAGACTTGCCATCGACCGCGAGTTTTTCGTAGTTGCCACCGGTAGCGCCGTCGATGGTCACGCTCAGCGAGCTGCCGCCGGCCAATGGGCTGTTCGGTGCAACGAAGTTCACCGAGCCGGTGGTTTCACCGACGGCGATGGTGATGGTCTGGCCGTTCGACAGGGTCACGACAACTGGCGAGCCCGTCACGGGTGCGGTCACGGTTGCGGTGTAGACCACGGTTTCGCCTTCGGCGACGTTCGCCGTGGCGGTCAGCGACACGGTGGAGGTGTCGATGGTGTCGTTGACGGTGGTGACGGCCGGAGCAGTGTTGGTGACCAGATTTTCGAAGTCGCCACCGGTCGCGCCTTTGATGGTCGCTTCAACGGTGCCGGCGTCTTTGTAGACGTCATCTTTTGGTGCGTCGACGGTCACGGTGCCGATGGTTTTGCCGGCATCGATGGTGATCACCGAGCCGTTGCTCAGGGTCACGGTGACTGGCGAGCCAGCCGCGTTGGTCAGTGTCGCGGTGTAGGTGATCTGGCCGCCTTCGTTCACCGAACCGGTGGCGCTGAGCGACAGGTTGGTGGTGTCGACGGTGTCGGTCACGGTGGTGCTGACCGGTGTTTTATCGGCGACGAGGTTTTCGTAGTTGCCGCCGGAAACGCCGGTGATCGAGTTGGTCAGCGGGGCGTGGCCGGTCAATGCGTCGTTCGGCGCGGTGGTGGTCACGGTGCCGGTGGTTTTACCCACTTCGATGGTGATGTTCTGACCGTTAGCCAGGGTCACGACAACTGGCGAACCGGTCACAGGTGCACCCACAGTGGCGGTGTAGGTGACGGTGCCGCCTTCAGCCGCAGACTCGGTGGCGGTCAGTTTGACCGTCGAGGTGTCGATGGTGTCGGTCACATCAGTGACGGCTGGCGTGGTGCTCGGAACAAGGTTCTCGAAGTTGCCGCCGGTGGCGTCCTTGATGCTCACTTCGACCTTGCCAGCGTCTTTGTAGACGTCATCGGCGGGTGCAGCAACAGTCACGGTGCCGGTGGTTTTACCCGCTTCGATGGTGATCACCGAACCGTTCGACAGGGTCACCGTAACCGGCGTACCGGCCGGATTGGTCAGGGTCGCGGTGTAAACGATCGAACCGCCTTCCGCCACGGTGCCGGTTGCGGTCAGCGACAGGTTGGTGGTGTCGACGGTATCAGTGACTGTGGTCGAAACCGGCGTCTTGTCGGCGACCAGATTCTCGTAGTTACCGCCGCTCACGTCAGTAATTGCGTTGGTCAGCGGGGTGTGGCCGTTCAACGCATCGTTCGGTGCGGTGGTGGTCACGGTGCCGGTGGTCTTGCCGACTTCGATGGTGATGCTCTGGCCGTTGGCCAGGGTCACCACGACAGGCGAACCGGTCACCGGCGCACCCACGGTAGCGGTGTAGGTGACGGTGCCACCTTCAGCAGCAGTCTCGGTGGCGGTCAGTTTGATCGTCGAAGTATCGATGGTGTCGGTGACGTCGGTCACGGCCGGAACGGTGCTTGGCACCAGATTCTCGAAATTGCCGCCGGTAGCGTCCTTGATCGTCACTTCGACTTTGCCGGCGTCTTTATAGACGTCATCGGCAGGCGCAGCGACGGTCACGGTGCCAGTGGTTTTACCGGCTTCGATGGTGATCACCGAACCGTTGCTCAGAGTCACGGTCACCGGCGTGCCTGCCGGATTGGTCAGGGTCGCGGTGTAGATGATCGAACCGCCCTCGGCGACCGAGTTGGTGGCGCTGAGCGACAGGTTGGTGGTGTCGACGGTATCCGTGACGCCGGTCGAAACCGGTGTCTTGTCGGCCACGAGGTTCTCGTAGTTGCCGCCGCTGACGCCAGTGATCGAGTTGCCCAGCGACGCCTGACCGGTCAGCGCGTCGTTTGGCGCGATGGTGGTCACGGTGCCGGTGGTTTTGCCGACTTCGATGGTGATGCTCTGGCCGTTGGCCAGGGTCACCACAACTGGCGAACCGGTGACCGGCGCGCCGACGGTCGCGGTGTAAGTGACAGTGCCACCTTCAGCCACAGTGGTGTCGGCGGTCAGTTTCACGGTCGAAGTATCGATGGTGTCCGTCACATCGGTAACGGCTGGCGTGGTGCTTGGCACCAGGTTTTCGAAGTTGCCGCCAGTCGCATCCTTGATCGTGACTTCGACTTTGCCGGCGTCCTTGTAGACGTCATCGGCCGGGGCCGCAACGGTCACGGAACCCGTGGTTTTGCCCGCTTCGATGGTGATCACCGAACCGTTCGACAAGGTCACGGTGACTGGAGTGCCAGCCGGGTTGGTCAGGGTTGCGGTGTAAACGATCGACCCACCTTCAGCCACGGTGCCGGTCGCGCTCAGCGACAGGGTGGTGGTGTCGACGGTGTCGGTCACCGAGGTCACGGCCGGGGTTTTATCGGCCACGAGATTTTCGTAGTTGCCGCCGCTGGTGCCGTCGATTTTCACGCTGAGCGTGTTGCCGCCGGCCAAGGCATCGTTCGGTGCGGTGAAGTTGACGCTGCCGCTGCTGGCGCCGACCGGGATGGTGATGGTCTGGCCGTTGGACAGGGTCACGACAACCGGCGCGCCGGTGACCGGTGCGGTCACGGAAGCGGTGTAAACCACCACGCCGCCTTCAGTGGTGCTGGCGGTGGCAGTCAGCGAAACGGTGCTGTTGTCGATGGTGTCGGTGACGTCGGTGACCGCTGGAGTCTTGTCGACCACCAGGTTCTCGAAGTTGCCGCCGGTGGTCTTGGTGATGCTGGCGTCGACTTTGCCGGCGTCCTTGTACACGTCATCGGCCGGTGCTGCGATGGTGGCGGTGCCAGAGGTCGCGCCTTTGGCGATGTTGATCACCGCGCCGTTGCTCAGGGTCACGGACATGGCCGTGCCAGCCGGGTTGGTCAGGCTCGCGGTGTAGACGATCGAGCCGCCCTCGGCGACCGAAGCGGTGGCGCTGAGGCTGATATTGGTGGTGTCGACGGTGTCGGTGACGGTGGTCACCACCGCCGAACGGTTGGCATCGACCTGTTCGAAGTTGCCGCCGCTGTGGCTGGCAATCGCCGTCTGTACCTTGCCGCCGTCGATGTACGGAGTATTGGCAGGTGCAGCGAAGTTTACCGAACCGCTGGTAGCGCCGGCGGCGATATTGATCACCGCGCCGTTGGCCAGGGTCACGGTCATGGCGGTGCCGGCCGGGTTGCTCAGGGTCGCGGTGTAGGTGATCTGGCCACCTTCGCTGACGGTGTCGCTGGCGCTCAGGGTCAGCGTGGTTTTGTCGATGGTGTCATTGACGGTGGTGCTGACCGGGGTCTTGCTGACGTCGAGTTTCTCGAAGTTACCGCCAGTGGCATCGGTCATGGTCACGGTGAGCTTGCTGACGTCTTTGTAGACGTCATCGCTCGGCGCGGCGATGGTCACCGAACCGCTGGTCTTGCCGGCTTCGATGGTGATGGTCTGGCCGTTGCTCAGGTTGACGGTCACCGGCGTTTGCGCGGCGTTGGTCAGGGTCGCGGTGTAAGTGATCGACGTGCCTTCGAGCACATAGCTTTCAGCGCTGAGGGTCAGGTGTGTGGTGTTGATGGTGTCGGCGACATTGGTCACCGCTGGCGTCGGATTGGCCACCAGGTTTTCGAAGTTGCCGCCCGTGGTTTCCTTGATGGTCACTTCGAGTTTGCCGGCGTCTTTGTAGACGTCATCGGCAGGGGCTGCGACGGTCACGGTGCCTGTGGTCTTGCCGGCGTCGATGGTGATGGTCGAACCGTTGCTCAGGGTCACGGTCACCGGGGTGCCGGCCGGGTTGGTCAGGGTCGCGGTGTAGACGATCGAGCCGCCTTCGTTGACGTTGCCAGTGGCGGTCAGCGAAACGGTGGTGGTGTCGACAGTGTCGGTCACGCTGGTGCTGACCGGGGTTTTGTCGGCGACCAGATTTTCGTAGTTACCGCCGCTGACGTTGGTGATCGAGTTGGTCAGCGGTGCATGGCCGGCCAGCACATCGTTCGGTGCAGTGGTGGTCACGGTGCCGGTGGTTTTGCCGACTTCGATGGTGATGTTCTGACCGTTGGCCAACGTCACGACAACTGGCGAACCGGTGACTGGCGCGCCGACGGTGGCGGTGTAGGTGACGGTGCCACCTTCAGCGGCAGTCTCGGTGGCGGTCAGTTTCACCGTCGAGGTGTCGATGGTATCGGTCACGTCGGTGACGGCCGGAACGGTGCTTGGCACCAGGTTTTCGAAGTTGCCGCCGGTGGCGTCCTTGATGGTCACTTCGACTTTGCCGGCGTCTTTGTAGACGTCATCGGCAGGCGCAGCGACGGTCACGGTGCCCGTGGTTTTGCCCGCTTCGATGGTGATCACCGAGCCGTTGCTCAGAGTCACGGTCACCGGGGTCCCGGCCGGGTTGGTCAGGGTCGCGGTGTAAACGATGGAGCCGCCCTCGGCCACAGTGCCGGTGGCGCTGAGCGTCAGGTTTGTGGTGTCAGTGACGTCAGTAATGGTGGTCGATACCGGGGTTTTGTCGGCAACGAGGTTTTCGTAGTTGCCGCCGGAAACGACGGTGATCGAGTTAGTCAGCGGTGCATGGCCGTTCAGCGCATCGTTTGGCGCAGTGGTGGTCACGGTGCCGGTGGTTTTACCCACTTCGATGGTGATGTTTTGACCATTGGCCAAAGTCACGACAACGGGCGAACCGGTGACTGGCGCACCCACGGTAGCGGTGTAAGTGACGGTGCCACTTTCAGCAGCAGTCTCGGTGGCGGTCAGTTTGACCGTCGAGGTGTCGAGGGTGTCAGTGACGTCGGTGACGGCTGGAACGGTGCTTGTAACCAGATTCTCGAAGTTGCCGCCGGTCGCATCCTTGATCGTGACTTCGACCTTGCCGGCGTCTTTGTAGACGTCATCGGCCGGTGCAGCGACGGTCACGGTGCCGGTGGTTTTACCGGCCTCGATGGTGATCACCGAACCGTTCGACAGGGTCACCGTGACTGGCGAGCCAGCAGCGTTGGTCAGGGTCGCGGTGTAAGTGATCTGGCCGCCTTCAGCCACGGTCCCTGTCGCGCTCAGCGTCAGGTCGGTGGTGTCAGTGGTGTCGGTGACCGTGGTGCTGACCGGGGTTTTATCGGCAACGAGGTCTTCGTAGTTGCCGCCGCTCACGCCAGTGATCGCGTTGGTGATCGGCGCGTGGCCGGTCAACGCATCATTCGGTGCAGTGGTGGTCACAGTGCCGGTGGTTTTACCCACTTCGATGGTGATGTTCTGGCCGTTGGCCAGAGTCACGATCACTGGCGAACCGGTGACTGGCGCGCCGACCGTGGCGGTGTAGGTGACAGTGCCACCTTCAGCCGCCGACTCGGTGGCGGTCAGTTTGACCGTGGTCGTGTCGACGGTATCGGTCACGTCGGTGACGGCTGGAACGGTGCTTGGCACCAGGTTCTCGAAGTTGCCGCCAGTGGCATCCTTGATCGTGACTTCGACTTTGCCGGCGTCTTTATAGACGTCATCGGCAGGCGCCGCAACGGTCACGGTGCCAGTGGTTTTGCCGGCTTCGATGGTGATCACCGAGCCGTTGCTCAGGGTCACAGTGACAGGCGAACCGGCTGCATTGGTCAGGGTCGCGGTGTAAGTGATCTGGCCACCCTCAGCCACAGAACCGGTGGCGCTCAGCGACAGGTTGGTGGTGTCGGTGACGTCAGTCACGGTAGTCGATACCGGGGTTTTGTCGGCAACCAAATCTTCGTAATTACCGCCGGTAACGCCAGTGATCGAGTTGGTCAGCGGCGCATTGCCGGTCAACGCGTCATTCGGCGCGGTGGTGGTCACAGTGCCGGTGGTTTTGCCGACTTCAATTGTAATGCTCTGGCCGTTGGCCAAGGTCACCACGACTGGCGAGCCGGTGACCGGCGCGCCAACGGTAGCGGTGTAAGTGACGGTGCCACCTTCAGCGACAGAGGTGTCGGCCGTCAGCTTCACGGTCGAGGTGTCGAGGGTGTCGGTCACTTCGGTCACGGCCGGGACAGTGCTCGGCACCAGGTTTTCGAAGTTGCCGCCAGTGGCATCCTTGATGGTGACTTCGACTTTGCCGGCGTCTTTATAGACATCGTCCGCAGGCGCCGGAACGGTCACGGTGCCAGTGGTTTTGCCAGCGTCGATGGTGATCACCGAGCCGTTGCTCAGGGTCACGGTGACTGGCGTGCCGGCCGGATTGGTCAGGGTTGCGGTGTAAACGATCGAGCCGCCTTCAGCAACGCTGCCGGTCGCTGACAACGACAGATTGGTGGTGTCGATCGAATCGGTAATGGTGGTGGTCGCTGGCGTGGTGTTCGGCACCAGATTTTCGAAGTTGCCACCGGTTGCGCCGGTAATCGTGGTGCTGACCGTGCTGCCATTGTTGTAGACGTCGTTGGCCGCTGTCGGCACGTTGACGGTGCCGGTGGTTTTGCCGGCTTCAATCGTGATGGTCGAACCGTTCGACAGGGTGATCGTCACCGGCGTTTGCGCGGCGTTGGTCAGGGTCGCGGTGTAGGTGATCTGACCACCTTCAACAACGGTGCCAGTGGCGGTGAGGCTGACGTTGGTAGTGTCGACTGAATCAGTAATGGTGGTCACTGCTGGCGTCGGGTTCGGCACCAGGTTTTCAAAGTTGCCACCGGTGGTACCGGTAATCGTAGTGCTGACGGTGCTGCCGTTGTTGTAGACGTCATTGGCCGCCGTCGGCACGTTGACGACGCCAGTGGTCTGGCCAGCTTCGATGGTAATGGTCGAGCCGTTCGACAGAGTGACGGTCACCGGCGTCTGCGCCGGGTTGGTCAGGGTCGCGGTGTAAGTGATCTGACCGCCTTCGGTGACGGTCGAGCCAGCGGTCAGTGTGACCGTGGTGGTGTCGATCGAATCGGTGATGGTGGTCACTGCCGGCGTCGGGTTCGGCACCAGGTTTTCGAAGTTGCCGCCGCTGGCACCGGTAATGGTCGTGGTAACGGTGCTGCCGTTGTTATAGACGTCGTTGGCCGGGGTCGGCACGTTGACGGTGCCGCTGGTCTGGCCGGCGCCGATGGTGATGGTCGAACCGTTCGACAGGGTGACGGTCACCGGGGTTTGCGCCGGGTTGGTCAGGGTCGCGGTGTAAGTGATCTGCCCGCCTTCGGTGACACTCGGCCCGGCCGTCAGGGTGACGGTGGTGGTGTCGATGGTGTCGGTGACCTGCGTCGTGGCCGGGGTGGTCGGCGGCGTCACGGTGATGCCATTGCCGCCGGTGGTGCCGGTGACGGTCACGTCGATCTGGGTCGGGTCGTTATAAACAGTGTCGTTCGGCGCCAGCGGCACGTTGACCGTGCCAGTGGTGGAGCCGGCTGTAATCACAATCACCGCGCCGTTGGACAGGGTGATGGTCAGGTCGGTCAGCGGCGCCTGGGTCAGGGTCGCGGTATACACCAGCACGCCGCCGGCTTCGGTGATGGTCGGCGTGGCGCTGAGGCTCAGGGTCGACTCACGCAGGGCGTTGGTGGTGGTATCGGTGGTCTGGCCGCCGGTGATGTTTTGCGCAGCCTGACCGGCAGTGTTGATGCCCGCGGTCGGGAAGCCAATAGTCGGGTCAACGCGGCCAGCGGTGGCGTCGAGCATCACGAAACTGTGGCCGCCCCCGGCGGCACCGCCAGTGCCGGCGGCGCTCGGGCCTGCAGCGGTGGCATCCAGCGCGGTGGTCGGGTCGACACCGGCGGCGATGGCTTGCTGCAGTTCTGCTACCGACGGCGCAGCCTGCGCGGTGGCTTCGGCCAGGTCAGTGCTGGAGTCGGGCGCGTTGGCGCTCCACTGGGTTTCGCGGCCCAGGTCCAGCGTGCGGCCATCGGCCAATTCAAGCGACACGGCGCCGGAGAGGCCAGTGTCGATCTGGTCGCCGACAAACAGGCGATCGCCTTCAACGAGTACGCGACGCACGCCCTCTGGGGACACCACGAATACCTGACCGACAATGCTTTTGACGATGGCAACAACACTGCTCATTGAAGACTCTCCGGGGTGTCACGTTCAGTTGACTTCCATGGACCTGATGGCATGGGCGCCGATTCAGTCTGGACGTACTTTAAAAATTTGCGAAACAAGTTTGACGCGTCTATTCGTCAATATTTTGGCTAGATTCTTTCGCTATTAACTTTATGCCAAACTATTGACCTTATGGGTGCCATCCTAAACAATCGCCCCACTAATGTCACATTGATATTTCCGCGGCGACCTGTCCTTTAGCGTGTGATCCAGTTCCTGTTTTGAACTTTCCGACATACGGTCAATCTGGTTGCCATCATCCGACGCAGCGCCACGTTTTGCTGTGATTCAAGACAAGAAGTTCTGGGAAATTCCTATCATGCGTTCGCCCCTGCTTTTCGCCGTACCCTTCGCTCTCGCCGCCTCTTTCGTACAAGCACAATCCTTACCAGAAGCCATGCAGCAGGCATTGGATGTCCATCCGGAAATCCAGGCAGGGGTCAACAGTCGTTTGGCCGCGGATTATCAATTAAGAGCGGCGAAAGGTGGATACCTGCCGAAGGTCGATCTGCTCGGCGGTTACGGCCGTGAAGGCACCGACAGCGTCACCACCCGCGCCAACTCCGGCGGTAACCACTACGAAACCCTGAACCGTAGCGAGTCAAGTTTACGTCTCTCGCAAATGGTCTTTGACGGTTTTGCGACGTCCAGCGAAGTCGGGCGTCAACAAGCCACCGTCAACTCCCGCGCCTACTCGTTGCTCGGCACTTCCGAGCGCACCGCGCTGACCGTCGCCCAGGTCTACCTGGATGTGCTGACCCGTCGTGAGTTCGTGCGTCTGGCCGAGGACAACCTCAAGAGCCACCAGCGCATCTACGACCAGATCCAGTTGCGCACCCAGCGCGGCGTCGGCAGCGGTGCCGACCTCGATCAGGCCGAAGCGCGGATGGCCCAGGCCCGCAACAACCTGATCACCGAGCAGACCAACCTCGCCGACTCGGAAACCAACTTCCTCAGCGCCGTTGGCCAGATGCCTGACCAGCTCGAGCGCCCAGCGCCGTTCATGGCGATGATGCCGGCCAACCTCAACGAAGCCCGTACGCAGATGCTGGAAAACAGCCCGATTCTGCGCTCGGCCGAGTCCGACATTGCCGCTGCCGAGAAGCAGTACGAAACCGCCAAGTCGACCTTCTACCCACGTTTCGACGCCGAGTTGGGTCGCACCGCCGACAACGACCTCGACGGCCAGAACGGTCACAACAACGAATGGCAGGCGATGCTGCGCATGCGCTTCAACCTGTACTCCGGTGGCAGCAACAAGGCTGATCTGGAATCCAAGTCGTACCTGTCGAACCAGGCGCTGGACATCCGCAACAACGCCTTGCGTCAGTTGAACGAAGAGCTGGGCCTGGCCTGGAACGCCTTGAACAACGCCAACGCGCAGGTGCCGATCGCGCAGCAATACGTCGACCACAGCACCTCGGTGCGCACCGCCTACCAGCGTCAGTTCAGCCTCGGCGAGCGAACCCTGCTCGATTTGCTCGACAGCGAAAACGAGTTGTTCACTGCTTCGCGGCGTCTGGCTGAAATCAAAAACATTCAGTTATTTACTCAGTACCGAATCAAGGCGACCATGGGCGAGTTGCTCAGAAGCCAGGGAGTGGTCGCACCGTTGGCATCCGTTGTGCAGAACGACGTGAAGCCCAAGGTCCAGCTGCCTGGGATGAATTGAGTTATCCCTTTTCAACTGTCAAAGAGTGTCGAGCGTGGAATCAGAAGTCAGTCGAGTTCAACTCAGTCATGATCCACGCGCATTGCACGACGATCCATTGCTGGACGGTCTGCTCGCCCTTTGCATGCTGCACCAGAAACCCGCCAGCGCGGCGATGCTGACCACGGGCCTGCCGCTGCCCAAGCAACGCCTGAGTGTCGAGTTGTTGCCCCGCGCGGCGGCTCGAGCGGGCCTGCAAGGTCGGGTGTTGCAGCGCAAACTGGAAGAAATTCCGGCGATCGCCATGCCGGCGTTGCTGCTGCTCAAGGATGGCCGCAGCGCCGTCCTGCTCGGCTGGCAGGGTGACAATGAAGCACGAGTGCTGCTCAGCGAAACAGACGGTGGCGAGTCTATTGTCAGCCGTGAATTGCTGACCGACGACTACACCGGCAAAGTCTTCTTCGCCCAGCCGCAGCATAAATTCGACGTCAACCACGGCACGCTGATTCCGCGTGCGCGCTCGTGGTTCCGCGACACCCTCAAGCGTTCGCGCTGGCTGTACGCCGATGCGATTGCCGCGAGTTTCCTGATCAACATCATCGCCATGGCTGCGCCGCTGTTCGTGATGAACGTCTACGACCGCGTGGTGCCGAACCAGGCCGAAGCGACCCTGTGGGTGCTGGCGCTGGGCATCACCGGCGCCTACATCTTCGACCTGGTCCTCAAGAGTCTGCGTGCTCTGTGCCTGGATCTGGCCGGGAAGAAAACCGACCTGATCATCTCCGCCACGCTGTTCGAACGCATTGTCGGCATGGCCATGAAGTACCGTCCTGCGCGGGTCGGCAGTTTTGCGCAGAACATCCACGAGTTTCAGAGCCTGCGCGACTTCCTCGCCTCGCTGACCCTGACCAGCCTGATCGACCTGCCGTTCACCATCCTCATCTTTATTGTCATCGCCATTCTCGGCGGGCACTTGGTGTGGATTCCGGTGCTGGCGTTCCCGATTGCCCTGCTGATCGGCTACGCGTTGCAGAAACCGCTGGTGGCCACCATGGAACGCACCATGGCCCTCGGCGCCGAGCGTCAGTCGAGCCTGATCGAAACCCTCGCCGGCCTCGACGCGGTCAAGGTCAACAACGCTGAAAGCGAACGTCAGTACCAGTGGGAGCAGACCATCGGCACCCTCAGCCGCCTCGAGCTGCGGGTGAAAATGCTTTCCGGTCTGGCGATGAACATCACCCTGCTGATCCAGCAACTGGCCGGGGTGATCATGATCGTCTTCGGCGTGTACCAGATCATCGCCGGCAACCTGAGCATGGGCGGTCTGATCGCCTGCTACATGCTCAGCGGTCGCGCACTGAGCCCGTTGGCCTCGCTGTCGGGTCTGTTGACCCGCTATCAGCAAGCCCGCGTAACCATGACGTCGGTCGACCAGATGATGGAGCTGCCGCAAGAGCGCAATTTCGAAGAGCGTCCGCTGAGCCGCAAGGTTTTGCAGGGCGCGATCGAGTGCCGCCAGCTCAACTTCACCTACCCGGAGCAACAGAACCCGGCGCTGAAGAACATCAACCTGGTGATCCGTCCCGGCGAGAAGATTGGCATCATCGGCCGCAGCGGCTCGGGCAAGAGTTCGCTGGCGAAACTGCTGGTCGGCCTGTATCAGCCGGACGATGGCGCGCTGCTGGTCGACGGTGTGGATATCCGTCAGATCGACGTCAGCGAACTGCGCTACAACATTGGCTACGTGCCGCAAGACATCCAGCTGCTGGCCGGCACCCTGCGTGACAACCTCGTCTCCGGCGCCCGTTATGTAGAAGACGAACTCGTCCTGCAAGCCGCCGAATTGGCTGGCGTCCACGAATTCGCCCGTCTGCATCCGCAAGGCTATGAGCTGCAAGTCGGCGAGCGCGGGCAGAACCTCTCGGGCGGCCAACGGCAGAACGTCGCGCTGGCCCGGGCGCTGTTGCTCAATCCGCCGATCCTGTTGATGGATGAGCCGACCAGCGCCATGGACAACACCGGTGAAGAACGCCTCAAGCAACGCCTCGCGGCGGTGATTGAAAACAAGACCGTGGTGCTGGTGACGCACCGGGCCTCACTGTTGTCGCTGGTCGATCGTCTGCTGGTGATCGACCGTGGACAAATTCTCGCCGATGGCCCGAAAGCCGCCGTGATGGAAGCGTTGAAGAAGGGGCAGATCAGTGTTGCTTAAGTCGGGATTCAAGGATTCGATCCGTCGCTACTTCAAAGGCTCGGCATCACTGCAGGGCCAGCCGCTGCCGGAGGTCAACAAAGCGCTGATCGAAGACGCCCCGCGCGTCGTGCGCCTGACCATCTGGGCAATCATCGGCTTCTTCATCTTCCTGCTGCTGTGGGCCAACTTCGCCGTGATCGACGAAGTGACCAAGGGCGACGGCAAGGCGATTCCGTCGTCGAAGATCCAGAAAATCCAGAACCTTGAGGGCGGGATCATCTCCGAGCTGTTCGTCAAGGAAGGCCAGATCGTCGAAGCCGGCGCCCCGCTGATTCGCCTCGACGACACGCGATTTGCCTCCAACGTCGGCGAAACCGAGGCCGATCGCCTGTCGATGCTGCTGCGCGTAGAACGCCTGAGCGCCGAGGTCGATGACCGTCCACTGAATTTCCCCGAGGACGTGCTCAAAGCCGTGCCCGGTCAGGCAAAAAGTGAAGAATCGCTGTACATCAGCCGCCGTCAGCAGTTGCACGACGAGATTGGTGGTTTGCAGGAGCAGTTGATCCAGCGTCAGCAAGAGCTGCGTGAGTTCGGCTCCAAGCAAGCGCAGTATCGTCAGCAACTCGGCTTGCAGCGTCAGGAAATCAACATGTCCGAGCCGCTGGTCGCGCAGGGCGCGGTGTCCCCGGTGGAAGTCTTGCGTCTGAAACGGGCCGAGGTGGAAACCCGCGGCCAGCTGGATGCAACGACGCTGGCGATTCCGCGTGCCGAATCGGCGATCAAGGAAGTGCAGCGCAAGATCGACGAAACGCGCGGCAAATTCCGCAGCGAAGCGCTGACCCAGCTCAATGAGGCACGCACCGACCTGAACAAGGCCAGCGCCACCGGCAAGGCCCTGGAAGACCGCGTCAGCCGTACGCTGGTGACATCGCCGGTGCGCGGTATCGTCAACAAGTTGCTGGTCAACACCATCGGCGGCGTTATTCAGCCGGGCAGCGACATGGTCGAAATCGTACCGCTGGACGACACCTTGCTGGTCGAAGCGAAAATCCGTCCGCAGGACATTGCCTTCCTGCATCCGGGGCAGGAAGCGATCGTCAAGTTCACCGCGTACGACTACACCATCTACGGCGGGCTCAAAGCCAAGCTTGAGCAGATCGGTGCCGACACCATCACCGACGAAGACAAGAAAACCACTTACTACATCATCAAGGTGCGCACTGAGCGCAGCCACTTGGGTACCGATGAAAAGCCGTTGCTGATCATCCCGGGGATGGTGGCGTCGGTGGACATCATTACCGGCAAGAAGTCGGTGTTGAGCTACCTGCTCAAGCCGATCATTCGGGCGCGGGCTGAGGCGTTGCACGAGCGATAGATCTTCGTTGGTCTCTCTGGCCTCATCGCTGGCAAGCCAGCTCCCACAAGTTTCTGTGTCGGACACCTGTCAGTGTTCCAGCCGAGAACACTGTGGGAGCTGGCTTGCCAGCGATGGCGGCAGCCAAAACACCACATGCCTGTCAGTAAGTGACAAAAACCGTCACTCACCATCCAGTCCATTCCTCTCCATTCGCCATATCGTTATTCAATAACGGTATTTAATCTCTTGTTCTTATAGCTATAAAGTCATCCTCCTGCGTACCTGCCGACCAATCGGCGCGCCGCACGACCTGAACCAACACGCAATCCAGCGTGAGTGTCTGATCGACGAGCGCGCCCGTGAGCGTGCCGTGCGTGGGAGATGGAAAGATGTCCGCAGCTACTGCTTCCCCAAGCGTCGCGACCGCCGCGCCGCAATCCTTTGAAATCCGCCCGTTCAGCGGTGCCGTCGGCGCCGAAATCATCGGCCTCGATCTCTCTCGGCCGATCAATGATCAGGACTTTGCGCGCATTCATCGCGCGCATCTGGATCACCACGTCGTAGTGTTCCGCGACCAGCCAATCACCCCGCAACAGCAAATCGACTTCAGCCGCCGCTTCGGCGTGTTGCAGATCCATGTGCTCAAGCAGTTCTTGCTGGCCGATCACCCGGAAATCCTCATCGTTTCCAACATCATTGAAAACGGCCAGAACATCGGCCTCGGCGATGCCGGCAAGTTCTGGCACTCCGACCTCTCCTATAAAGCGCTGCCAAGCCTCGGCTCGATGCTCCACGCGCAAGAACTGCCGTCCGAGGGTGGCGACACGTTGTTCGCCGATATGCACAAAGCCTGGGACAGCTTGCCCGCCACATTGCGCAAAGCCGTTGAAGGACGCTCGGCCGCGCATTCCTACACCGCCCGCTATAGCGAAACCAAATTCGAAGGCAACTGGCGCCCGACCTTGACCCCGGAGCAACTGGCCCAAGTCGCCGAAGTGGTGCACCCGGTGGTGCGTACGCACCCGGAAAACGGGCGCAAAGCACTGTTCGTCAGCGAAGGTTTCACCACGCGCATCGTCGGTCTGCCGGAAGACGAGAGCCAACAACTGCTGACTGAGCTCTACGCCCACAGCGTGCTGCCGCAAAACATCTACCGCCATCAGTGGCAGCCTCACGATCTGGTGTTCTGGGATAACCGTTCGCTGATCCATCTCGCCGCCGGCTGCCCGGCGCACCTGCGCCGCAAGCTGTATCGCACAACCATTCAGGGCGATGCGCCTTTCTGATTCGCCGGAGATTGATCAAAAAATGAACGCTCCCTTGCCAGGCCACGCGGCCAGCAACCCGGTCGCCCGCAGCGAAGCGCTGCTGGCCGTCGATCACGTCAGCCTCGAATACCGCACGCCGCAACGTGTGGTGCGCGCCACCCACCAGGTCAGTTTTGAAATCGATCCGGCCGATCGTTACGTGCTGCTCGGCCCGTCCGGTTGCGGTAAATCCACCTTGCTCAAAGCGGTGGCCGGCTTCATTCAACCGTGCGAAGGCGAGATCCGTCTGCAAGGCCAGCGCGTCGACGCACCAGGGCCGGACCGCATCGTGGTGTTTCAGGAGTTCGATCAACTGCCGCCGTGGAAAACCGTCAAACAGAACGTGATGTTTCCGCTGCTTGCATCGCGGACCCTGAAGAAAAAAGAAGCCGAAGAACGCGCGTTGCAGTATCTGGAAAAAGTGGGTCTGGCGGCGTTCGCCGATGCCTATCCGCACACGTTGTCCGGCGGCATGAAGGCGCGCGTGGCGATTGCCCGGGCGTTGGCGATGCAGCCGAAAATCCTCTTGATGGACGAACCGTTCGCCGCGCTCGATGCGCTGACCCGGCGCAAGATGCAGGAAGAATTGCTGCTGCTCTGGGAAGAGGTGCGCTTCACATTGTTGTTCGTTACCCACTCGATTGAAGAGGCGCTAGTGGTCGGTAATCGCATTCTGTTGCTGTCGCCGCATCCGGGCCGGGTGCGCGCCGAAGTGCACAGCCATCAATATGATCTGCACAGCCTGGGTGGCGTGGCGTTTCAGGAATCGGCGCGGCGCATTCACCGTCTGCTGTTCGACGAGGGCCAGTCGCCGGAAACCGAGCTTGACCACGACTTCAATGACATTCGTATCGCCTATTGAGCGGCCAGGAGGACTACCCGATGAGCCATTCATCATCTGTGCGTGAAGAATTCGAAAGTGTGCTGGAGCCACTGACCGAAGTGCCGGTCGAGCGCGAACTATCGCTCGGCACGCGGCTGTGGCAACAGGGCTGGTTGCGTAAAGGCCTGATCCTGATTGTGCTGGCGGTGTTGTGGGAAGTGGTCGCGCGGATTCAGAACAATGACCTGATGCTGCCGAGTTTTTTCCAGACCAGCCATGCGTTGTTCGAGGGGCTGCTCAGTGGTGAATTGCTGGCTAAGGTGTGGATATCGTTGGTGGTGCTGATCAAGGGGTATCTGATCGGCATTGTGCTGGCATTTGCTCTGACGACACTGGCGGTGTCGACGCAGTTGGGCCGTGATCTGCTGAGCACGATGACTTCAATGTTCAACCCGCTGCCGGCGATTGCTTTGCTGCCGCTGGCGTTGCTGTGGTTTGGTCTGGGGCAGAACAGCCTGATTTTTGTGCTGGTGCATTCGGTGTTGTGGGCGCTGGCGCTGAATACTTATGCGGGTTTTCTTGGCGTGTCCGAGACGCTGCGCATGGCCGGGCGCAATTACGGTTTGAAGGGTTTGCGGCTGGTGTTGTTCATTCTGATCCCGGCGGCATTGCCGTCAATTTTGGCCGGATTGAAGATCGGCTGGGCATTTGCGTGGCGCACGTTGATCGCGGCGGAACTGGTGTTTGGCGCGACCAGCGGCAAGGGTGGGTTGGGTTGGTACATCTTTCAGAATCGCAATGAGCTGTACACCGACAAGGTATTTGCCGGGTTGGCGGTGGTGATTCTGATCGGGTTGCTGGTGGAGAATCTGGTGTTCGATACGCTGGAGCGGGTGACAGTCAAGCGCTGGGGGATGCAGCGATAATTTTTTGGCGTGGCTGCTGGCCCTATCGCTGGCAAGCCAGCTCCCACAGGTTTTTGCGGTGGCCGTAGATTTGTGAGTTTCCTCAATCACTGTGGGAGCTGCGGTTCGACGTTTCGACTTGCCCGCGATGGCGTCCTGTCGGGCGCCTCCATACCTCAAGGATGTTTGCTAGCATTGCGCACAGATCAATCCTGACCCGCCACGAGTGCTCAGCATGCAACTCCCGGACATGAACCTTCTGGTCGCCCTCGACGCCTTGCTCGATGAGGGCAGTGTGGTCGGCGCCGCGCGACGGATGAACCTCAGTCCGGCCGCCATGAGCCGCACCCTGACGCGGATCCGCGAGGCCATCGGCGATCCAATTCTGGTGCGCGCCGGTCGAGGCCTGGTGCCAACCCCCAAAGCATTGGCGTTGCGCGAGCAGGTTCGCGATGTGGTCGAGCAGGCCGCGCTGTTGTTCCGTTCTGCCGACACCGTGGAGCTCGGCACGCTGCGTCGGCGCTTCAGCATCCGCGCCAATGACTTCTTCATCGGCGTCTACGGCGGCAAGCTGTTCGACACCCTCGATCAACAGGCGCCGCACTGCGAATTGCGCTTCGTCCCGGAAGGCGATGGTGACGATGAAGCGCTGCGCGAAGGGCGCATTGATCTGAGCGTCAGCAACACCCGGCCGGTCACCCCGGAAGTCAAAGTACAGAATCTGTTCTCTACGCACTTTGTTGGTTTGGTACGTGAAGACCATCCACTGCTCGACGGCGAGATCACCGCCGAGCGCTACGCCCGGTTTTCCCATATCAGCATGTCGCGCCGTGGCATCGCTCGCGGCCCCATCGATACGGCGCTGAATGCGCTGGGCCTGGAGCGGCGCGTGGCGGTGATTGCGCCGAGTTTTCATGCGGCGATGTTTGCCTTGCCGGACTCTGATCTGATTCTGCCGGTGCCCAAAGAGGCGCTGCTCAGCGTGCGTCGCCTGGGTTTGAAACTGCGCTCATTCGACCTGCCAATCCCCTTGCCGACGCTGATGCTGACCCAGGCCTGGCACCCGCGCTTCGACAAGGATCCGGCGCACCGTTGGCTGCGGGAAACGCTCAAGGCCTGCTGCGACGAAACGTGGCTGGCTGCACAACCCTAAAGATCATCTTTTGCTTTTAACAATTGCGTCTGGCGCACTTATAACCTGCCAATAAGTCAATTTTCGTCATTGCCAAGCCCGACTAAGATGCTCCGGTATTTTTCCCTCCGGAGTGTGTATTCATGACATCCCTGACGGCGGCAGCGCCTATCGCTGCGGCCAGCCCGGCGAAGGCGGCGACGCCACCGGTGTTCGGGGCGCGGATCATCATTGGCCTGGTCGGCGTGCTGCTGGCGGTGCTGGTGTCGGGCCTCAACGAGATGGTCACCAAGGTGGCCTTGGCCGACATCCGTGGCGCGTTGAGCATCGGTTACGACGAAGGCACCTGGCTGGTCGCCAGCTACACCGCCACCTCGGTCGCAGCCATGGCCTTCGCGCCGTGGTGTTCGGTGACCTTCTCGCTGCGCCGCTTCACGCTCTGCGCGATCGGTGTGTTCACCTTGCTCGGCGTGTTGTGTCCATTCGCGCCCAACTACGAAAGCCTGCTGCTGATGCGTATCCTGCAAGGCCTGGCCGGCGGCGCACTGCCACCGATGCTGATGACCGTCGCCCTGCGCTTTTTGCCGGCGAACATCAAACTCTACGGTCTGGCCGGTTACGCCCTGACGGCGACATTCGGCCCGGGCCTTGGCACGCCGCTGGCCGGTTTGTGGACCGAATACGTCGGCTGGCAATGGACGTTCTGGCAAATCATCGCCCCGTGCCTGATCGCGATGGCAATGGTGGCGTACGGTCTCCCGCAGGATCCGCTGCGCCTGGAGCGCCTCAAGTCATTCAACTGGAAGGGCCTGCTGCTGGGCTTTCCGGCGATCTGCATGCTGGTGATCGGTGTATTGCAGGGCAATCGCCTGGACTGGTTCGAGTCGAGCCTGATCTGTGGATTGCTCGGCGCCGGCTCGCTGTTGCTGGTGGCTTTTCTGATCAACGAGTGGTCGCAGCCGATTCCGTTTTTCAAATTGCAGATGCTCGGCATTCGCAACCTGTCGTTCGCCTTGATGACGTTGGCCGGTGTGCTGGTCGTTCTGCAGGCGGTGGTGTTGATTCCGTCGAGTTATCTGGCGCAGGTGCAGGGTTATCGCCCGGCGCAGACCGCGCCGATCATGCTGATCGCCGCATTGCCGCAGCTGATTGCGCTGCCGTTGGTGGCGGCGCTGTGCAACCTGCGCTGGGTCGATTGCCGCTGGGTGCTTGGCATGGGTTTGAGCATGTTGACGCTGTCCTGCCTGGGCGGATCGCTGCTGACTTCAGAATGGATTCGCGACAATTTCTACGTCCTGCAATGGCTGCAGATCTTCGGTCAGCCGATGTCGGTGTTGCCGCTGTTGATGTTGTCCACCGGCAGCATCCAGCCGCAGGACGGGCCGTTTGCCTCCGCGTGGTTCAACACGGTGAAAGGCTTGGCGGCCGTGGTCGCTACCGGGGTGATCGAAGCGCTGACCACCGCGCGTCTGCATTTCCATTCGACCATGTTGGTCGACAGCCTCGGCAATTCGCCGCTGGCCGACCGCAGCGATCCGGGCCTCGCCCATCGCCTGCACGAGCAGGCGGTGGTGCTGACCGCATCCGATCTTTATGTGTGCATGGCCGGCGTCGCGGTGGCGCTGATCCTGCTGATTTTCTGGCTGCCGACGCGGATCTTTCCGCCGCGCGCGCCGACCTGATTGCTGCACTGAACAAGAAGGTTTTTATGACGACTCAAGCAAAGCAAAAACTCGCGGTGGCCGTGGCGGCCGCGCTGGCCGTTGGCGTGCTGGTCTATCTGGCGCTGCCCGGCGTATTTGGCAAGCGGCCCCAGCAAACTACCAACGATGCATTCGTTTCCGCCGACTACACCCTGGTAGTGCCGCGCGTGGCAGGTTTTATCAAGGAAGTGCTGGTGGAGGACAACCAGCAAGTGAAGGCCGGGCAGTTGCTGGCGCTGATCGATGATCGCGATTTGCGCGCTTCAGCCGAAGCGGCGGACGCGCAGACTCTGGTCGCGCGGGCGCAATTGCAGAACGCCAAAGCGACGCTGGAACGCCAGACCTCGGTGATCGCTCAGGCACAAGCCTCGGTGGTGTCGGCGAAGGCTGAAATGGCGTTTGCCCAGCAGGAACTGAATCGCTACAACCATCTCGCCGGCGTTGGCGCCGGGACTGTGCAAAACGCGCAGCAGGCGCGCACTCGCATCGATCAGGCCACGGCGCATCTGGACACTGCCACGGCGAAACTGGCGGCGGAGCGCAAGCAGGTCGATATTCTCACCGCTCAGCGTGACGCGGCCGAGGGCAGTTTGAAACACGCGCAAGCGGCACTGGAAATCGCCAGTTTCGAACTCTCCTACACGCGCATCACTGCACCGCAGGACGGCATGATTGGCGAGCGCGCCGTGCGCGTCGGCGCGTATGTGACGCCGGGTAGCAAGCTGTTGGCGGTGGTGCCGCTGAAGCAGGCGTATGTAGTGGCGAATTTTCAGGAGACGCAATTGACCGACGTGCAGCCGGGGCAGGAAGTGCAGGTGCATGTCGACAGCCTCGGCGGCGAAACCTTGAGCGGACGCGTCGAGAGCATTGCGCCGGCGACCGGCGTGACCTTTGCTGCGGTGAAACCGGATAACGCCACCGGCAATTTCACCAAAGTGGTGCAGCGGATTCCGGTGAAAATCATGCTGGAGCCGGGCCAGCCGTTGGCCGAGCGCTTGCGCGTGGGCATGTCGGTAGAGGCGAGCATTGATACCAAAAGCTCGGCGACGTCTGTGCGTGAGGTGACTCAGCGATGATTGGTGGTAATTCGACTGGCCTCATCGCTGGCAAGCCAGCTCCCACAGGTTCCGTCGGTGGGGCTCAACAATTTGGACAACCTGCACAATCCCTGTGGGAGCTGGCTTGCCAGCGATGGGGCCAGTGGCAGCCAC
Source organism: Pseudomonas sp. NPDC085632 (assembly GCF_044541255.1). Taxonomy (NCBI): domain Bacteria; kingdom Pseudomonadati; phylum Pseudomonadota; class Gammaproteobacteria; order Pseudomonadales; family Pseudomonadaceae; genus Pseudomonas; species Pseudomonas sp. NPDC085632. The sequence goes on along the minus strand of NZ_JBITSX010000002.1, from coordinate 322,976 downwards.
TCATTTTCAGTGCCTTGATGACAGCAAGCCTCACCGCTTGCACAGTAGGTCCAGACTTCCAGAAGCCCGAAGCCACAAAAATTTCCGACTGGGCAAAGCCTGCCAAATCCGCCCCCAGCCAGGCCGTCAGCGAACCTCTCAACGAACGCTGGTGGGAAGTCTTCCATGACGCGCAACTCTCCGCACTCACCCAACGTGCGGTGAAGAGCAACCTCGATCTGCAACTGGCCAGCAGCCGCCTGCAACAAAGCCGTGCTGCTCGCCAGGTCATTAGCGCCGACCGCTATCCAAACACCGCCGCCACCGGCAGCTACGCGCGCGAACGCAACAGCGGCAAAGGCCTGAGCGACCCGTCCGGGCACAACGGCGATTCCGCTTTCAACCTGTGGGACGCCGGATTCTCCGCCTCGTGGGAACTGGATTTCTGGGGCCGCGTGCGCCGCGAAACCGAAGCCGCCGACGCCAATCTCGAAGTCGCCGAAAACGACCGTCGCGGGGTGCTGCTCGCCGTGCTTGCCGACACGGCGCAAAATTACATTCAACTTCGCGGCGTGCAGAACACCCGCGCGGTCACCGAGCAGAACCTCGACGTCGCCCGGCACAGCCTGAAACTCTCGCAACTGCGCCTGGCCGATGGCGTGGCGACTGATCTCGACGTCGCTGAAGCCGCTGCGCAAGTCGCCGCCATCGAATCGCGCCTGCCGGCGCTGGAACAACGCCAATCGCAACTGATCAACGCGATCAGCCTGCTGATGGGCGAACCGCCGCAAGCCTTGGCTAAAGAGTTATCCACCGACGCCGCCGTGCCGCAGTCGCCGCTGCAAGTCGCCATCGGCCTGCCGTCGCAATTGGCCGAACGCCGCCCGGACATCCGTCAGGCCGAAGCGCGCCTGCACGCCGCCACCGCCAACATCGGCGTGGCCAAGGGCGATTTCTATCCGCGCATCACCCTGTCGGGCAACCTCGGTTCACAAGCCATGCAACTCAGCGATTTCGGCTCGTGGGGCTCACGCGCCTTCGGCATCGGTCCGCAATTCAGCTTGCCGCTGTTTGACGGCGGACGCCTGCGCGGCGTGTTGCAACTGCGCGAAGCTCAACAGCAGGAAGCAGCCGTCGCCTATCAGCAGACCGTGCTGCGCGCCTGGCACGAAATCGACGATCAACTGACCGCCTACAATGCCAGCCAGCGCCGCCGCGACAGCCTCGCCGAAGCCGTACGCCAGAACCAGATCGCCCTGCGCACCGCGCAACAGCAATACGTCGAAGGCGTGGTCGACTTCGTCAACGTGCTCACCGTGCAAGGCGCGTTGCTGGCCACGCAGGAACAGTGGGTGGAGAGTTCGACCGGCGTTTCGTTGGCGATGGTTGGGTTGTACAGGGCGTTGGGTGGGGGATGGGAGTCGGTGTATCCGGCGCAAGTAACTACCAATAATCCGGTTTGATCGCTGGTTTTTTTTGAGTGGCTACTCGTTTTGGAAGCTGATGAAGTCTCAGCTCTTCAGTCGAAATAACGCGTCTCAACCAGTTTGAGTTGTCTTTCAATGAGCCTGGGGGCGGGCGGATAGATCCGGTCCGATGAGGAAGGATCACTCCAATGATCAGGGCAGGAAAATCTGTTCGGAGCGCCTTCAGAGCAGGTGTCATGTCGGTATCACTGGAAACCAGAATGATTTGATCAACGCGCCCTGCACCTTCGGACATTGTTTGCCGGCTTGCAGTGCGATACATGGCTGATTGCTATATGCACATCGGTTTCTTTTTCTTCCAGTTTCCAGATATCGACTTTGTCCTGACGTGACGCATGGGTGTTCCTATCTATAAACCTTGGTGCTTTGGCTGGCATCTAATTGATGCCGTCCGAAATGCACGGTGACTTTGCTCGCTCGCAATGCCCTTATGTACGCATCTTGTGCTTCCTTGGAAACGCGGCCGCGAGTTGCCAACTGGGGTTTGATTGGAGAAGTGAAGTAGTCAATCGAGACTATTGAGCTCTGAGGGTTTTCGATGAGGGCAATATGCGTCAGCAGGCTGTGCAAGTTCAGCCATTTATAGGGTGTGCCAGCGAGCAAGCCGTAAAACAGGTTGTAGCCATCAACAAAAAATGCGGTGCGCACAAAAAATCCTCAGAAACGAAAAAACCGGCCTAAGCCGGTTTTTTCATCCCCAACTGCCAGCGAACTGAATCGCTACGTACGGGGTTGAGTAAGGCAATCCTAGATTGAGTGCGTCATGCAGGTCAATCACCAAATAATTGCGGGCTCACTCCACTGGTTTATTTCCAGCACCGGCTTGCCAGTTTTGGCTACCAATGCCGACTAGGGTCAAGCCATTTAAGGGCGCCAATATTAGAAGTTGTTGCAGAAAGAGGTACATTCGGCCCGCGTTTACTCCTATAGGTAGCCTGTCTATCGCCTTATTCGCAATGCGCTATCGGTAGCATTCCTAACTCGTGTAGGAAAGCGGAGCTTGCCTACATCTCTTAAACGGTCATTGAGCGGCTTTCTCTTTTGAAACATTACATTTCGGAGGAGTAATGGCCTTTCGCTTGACGCTAACCCCCGCTGTCGTAGACTCCGCACATCCGTCAGGGAGTAGCGGTTATGCAGCGTTTTCGTGGTTGGGTTATCGGATTGACCTTAGTAACGTGTGCAGTTCAGGCGCAAACGCCCGGGCCAGACGATCCGCTGCTGGATAATCCGGCGACGGGGTCGGCTACCGCGAGCAGTGAGGCGCGGGGTGTATTGCGAGCGCGTGATCAGGCGACGCTGGCCAGTGAGCTTTCCGGGCGGATTGTCGAGTTGCCGTTCAGTGAGGGCGAGTCGTTCAAGAAGGGCGATACGCTGGCGAAGTTTGATTGCTCGGCCTATCAGGCCCAGCTCAATGCTGCGCAGGCGGCCAGTCGCGGTGCCGGTGAAGAGCTGGCGCACAACAAGCAGTTGGCTGCACTCAATTCCGTCGGGCGTTTCGAAGTGGCGCGGGCCGAGGCCAAGGTCAGCGAAACCCAGGCGCAGTCCCAGGTGTATCAAGTGCAGGTCAAACGCTGCAGCGTGATCGCGCCGTTCGACGGGCAAGTGGTCGAGCGTAAGGTGCAGCGCTATGAAAGCGTGCCGGCCGGCGCACCGCTGCTCGATGTAGTGGATAACCGCACCCTCGAAATTCATTTGCTGGTGCCGTCGCGCTGGATGGCCAGACTCAAGCCCGGCCAGACCTTCAGCTTCGTTCCCGATGAAACCGGCCAGCCGATCGACGCCACGGTCAAACGCCTCGGCGCGCGAATCGATGAGGGCAGTCAGACCCTGTTGCTCGTCGCAACACTTCCCGAAGCCAAAGGTTTACTCGCCGGCATGAGCGGCACCGCGCGTTTCCCGGAGCTGAAGTGAACGCGCCGGTGAGCGGCGCCGCTGAACAAGTGTTCGCGCGCTTTCTCGACCTTGAACGCCAGACCCGCGCCGCCAGTGATGCCGCGCAACTGGCTTATAGTCTGGTCAATGACGGCCAGTCGCTGTTTGGTTTTCGTCATGCCGCGTTGTTGATTGCCGGCAAGGTGCAGGCCGTGACCGGCATCAGTGCGGTCGAGCCCAATGCGCCGTTCGTGGCGTTCGTCGAGCAGGCCGTGGCGCAGTTGTTCAAGCAGGATGTGCTGAAACAGGCGCGGGTGATCGCGCCGGAACTACTCAGCGAATCGATCCAGGCCGACTGGCGCAGTCTGTCCGCCACGCAGGTGTTCTGGTTGCCGCTGGTTGATCGCGACGCGCAGGTATTTGGCGGTTTATGGCTGGCCCGCGATGTGCCGTGGAACCCTTCCGAACAAGTCTTGCTGTCGCAACTGGGCGATACCTACAGCCACGCCTGGCTGGCGCTGCAACCGCGCAAACCGTGGCGGCTGCGCTGGACCCGTAAACGTCAGGTGGCGTTGCTCGCGGTGCTGTTGCTCGGGCTGTTGATTCCGGTGCGTCAATCGGTGCTGGCTCCGGCTGAGGTGGTGCCACTGGGTGGCCGCGTGGTGGCGGCGCCGCTGGACGGGGTGATCGCCGAATTTCTGGTCAAACCCAATCAAACGGTGAAAACCGGCGATGTGCTGGTGCGTTTCGAAAGCACCACGCTCAAGGCGCAGGCCGATGTTGCCGAACGTGCGCTGGGCGTGGCCGAAGCTGAACTGAAGTCCAATTCCCAGCGCTCGTTTGCCGATGCCGAGTCGAGCGCAAAAGTCGACTTGCTTGCCGCCCGTGCCGAGCAGAAACGCGCCGAGCGCGATTACGCCCGCGAGTTGCTCAAGCGCAGCGAAGTGCGCGCCGAGCGCGACGGCATTGCGGTGTTCGCCGACGCCGAGCGTTTGACCGGCAAACCGGTGCAGACCGGCGAGCGCCTGATGGACATCGCCGATCCGAATCAGGCCGAACTGCGTATCGAACTGGCCGTCGGCGACGCGATTTCGTTGGAGCCCGGCGCTGAGGTCGCGCTGTTTCTCGACAGCGATCCGCTGAAGCGCCATCTCGCCACACTGGAACGCTCGGCGTACGAGGCGCAGCCGACGGCGGGCGGGCAACTGGCCTATCGGCTCGACGCCAATTTCACTGACGCACCACCGCGTATCGGCCTGCGCGGCACAGCGAAAATCTTCGGTGATCGCGCGCCACTGGCGCTGTACCTGCTGCGTCGGCCACTGGCCGGTTTGCGCCAGAGCGTGGGCCTCTAATGAACCTGCCGAGCCTGCGTGCCGACCTGCAATTGTCGCCCGCGGCGCCGGCCTTGGACGGATCGCCGCGCTGGACCCTCGCCGATCCGGTGCGCGGCCGTTACTTCAAGCTCGGCGCGGCGGCGATGCGTCTGTTGCGCCACTGGTCGTTGGGCGACGCCGAGCACGTCTTGCGTGCGGCCAATCGTGAACCGGGCTTGCCGCTGGACGGCACGGAGCTTGAGCAGTTGCTGGAATTTCTTCGCGGCCACGATTTGATCTCTGCGCTTGACGATCAACAGCGCGCCAGCTACCGGCTCAAGGCCTTGGCGCAGAAGCAAAGCCTGTGGCAAATCCTCCTGCATCAATACCTGTTCTTCCGCATACCGCTGTGGCGCCCGGACGCATTTCTCAATCGGGCCTGGCCGTGGCTGGAACGCTTCGGCCCGCGCCTGCTGCGCTACGGTTTGCCGGCGACCTTGGCGCTGGGCGTGTTTCTGGTCTCGCGCGACTGGCAGCGTTTTGTCGGGACGTTTCCGCACCTGTTCAGCCTCGGCGGGGCATTGGCATTTGGCGTGGCGTTGTTCTTTGCCAAGCTCTGTCACGAATTCGGCCATGCGTTCATGGCCAAGCGCGCCGGGTGTCGAGTGCAGAGCATGGGCGTGGCGTTCATGGTTTTGCTGCCGATGTTCTACACCGATGTCAGCGACGCCTGGCGGGTCAATGATCGCCGCGCGCGATTGCTGATCGGTGCCGGCGGCGTGCTCGCCGAATTGCTGTTGGCGTGTCTTGCGCTGCTCGCCTGGTCGTTGCTGCCGGATGGGCCGGGACGCACGGCGGCGTTCATGCTCGCCAGCGCCACGTGGATCACCACGCTGGTGGTCAACCTCAATCCGTTCATGCGTTTTGATGGTTATTTTCTGATCAGTGATTTCTGGGAAGTCGACAATTTGCAGGGTCGCGCATTTGCGCTGTGTCGCTGGCGCCTGCGTGAATTTTTGTTCGGTTATGGCGCCCCGGCGCCGGAGCCGTGGTCGCCGAAGATGCAACGGCGTTTGCTGATCTGGGGGTATGGCTCATGGTTGTGGCGTGCGGCGTTGTTTTTCGGGATCGCGCTGGCGGTCTATCACCTGTTCTTCAAGGTATTGGGGATCTTCCTGATGCTGGTGGAACTGGTGTGGTTCATTTTTCTGCCGATCATGCGTGAGTGGCGCCAGTGGTGGAGCCGTCGCGAACAGGCGCACGGCCCGCGCGTGTTGCTCAGTGCGCTGGCGCTGCTCGGGTTGTTGCTGGTGCTGATCGTGCCGTGGCGCAGTTCGGTGGAATTGCCGACGATGCTTGAGGCCGGGCGCGCCAGTGCCCTGCATGCACCAACGGCGGCGCGGGTCAAAGCGGTAAACGTGACGGACGGGCAGAAGGTTGCTCAGGGCGATGTGCTGATTGAACTGGAATCGCCCGATCTCGAGTCGCGGCTGGCGATCGTGCGTCGGGAAATCCAGATTCAGCAGTTGTTGATGCGCCGCCAGGCCAGTCGCAGCGAAACCGCTGCCGATGCTGGCATTGTCGAGCAGCGGCTGGCAGAGGCGGTCGCCGAGTACCGTGGGCTGACGGCGCAACGCGAGCGCCTGTTGTTGCGAGCACCGCAGGCCGGCAGCGTGCGTGACCTGCTGCCGAACATGACGGTCGGGCGCTGGTTGTCGACCCGCGATGCACTGGCCCGAGTGGTCGAGGACGGCGCGCGCCTGCGCGGTTATCTCGCCGAAGCCGAGTTGTGGCGAGTCAAACCCGGGGCCAGCGGTCGCTTCATCGCCGATGACCCGATGCACCCGGCGCTCGCCGTGCAGCTGAATGAAATCGACACCAACGGCGTGGCCTACGTCGATCAGGAGGCGCTGACCTCCGATCATCACGGGCCGATTGCCGTGCGCCGCGATCAACAACAGCGTGCGGAACCGGTGCAGGCGCAATACGGCGCGCGACTCAGCGTGCTCGATACGGCGCCGACACCGCTGCAACCGTTGCGCGGCGTGGTGGTGTTGCAGGGCAGCGGCGAGTCGCTGCTCGGCGTAGCCTGGCGGCGAATGGCGGCGCTGGGAGTCAGGGAAAGCGGTTTCTAACGGAGAGCACGATGGCGGACAACGCAGCAGTGGCGGCAGACGGATTGGTGGTGCGGCCTGCGCGGACAACCGATGGGCCGTTTTTGCAAAGTCTGTATCAGACGGCGCGGCCGGATCTGCAATGGATCGACGGCGAGCCGGAACAGGTGCAGCAACTGGTCGCGCAGCAGTTCCAGGTGCAGGAACAGGGCATGGGCGACAACTACCCCAACGCCATGCACTACGTGGTGGAAAAACTCGGCAGCGTCATCGGCGCGTTGAGCACCGATTTCGGCGCCAACGAGATTCGCGTGTTGTACCTGGCGTTCATTCCGCAGGCGCGCGGCCAGGGTTATGGCCGCGCCGTGCTGCAAGGCGTGCAGAAAGCCGCGCAGCAGATTCGTTGTCCAGTGGCAACGGTGGTCTGGACCAGCAATCCCCATGCGCGACGGCATTACCTCGCGCTCGGGTTTGCGGTTGAAGAAAGCAATCCGGCGGCGGAGCGACTGGTCTGGTATCCACAAGGCTAAATGATCGAATCCAGATCCAGCGTGTGCGGGGCGCCGATGGTATGCCCGTAGATGGACGTCAGCAGCGGATCATGGGTGGCGTGATCCGGGGCCATGGCGAGTTGCTCGGCAAGCAGATTCTCCGGGTGCGCTCGCCAGCGCGGCAGGCTTTCGGCGAGCTGATCGGCTTGCTCGGCCAGTGAGCCGTAGACATCCATTGCGCTGACGCGCTGGTAGCGGAACGACTCCAGACGCTGTCGGGTGGTCTGGATTTTATCGATCTCGTGGTTGATCGCAGCAATCACCGGCTGGCGCGTGCGCACATAGGCGTCTGGCCGTGCCGAAAGGTCGCGTTGCTTGCTGCGCAACTGCTCGGTGATGCGGGTCAGGGCTGAATTGACCCAGGCGAATTCGCGATCAGTGACCAGCGTGCGTTTCGCTTCATAAGCCTCCTGCCAACGCCTTAACGCCGCCCAGCACGCGGGCACATAGCCGCCGACCATCAAGTGATTACCGGCGTGGAAAATCTGCGAGAGCATATTAGGGCGATCCGGCAAGCCGTGTTGCATCTGCAGGGCGACATTGCAGGCGGCGTGCTGGGTAATGACATCGCAACCGGGCTGCCACAGGATCGAAGACGTCTGCTGTCGGCCGAACTCCACTGGCATCGCATGACGCAAGGAACCATGGTGGGCGTAGGCTTCCCCGGTCCAGTTGGTGATGCCTGCCACGAACGTCGACAGGCCGACCGGCACGTTGACGAAAGTCAGCGCGGCTCCGGCACCGAACACGCCGGCCTTGGTGTTCATCCAGCTGCCGGGCACGCTGGGCACCGGGTCGTTGTGGTTGACCATGCGGTGGTGCACCAGATCGGCTGCGCCGGTGGTGAAGCGGGAGTCGCCGGCACGGGGGGCGCCGTAAGTGTAGAGGTGGATGGTGTAGCCTTCAGTTCTGCGCCGTAGCATTTCAGACAGAAGTAGTGCGACTGCGCCGCCGAGGCTGTGGCCGCAGATCAGGAGTTTTTGGCCGGTGTAGAACCTGTCGAGATAACTCACCGAGAAAGCTGCAGCTTTCTTGGCAGCCTGATAAAACCCCCGGTGCACTTTTCCTTCCCCCTCCTCAAACGGTACTTGCAGCGCGTCTGCATCGCGTAACCCATCGGCAACGATTTCGAAAGTGCCGCGCACGGCGATGAGGATCAGTTCGTCGTTGTGGGTGATGAAAGCCTGAGTGTCGGTGCTGTCTCCTTGGCCGATATCGTCGAGAAAGTGGACGCTGGCGGGGTGTTCCAGTTCGCCCTGTTGGTTGGGTCTGTTGACCGCATAGAGCACTGGATCGAATGGCACGATCTCCAGGCGTTTCGAATAGGGCACATCCTCGTACAACGGGTAATAGGCTTTGGTTTGCGCTGAGTCGACTTTCCACAGTTCATCGAACTTGGCCAGCGCATCGCCAAACCAGTTGCCGACGCTTGGCTGCAATGGGAATGCGACGCTCAGGGTCTCGGCGGATGGCACCTCGGGTTTCTGCCCAAACGGGCAGTAGCTCAACGTGGCCATCAGCGCCAGTTGATACAGGTTGAGCGCGCAGAACTCCGGGGCGCTCGACAGCATTGGGCGCAAGGCGCGCAGTGGCCGTACCTCGAGTACGGTGTGCTGATTCGGCGCAATGGCGACGCCAGTTTTGCCGTGCTCGCCCATGACTGCAGCGCATCCGGAATCGACGGGGAAAGAGCGATAGACCTCTGGCGGCAGATGCGCGGCGTGTCTGACCAGATGCCGAACCTCGACCTGAAAGAAGTTTGCGGCACGGTCCAGATTCGGCTTTTCGCGGGGGCGGCTGGCATTTGGGTTGATGTATCGGGTTTGTTCGGCGCGGACTTGGAGTTCGGTGATTTCCAGTGGGTAATGGCGCCGGCTCTTTAGATCCTTATACAGTCCATCTCCCTGATAATTTTGTTCAAACTGGACCGCGACTGGCCCGGCAAAGTGATCCTCTATTTGGCCATTACCTGTCGCGTCTAGATATCCGGTGTATTTCATTCCTTCCGAATCGATGACAACGTAAACAAGTCCGGCATAAGGTTCTCCTGATCCGAATTCGTCGACCAATTGAAAACTGGTCTTTTGACCTCCGGTAGGGCATGACAACAAGCGGCTGGACAACGACGATTGCAACTCTTGCTCTAGTGACGTCATGTCGAAGATTCCTTATTCCGTGCAACCGGGATAAATGGTGCAAGTACGCCCATCCACCATTTTGAACGTGCTGAAATCGGTGTAATTACCGTTGCAGTACGCGTTTTCCTCTTCGTAGCCTTTGCCCAGGCAACGCTTCCAGCCATTCGGCACCTTGACCCAGGTGTCTACCCAACCGGGTTCTTCCTCCTTATCCAATCTGATTCTCATTCGTACGGTTTTGCCCGGCAGTTGATCGAGGGTATAAGCGCCGAAGGCTTTGCCCAGTCCTCGTGTTTCCTGCGGGTCAGATGCTTTGCAATCAAGGAGTTTTCGGAGAATGCGGGGCTTGCCCATAGTGCGAAACCACCACTGGCACTGACCGTAAAAGGTGTGTTCACCAGCCGCGTTGAAGGTATTTCGGAAGGGCTCATCCAGTTCACTCAGGTCATTGCGAACGAAGACCATGGCTTCGTCGCCACTGATGTCGCTCCAGTCCTTGCCGTAGGCCGACTTGATTTGCAGCGCAATCCGCTTGATCACCAACGGGCACCCCTTGCGAGTTCGGCGAATGGTGATTTCCGCATCTGGCTTGTATTCGGTGCGCCATTGGCTGTTGAACACCGGCGCGATGTTTTCGCGGCGGTCGACGGTGCAGGTTTCGCCCTTTTCCGGGCCGTAATACACCACTGCGACGTAGGCGAAGTCCGGCGGCAGATCGGCGGTGAAGGTGAAGGTGTTTGGCGGGTGTTTGGAGCAACTGGTCAGGATTGCGAGACCGCAACCTGATGCCAACATGCGCAGTGTTCGGGAAGGTTTGCTTGGTTCTTTTTTCGATGACGTCATGTCGAGAATTCCTTATTCCGTGCATCCGGGATAAATGGTGCAAGTACGCCCATCGACCATTTTGAATGTGCTGAAGTCCTTATGATTTCCGTAACAAAAGGCATATTGATCTTCAAAGTTGTCACCCATGCAGCGCTTCCAGCCATTCGGCACCTTGACCCAGGTGTCGCCTATGGACGGTTCTTCTTCCTTATCCAACCTGATTCTCATGCGCACGGTTTTTCCCGGCAGTTGATCGAGCGTGTAGGCGCCGAAGGCTTTACCCGTCCTTCGTGTTTCCTGCGGGTCGGATTCTTTGCAGTCGAGGAGTTTCACGATGCGGCGGTTTGGCCCCATAGTGCGAAACCACCACTGGCACTGACCGTAAAAGGTGTGTTCGCCGTCCGCGTTGAAGGTGTTCCGGAACGGCTCATCCAGCTCGCTCAGGTCATTGCGAACGAAGACCATGGCCTCGTCGCCGCTGATGTCGCTCCAGTCCTTGCCGTATGCCGACTTGATTTGCAGCGCAATCCGCTTGATCACCAACGGGCACCCCTTGCGGGTTCGGCGAATGGTGATTTCCGCATCTGGCTTGTATTCGGTGCGCCATTGGCTGTTGAACACCGGCGCGATGTTTTCGCGGCGGTCGACGGTGCAGGTTTCGCCTTTTTCCGGGCCGTAATACACCACTGCGACGTAGGCGAAGTCCGGCGGCAGATCGGCGGTGAAGGTGAAGGTTTTGGGCGGATGATTGGCGCAACCCGCCGCCATTCCCAGGCCCCCAAGCAACAACATGCCGCGCAATAGCCAACTCATAGCGGCTCCTCGCCCTGCCAGAAGGCCGACAGTCGAAATACCCGCTCAAAGTGCTCATCCGGGGTTTCCTCTGCCTTCGTCTGCCAATGGGCCGCGAGGCTGTAGTCGGTGGCTTGCAGGCTCTGGGTCAGCAAGAATTGCAGTTGCGCCGGTTGCTCCCAACCCCAGATTTCGGCCTGCATCACTTGCTCGCGCAGCCAGGCGTCCGGCGCCTGCCTGGCGGCGAGTTGTACGTAGGCCGCGAGGTGTTCCGCCAACAGGTAGCGATGGGCGTTGGCCAGACGAATGTCTCGGCTGTGCTCGGCGGACACTGGCAGTTGCAGCCACATCGCATTTTGCGGTAGCGGGTGAGTACCCGGCGTCGGGTTGTCGAGGCTGTGCCAGTGCGCGCCTTGCCAGTAACACACGCTGACGGCCGGGCCGAGATAGCCCGGCACGGCCTCGGTGGGCAAGTGCGCCAGTGCGCGGGCGAGCACGCGGTTATCGTGAAAACGGTACAGCGCCTGATGCGGAGGAACGCCGACAAGCAAGCGCTCGCGCCAATGTTTGACCAGCGTCGACAGCCCACCGGGGGCGATGCTGGCGAGCCAGCCCCAATGACTTTGCGGTCGCGTGAGCAAAGCATCGAGGAGGCGCTCATCCGGCGGTTCGACAGTGAAGATGAAGGGCCCGGCATCGGCCAGATCGGCCACCGCGGTTTCTCCATAAACGCTCAGGTATTGGTCATACCTCAAGCGCGTGATCAGCGCTTGGCGCAACTCACGCTCATCCTCTGAGTCGAGCACCAGACACACCGCGTGGCCAAGACGTCGTTGCCCGGCCAGCCACTGCTGCACGGTTGAAGGGCTCATGCGGCGGCGCCTTGTGTCGGGCAAAGTCCTGCGCGGCATGCCTCGCAGAGCGGGCAGAATTCGGCATCCAGGCGTTTGCTTTGCGCCAGCAGACGGCGTTGGCTGATCGCCAACACCAATGGCAGTTGCTCGGGGGTCAACAGCTCGTCGTTGCCCCCGGGCATGGCCGAGGCGAGGGCGGGCGCTGGCACCGGCGCGCCGCCGATCTGGATCGCGCTGCTGCTGAAAATGCCACCGTGGCCGATCACCAGGTGCTGGCCGCCTGAACTCAGGCTGATGCCGGCAGCGGCTTCAATAATCACGTGGACACCGGCCTTGATATGGATGCTCTGGCCGGCGTCGACCGCGATGACCTGATCGACGCGCTGCTGACGGTTGCCGGCAATGTGCAAATAGTCATTGGCACTGAGCCGGGTCTTGCGGTCGCCAGTGACGGTGCGCTGGTCTTCGGCCTCGAACACGCTGACGCTGTTGCCCTTGATGGTTTCGTGGCGGTGGTTGCCGACGTGCAGATGGCTGTCGCGTTCCACCCGCTGCTGCATATCTCGCTGGGCGCGCAGATAAATCAGTTCACGGCCGCTGCGATCTTCGACATGCAGCTCGTTGAAGCCGCCGCTGTCGGGCGAACTGCGCGAGCGGAACACGCTGCGGGTCTTGTGCTCGGGCAGTGCGTACGGCACCGGGTTGGCGCTGTTGGCGAGGCAACCGATGATCACCGGCTGATCGGGATCGCCTTCGAGAAAATCCACCAGCACTTCCATGCCGACGCGCGGCAGGATGACACTGCCGTGTGCGTTGCCGGCCCAGTTCGACGCCAACCGCAACCAGCAACTGCTGTTGTCGTCATGGCCACCTTCTCGGTCCCAATAAAACTGCACCTTGACCCGGCCGAAGGCATCGCAATGGATTTCTTCGCTGGCGGGACCAGTGACCACGGCGGTCTGGCAGCCCATCATCCGCGGTTTTTTAAAGTGCAGTGGCGGCCGGTAAATCACTGCCCATGGCGTGGCAACAAAACGGTTTCGATAGCCCTGCACGAAGTCATCCGTACTGCTGATTGATTCACTGCCAAGGGTTTCTTCCAGCACTTGTGGCTGGCGCCCTTCGTGAGTGACTTTGGTCAGTAGCCAGAGGTCATTCCATTCCACGCAGCTGTGTTCGGACAGCGTCAGGAAATGCCCGCACACCAGATTCGCCTGATCGCTGCGACCCTTGGCTTGCAGGTAGTCGGCGCGGTGTTGCTCCAGCGCTCGATGGGTCAGCAGTTTGCCGCGCTCGGCGTCGCTGAAACGCCCCGGGTAACGGTAGTCTTCGAGGTCCGGTTGCGGGTGTGCGCTGGCGGGTTTGTGCGTGGATTCCAGCACGATGCGGGTCTTGCGAAAGTCGTTGTCGCGGCGCGCGGTGCGGCTGGTGCGGGTTTTCAGTCGCACCTTGAAACGCTTGATCACCGGGCCCTCGGCGTGCAGGCCGCGCTCCTGTTTGTACGGGGTGGGCCGCTCGAGGATGGGGAACACCGTCTGGTCGTCGCCAAACACCAACAGGTGATTTTCGCGGCTGTGGCGGAAGTGGTAATGGATACCTTCCTCCTGGCACAGACGCTGGACGAAATGCAGATCCGACTCGGCGGTCTGCACGCAGTATTCTCGCTTGGGGTATTTGGCGCCGAGGTGAAACTGATAGACGTCGGCCTGAATGCCATGCTCCTTGAGGATGCGCGCGATGATCTGCGGCACCGTCAGTTGTTGAAAGATGCGTTGATTGAAGCGATGAGCCAGCTGCGCCAGACGCGGCACCAACGTCAGGCTGTAATGGGTCAGACGTTTGCCGGCATCGCCGCGAGCAATGCAGTCGATGACCCCATGCATGCCGTGGCCCGCGGTATCGAAAGCCAGATAGGCCGGCTGGTGCAGAAGGTTTTCGAGGCGCAGGTCGGCCCTTTCGCTGACCAGTTCAACATCGATGGCGTAGGGCTGGCTGATCGATTCGCTGCCGCTGAACGAGGCGACCTGCAGATCGTGTTTAAAGTTGTGGAGCGTGAGACTGAAACGAGCGCTAGCGTCGAACATCCATTGTTCCTTGTCCTGTGACGGGGCACAGGCTCCTCGACGTCGATGCAACGCTGGCGATAGACCGTCCATGGTCGAATCGCAGCAAAACGTTCTGGAGCCGGGTTCAGTGCCACGCTAACAAGGTCATCATGGAATTGATGTCAGACGCTTCCCAAAATGCAGTTACAAAAAATCAACAGGTTGTACAAGGTCGTGTGCTGGAAGGGCGCCGTCAGTTAAAGGTGATGTGGAAGTAAGCCAGCTCCGGCGGCCGCCCCATCGGCGGTACCCGCGACACGAAGATGCCGTCCACTCGCCCCAGTTCAGGCAACTCCAGGGCACATAACCCGTCGACAAATTCAGTCGCTTCCAGACTGCTCAATTCGACGCTGAACGGCATGCGCTCGCTGTAACGCATTTGCGCCAGAGGTTTCTCCGCGAGTTCGTCGATGTGGATTTGTAACTCAGTGCCATCGGGCAAATGCAGGGTGCCGATCCGCCCCAGCAATGCCTGAAAATGTTGGCTTTGAACCGTTTGCAGCATGTTCTCGCTCCGCCAAGGTTGGATACCGGGGGAGGTGGCTCCCCCGGCGGTCAGTCAGTTACGCGATGGGAAGATGCCGTTCAGCGCGATGCTGAAGTTGAGCACCAGATACGGGTTCATGATCGGCAGCGGCAAGCCGTTGCCGGTTGGCGAGATCGTGCCGCTGATGGTGGTGGCCGCGCCCTTGAGCGGAACGGGCGAAGCGCCTTGGGCATCGGAAAAGATATTCGCCAGACCCGGCCCGGTGCCCGACGCACCGATGTAAGCGTTGGTCGCCGTCGGCGCGCCCGCCGGATTGCTGGCCGGGTTGGCCAGTTGCACGGTGGTGGTGGCGGTAAGGCCGGCGAGGGTGTGGGTATGGTTCGGCAGGTTGTTGAGGGTGGCAGTGACTTGTTCGGCGCCGGAGATTTCTCCCATGACTCTCGGCGTCAGGCCGCCGCCGTTGCCCTGGCAGATCGGCATGCGGCTTTGCAGGTTGGGGAGCCCGAAGTTGACGGTGCCGTTGCCGCCGTAGGTGGTGCCCAGTAATGCAAACAGCGCCTGGTTCTGGTTGATTCCGATGATCTGACCGTTGCACAAGGCCCAGCCGCTGGGCGCGTAGTTGAAGGCAAACGTCAGAACAGTGCCCATGTAAACGTCCATAAAGTCCTTATCCTTCTGATTGGTTGTCGGCGGGCCGCTAGTGGGATCAGGCTGATGCTATTGCCTTGGCACTCCGTGGCCAGGTCACGCCACGCCAGAGCGTAGACGCGGATTGGCAAGGTTGCCGGATGTCGTGAAGTCGCAAATCGGCATCGACGGTGCTCCTGCGCCTGACCTAGAGTGACTGGCAGGCTCGGGCTCATACAGGCGTGGTGTCGTGGCACGGCAAGAGGCAGCAATGGCGGTCAACAGAGTGACACCGGTGGGCGACACACAGGATCCGCACGCGACGCCGGGTCCGTGGTTTGCCCGCTTGCGCCTGATCCGCTGGGCCAGAGAACACTGGCTGCTGCCGATTCTGTTGTTGGCCGCTGCCGTACGCTTTTACGATCTGACCGCCGCAGCGATCTGGGGCGATGAAGGTTCCAGCCTGCTGCTGGCGGGTTTTTCGTTGGCCGATATCTGGCACCACGCGGCGTTCGATGTGCACCCGCCGCTGTACTTCATGCTGTTGCATGGCTGGATCGAGTTGTTTGGCGATGGCATTTTTGCCATTCGCTGTCTCAGCGCTCTGGCCGGGATTGCGGCGGTCGGCATGGGCGTCTGGCTGGTGGATCGCCTGGCCACGCGCCGCGCGGCGATCCTCGCCGGTCTGCTGCTGGCACTGTTGCCGACGGCGGTGCGCTATAGCCAGGAAGTGCGCATGTATTCGCTGCTAGGCCTGCTGTTGATCGCCGCGACGCTGGCACTGGCCTACTGGATCCGCCGGCCGCAGCGTCATCGCTATCTGGTGGTTTATGCGCTGCTGATGACGGCGGCGCTCTACACCCATTACTTCGCCGTGCTGGCGGCGCTGTGTCACTGGGTTTATCTGGTGCTGATCCGGTTTCAGCGTGGCTATCGCTTGCGGCATATCCAGCACCCGGGCTGGTGGCTGGCGAATCTGGCCATTGCTGCGTTGTACCTGCCGTGGCTGCCGAACCTGCTCGATCTCACCCAGCACATGGAACAACTCAAGGTCGGTGGCGATGTCGGCTGGGAAGACCCGGTGACGCTGACGTCGTTGCCGTCGATGGTCTGGTCCTGGTTGATCCAGGATGACGGCGAACACCTGCCGTTAGTGGTGTTCGGCGCGTTGCCGCTGGCGTTGCTGCTACTGGCGGCGGTGGCGGTCATTCGTGATCGCAGCGTGTCGCGCGGCAGTGTCCTGCTGGCGTTGTACACCGGCTTACCGCTGTTGCTGGTGTTTGCGGTGTCGTTCATCACACCGGTATTCATCGAGCGCTATCTGACCGCTTATGCCTTGGGTTTGCCGCTGCTGGCGGCACTGGCCATCGACCGCTTGTACAGCCGCGTGCGAGTTCTCGCGTTGGTGGTGCTGGTGTCGTTGCTCGGGGTGGAAATGGTTGGCCTGAACAACAACGCCGCGGTCGACAGCAGTGATCAGTTCGATCGCGTGGTGAATTACGTCAATCAGCATTTCCAGCCCGGTGATCGCATCATCACCAGCGACATGCTCTGGTACTTGAGTTACGTCTACTACGATCGCACCGGCGCACAGGTGCGGCTGTACACGCCGCCCGCTGCGGACGGCCGTTCGACGCGACCGAATCAATATGGTTTCGGGACGCTGGTCAGCGACGATGTCTACCTCGACAGCCTTGCAGAGGTTTCCGGCAATGCCCCCATTTGGCTGGTCGGCACCCAGGATGACCCGGCAGAGTTTGCACCCTTGCCCGCCACTTGGCAGATCAGCGCGCAGGTTCATGCGGGCGGTGCGCAAGCGCGCTTGCTCACCCGAAACCCATAGCCGACTAGCAGCTGTGGAGACTAAAACGGTTCACCTTCAAATTCGCGATTAAAAAATAACTGGTTAGTTCTTTTTGCTCTTGATTGATATCAAAACACTACTAGTCGCAGGGTGGTTGTTGGACTACGCTTTGTCGGACAAATGGACTTTTTTTGATCAGGGTGAAGGGATTGCAGCAGTTCCACTTTATCTCCGGCTTGCCGCGCTCAGGCTCCACCCTGCTTTCTGCCATTCTTTTGCAGAACCCGCGCTTTCATGCCGGCATGACCAGCCCGGTCGGATCGCTGTTTTCCAGCGTCCTCGAGCAATGCAGTGCCGGCAGCGAGTACGGTGCGGTGATCGACACCGACATGCGCCGTCGCCTGCTGCGCGGTCTGTTCGAATCCTTCTATGCCGACAAGGCCGACAAACCGGTGGTGTTCGACACCAATCGGCAGTGGAGCTCGCGTCTGCCGGCGCTCAACGATCTGTTTCCCCAGGCCAAAGTCATCGCCTGCGTGCGCAACGTCGCCTGGGTGATGGACAGTCTCGAACGGCTGTACCGCGCCAATCCCTTTGAAAACACCAAACTGTTTGGCGATGCCGTGGAGCGCAACACGGTGTACAGCCGTTGCGAAACCCTGGCTCAGCGCAATCGCCTGGTGGGTTTTGCCTGGGCGGCGCTCAAGGAAGCCTATTACGGCGAACACGCTGACTCACTGCTGATCATCGATTACGACTTGTTGACCCAGGCGCCGGAGCGCGTGCTGCGGCTAGTCTATGAATTCATCAGTGAACCCTGGTTCGAGCACGATTTCGAACATCTGGCCTATGACGCGCCGGAGTTCGACCAGGGCCTTGGCCTGGCCGGCCTGCACAAGGTCAAACCCAAGGTTGCCTTGCAGTCACGGCGCACCATTTTGCCGCCCGACCTGTTCAAGCAATACGCTGATTTGTCCTTTTGGCTCGATGGCTCAGCCAGCGCCGCCAATGTCATTCGTATGAAATCCGACGCCGCGATCAGTTGATCGCGGCGTTTTTCATTGATGCCTTACGTACCTTCGTTCGAGTTCGGGTGAGCAACATGTGGTGGAGCATTTTTGGCGGTGCAAAGGTCAAGTCTCGGGTAACCGCAGGTCAGCGTTCGCTGGCCGCGCCGATGATCATGTCGCTGGAGCCGCGCATGCTGTTCGACGGTGCGGTGGCGGCCACCGTGGCCGATACCGCTGCGCAAGCGGACAGCCATGCACCCACCGCAGCCGAGGCGGCCAAGGCGCCGGCGGCTGACCATCCCGTGGCGAGCAAGGACACCCACGGCCAGGCCGATGCCACGCCGGCGGCCAGCCCGGTCGCGGTGCCCGGCCAGAGTGTGGTGTTCGTCGACTCGCGGGTGAAGGATGCCGACAGTTTGCTGCAAGGCATTGCTCCCGGCACGCAAGTGGTGAAACTCGACGCCAGCAAGGACGGTTTGCAGCAGATCGCCGACTTCCTCGATCAACATCACGGCGTCAGTTCGGTGCAGATCATTGCCCACGGCAATGCCGGCGATTTGTGGCTGGGCAACAGTTATCTGTCGGCGGACAACGTCGCTCAACGCAGCGCGGTCCTCGCCGAAATCGGCAAGGACATGAACGCTGGCGGCGACATCCTGATTTACGGTTGCTACACCGCCGAAGGTGATCGTGGCTTGAGTTTTGTCGACTCGCTGGCGCAACTGACCGGGCGTGATGTGGCCGCTTCGAACAATCGCACCGGCGTCGGCGGCGACTGGGATCTGGAGATCGCCACCGGCACCATCGAAAGCGCCAACGTGCTGTCGAGCAAAGCCATGAGCGAATACCAGTGGGGCCTCGCCACCTGGACCGCGACCAACAACCTCAATTCCGGCGTCGGCTCGCTGCGCGCGGCGCTGGCTTCAGCGCAGAACGGCGACATTGTCACGTTCAGTTCGGGCATGACCGTTCAGCTCACTTCGGAGCTACTGATCAACAAGAACATCACCGTCGATGGCGATCTGAACAACGACGGCGTGGCCGACGTAACCCTCGATGGCCAATACAAAACCCGCGTGGTGGAAGTCACCTCCGGCAGCACCGTGACCCTCGACGGCCTGGTGATCACCAAAGGTTTGGTGGCCGGCAATGGTGGTAATGGCGGCTCAGCGGCGGCGGGGGCCATGGGCGGCGGGATTTTCAACGCCGGGATTCTGACCCTGAACAACGTGACGGTCACTGCCAACGCCGCCTCTGGCGGTGGTGGTGGCGGTGGCGTGACCGGCGGTTATGTCGGCGGTGGCGGTGGTGGCGGCGGCGGTATCGGTGGCCAGACCGGTGGCCATGGCGGTTCTTCCGGCCCGGCCACCGGCACCTATGCCGGCGGCTCGGGCGGGGCCAATGCCGGCGGCTATGGCGGCGGTTACAGCCCGACCGACATGGGTGGCCGTGGCGGCACCAGCACCGGTGGCGTGGGCGGCAACGGTGGCAGCGCCGGTGCCGGTTACAGTCATGGTGGCAATGGTGGTTCGGCCAGCAACGGCACGCTGTCCATTGGTGGCGGCGGCGGTGGTTCCGGCTGGGACAAGGTCGGTGGCGTCGGTGCCAACGCGGCCGGCGGTATCTACAACGCTTCGAGCGGCACCCTGAAAGTCATCGGCACCTCGGTCATCAGCAACAACATTGCTGCCGGTGGCGGCGGCGGTGGTGGCGGTGGGGTCGGCAGCAACGGCGCCGATGGTGGTGCCGGCGGTCGCGGCGTCGGGGCGATCTGGAACAACGGCGGTGTGGTGCTGATCACCGCGAGCAACTTCGCCGCGATCAGCGGCAACGGCGCCGCGAGCGGTGCCGGTGGTCTTTCCAACGGTGGTTCGACCGGCACGACGCCGAGCGCACTGGTGGGGATCTACAACAACGGCGGTACGCTCAACACCGCTTACGTGGAACCCCCCACCGCCACCGTCGTGGTCGCCGATACCGCGCTGAGAATCGGCGAAACCTCGCTGGTGACCATCACTTTCAGTCGTGCGGTCAGCGGTTTCACCAACGCCGACCTGACCATTGCCAACGGCACGCTGACCAGTGTTTCCAGCGCCGATGGCGGAATTACCTGGACGGCGACCTTCACGCCGACCAACAACATCACCGACACCACCAACCTCATCACCCTCGACAACACCGGGGTGACGGCCGTGTCCGACAGCGTGGCAGGTGTCGGCACCACCAACTCGAACAACTACGCAATCGATACTCAACGTCCGACTGCGACGATCGTGATGGGCGACACCGCGCTGAAAATCGGCGATACCTCACTGGTGACCATTACCTTCAGCGAAGCGGTGTCCGGTTTCACCAACGCCGACCTGACGATTGCCAACGGTACGCTGACCAATGTCTCCAGTGCCGACGGCGGCATCACCTGGACGGCGACCTTCACGCCGACCAGCAGCATCACCGATGCCACCAACCTGATTACCCTGGACAACACCGGCGTGGCGGATCTGGCCGGCAACGCCGGCAGCGGCACCACCGATTCGGCCAATTATGTGGTCGACACCGTGCGACCGACAGCGACCATTGTCGTTGCCGACACCAATCTGGCGGCAGGCGAAACCTCTGTGGTGACCATCACCTTCAGCGAAGCGGTGAGCGGCTTCACCGCCGCCGACCTGACGGTGGCCAACGGCACCTTGACCGGACTGAGCAGCAGCGACGGCGGCATCACCTGGACCGCCACGCTGACGCCAACCACGAGCGTCACCGACACCACCAACCTGATCACTCTGGACAATACCGGGGTCAATGACCTGTCCGGCAACGCCGGCACTGGCAGCACCAACTCCAACAACTACGCGATCGACACCGCACGGCCGACCGCGACCATCGTGGTTGCCGATACCGCGCTGAAAATCGGTGAAACGTCGTTGGTGACCATCACCTTCAGTGAGGCTGTCAGCGGTTTCACCAATGCCGATCTGAGCATTGCCAACGGCACGTTGAGCGCGGTCAGCAGCGCGGATGGCGGCATCACCTGGACGGCGACTTTCACACCGGCCAGCAGCATCACCGACGCCACCAACCTGATCACCCTCAATAACAGCGGGGTGGCGGATCAGGCGGGCAACACCGGCGTCGGCACCACCGACTCCAACAATTACGCGGTCGACACCGTACGGCCGACCGCCACCGTGGTGTTCACGCAAAGCACCTTGAAAATCGGCGACACCTCGCTGGTGACCATCACCTTCAGTGAAGCGGTCAGCGGTTTCACCAACGCCGACCTGACCATCGCCAACGGCACCCTGACGGCGGTCAGCAGCGCGGACGGCGGCATCACCTGGACGGCAACGTTCACACCGAGCGCGAATATCACCGACGCCACCAACCTGGTGACGCTGGACAACACTGGCGTTGCCGACCTGGCTGGCAACGCTGGCAGTGGCACCACCGACTCGAACAACTACAGCATCGACACCCAGCGGCCGACCGCGACCATCGTGATCGCCGATCCGAGCCTGAGCGCCGGTGAAACCTCGCTGGTAACCATTACCTTCAGCGAAGCGGTCAGCGGTTTTACCAACGCCGACCTGACCGTGCCCAACGGCACGCTCACGGCGGTCAGTAGTGCGGATGGCGGCATCACCTGGACGGCGACGTTCACACCGACCGGCGGGATCAACGACACCAGCAACATCATCACCCTGGCCAACACCGGGATCGCTGACCTGGCCGGCAACGCCGGCACGGGCACGACCAACTCCGGCAACTTCACCATCAACACCGTGGCACCCACTGCGACCATCGTCGTCGCGGACAACAGCCTGACCATCGGCGAAACTTCGCTGGTGACCATCACCTTCAGCGAAGCCGTCACCGGTTTCAACAACGCCGACCTGACGATTGCCAACGGCACGCTGACGGCGGTGAGCAGCAGCGACGGCGGGATCACCTGGACGGCAACTTTCACCCCGACCAGCAACATCACCGACGCTTCCAACCTGATCACCCTCGACAACAGTGGAGTGCAGAACGCCGGCGGCAACGCGGGCAATGGCACCACCAACTCCAACAATTACGCCATCGACACCCAGCGCCCGACCGCCACCGTGGTGCTCGCCGATTCAGCGCTGGGCGTCGGCCAGACCACCACCGTGACCATCACGTTCAGCGAGGCCGTGAGCGGTTTGACCCTCGCCGATCTGACCGTGGCCAACGGCACGCTCTCCGGATTGAGCACGTCGGACAACATCACCTACACGGCGACGTTTACGCCGTCGGCGGGCATCACCGACACCAGCAATATCATCAGCCTGGACAACACCGGCATCACTGACGTGGCGGGCAACACCGGCAGCGGCACCACCGACTCGGCCAACTACGTCATCGACAGCCAGCGTCCGACCGCTACCATCGTCATCAGTGACACCGATCTGCGCCCGGGTGAAACCGCGCTCGTCACCATCACCTTCAGTGAGGCGGTCAGCGGTTTCGATAACTCTGACCTGAGCGTTGCCAATGGCACGCTGAGCAACGTCTCGTCGAGCGACGGCGGCATCACCTGGACGGCCACCTTCACGCCGACCATCGGCGTCAGTGATGCCACCAACCTGATCGTGCTGAACAACGCTGGCATCAGCGATCTGGCGGGCAATGCCGGCATCGGCATCACCAACTCGGCCAACTACGCGGTGCAGACCGAAGTGCCGACCGCGACCATCGTCGTCGCGGATACCGCGCTCAAGGCCGGCGAAACCTCGACGGTGACCATCACCTTCAGCGAGGCCGTCAGCGGTTTCAGCAATGCGGACCTGACCATCGCCAATGGCACCTTGAGCAACGTCGCCTCCAGTGACGGCGGCATTACCTGGACGGCGACGTTCACGCCGACCGCCAACATCACCGACACCAGCAACCTGATCACCCTCGACAACAGTGGCGTAACCAACGCCTCCGGCAACAGTGGCGTCGGCACCACCGATTCGAACAATTTCGCCATCGACACGGCGCTGCCGACTGCAACCATCGTGTTCGCTGACAATCGCCTGGGCATTGGTGAAACCACCACGGTCACCATCACTTTCAGTGAAGCGGTCAGCGGTTTTGACCTGTCGGACATCAGCGTCGCCAACGGCACACTGGCGAATCTGACCAGCAGCGACGGCGGCATCACCTGGACCGCCACGCTGACGCCAACCGCCAACGTCAACGATGCGACCAACCTGATCATCGTCGACACGGCCGGGGTGCAGGATCTGGCCGGCAACCTGGGCGCCAGCATCGCCATTTCCAACAATTACGCGCTGGATGCGACCCGGCCAACGGTGGACATCGTGGTCGCCAATCCGCACTTGGGTATCGGCCAGACCACCACAGTGACCTTCACCTTCAGCGAGGCGGTGAGCAATTTCGACCTGTCCGATCTGAGCGTGACCAACGGTGATCTGAGCAACCTCAGTAGTAGCGATGGCGGCAAGACCTGGACCGCGACGTTCTCGCCGACGGCCAATGTCAGTGATCCGAGTAACTTTATTGCGCTCGACACCAGCAATGTCACCGATCTGGCCGGCAACGTCGGCAGCACAGTGGCGGTGTCGAACAATTACGCGCTCGACAGCGAGCGGCCAAGTGCCACGGTTGTCATTGCCAACCCGAACATCGGCATCGGCCAGACCTCACAGGTGACCATTACCTTCAACGAGGCGGTCAGCGGTTTCGATCTGTCAGACATTGCGGTGGCGAACGGCACCTTGTCCAATCTGAACAGCAGCGACGGCGGCAAGACCTGGACCGCCACCCTGACGCCGAACACCAACGTCAACAGTGCGAGCAACGCGATCAGTGTCAATAGTGCCGGGGTCAGTGATGCCTCCGGCAACAGCGGCAGCGGTGTCAGCAGTTCCAACAACTACGCGATCAATACGGTGCCGGTGGTCGTTCCACCCACCGTGCCGACCACGCCGACCAGCGTCGTGATCCCGGACCCGTTGATTCGCAGCAGCGACCCGGTGGTGCCGGCACCGCCACCAAACGTGCCGCTGCAACCGTTCATCTTTACTCCGCCAACCGGCGAACTCGGTTCACCACTGACCTTTGCGCCGCTGTTTGAACAACGGGTGATCGGCAACGGCATACGTCCGCTTGGCGATATTTTCATCAATCACGGCGCCCTCAGCCGCAGCTACATCGCGCAAGTGTTCAGCAGCAGCGACAGCGGCGGTGATGGATCCGGCCACGGCTTCCTCGGATTTGGCGGGGGTGACGGCGGCGTGTTTGGCAGCAGCACACTGGCGAGCCTGTTCAATCAGGACAGTGCCGCCGAGCGCGATTCGCTGAACGCGTTTGGCAGTCACTCACTCAAGGCTGGCGACGTTTCTCAAGGCCTGCGCGGCGTGTTTGGCGCACCGACGCTGGGCCAGCAATTGCAACAACTCAAAGACAACGAACAGCACCGGGTCGACAACCTGGCGGCAGCACTGCAACAGGTCGGCATCAGCGAAATATCGGCCTGAAAAAACCATAACTCAACACTGTGCGGGACCTAGGGGCGATCCAGGGATGAAGAGAAGTCAGAAGTTGTTCGGCGCCAGCCTGCTGGCGCTGGCGATCAGCGGATGTGCAGTGACCAGTGAACCGATTGAGCGCAGCGTCAGTGAACAGCGCGCCAAGACCGACCTGCAAAGCATGTACAAGGATCAGGAACCGCTGCGCGGTCCGTTGACCCTGCACCAGGCCATGGCCCGCGCCGTGAAGTACAACCTCGAAGGCCGCTTGAAGATCATGGAGGAAGCGCTGGCCAAGCGGCAGCTCGACCTCGCCAGTTTCGACATGCTGCCGCGCATGGCACTGGACGCCGGTTATGTCGGCCGCAACAACGTCAACGCCTCCAGCAGCCAGAGCGTGCGCACCGGCACCCAGTCTCTGGAACCGTCGACCTCGCAGGACCGCGACCGCGACGTCGCCGACCTGACCATGGTCTGGAACGTCCTCGACTTCGGCGTCAGTTATATCAGCGCCAAGCAGCAGGGCGATCAGCGTCTGATCGTTCAGGAACGGCGCCGCAAGGTGATCAACACCATCGTTCAGGATGTACGCTCGGCCTATTGGCGGGCGATGGCCGCCGAACGTCTGCTCAAGCAGATCGACAGCCTGATGGCGCGGGTCGACACCGCCCGGCGTGATAGCGAAAGCATGAGCAGCCAGCGTATCGGCGACCCGGTGCAAGCGCTCGGTTATCAACGTTCGCTGATCGAAGCCACGCGCCAGCTGGAAGAACAGCGGCGCGCCCTGTCGTTGGCGAAAACCGAACTGGCGACGCTGATCAACCTGCCGTTGGGCACTAACCTGACCCTGGCCACCGATGACGGTTATCAGGTGCCTGAACTCAAGGTCGATCTGGCCAAGCTTGAGCAGGAAGCACTGACCAGTCGCCCGGAACTGCGTGAGCAGGATTACCAGACGCGCATCAGCGCCGCCGAAACCCGCAAAGCCATGTTGCGCTTGCTGCCCGGTCTGGAGTTTTCCGCTGGCGGGCATTACGACAGCAACTCGTTCCTCGTCGAACAGGGCTGGGCCGACTATGGCGTCAAAGTCACCTGGAACCTGTTCAACGTGATTTCCGCACCGGCCGCCATCAACGTCGCCAAGGCCGGAGAAGAAGTCGCCAGTGCACGGCGTCAGGCGATGTCGATCGCCGTGCTGGCCCAACTCTATGTGGCCAACGCCAACTATCAGGAAGCCAAGCGCCAGTTCAAGACCAACCAACAGCTGTCGGACATCGATGGGCAAATCGTCGGTCAATTGCGCAACCGCCATCAGGCGGCCGGGATTGGTGAACTGGAACTGATTCAAGGCGAGCTGAACAACCTGCAAGCAGACCTGCGCCGCGATCTGTCGTACGCCGATTTGCGCAATGCCTACGGCCAGATCTTCGCCAGTGCCGGCCTCGATCCGCTGCCGGATCAGGTGCAGTCGACCGAAGTGCAGTCGATCGCCACCGCGCTGGCCAATCGCGAGTCGGCGTGGGCGGCGGGGGATATCTCCGTGCCTGTGGTGGCGCATGCCCCAGCACAGTGATGTGCTGGCGCCGCGCGCCAGTGTCAGCCGCACGCAACGAGAGGCCCGCAATGGTCATCGGGGTGCGGCGATCCTGCTGACCGGTTTGCCGGCGGCAGGCAAATCGACATTGGCGCAAGCGCTGCAGGCCACCCTGTTCGGGTGTGGCCGGCAAAGTGTGGTGCTCGATGGCGACAGTTTGCGGACCGGGCTCAACCGGGATTTGGGCTTCAGCGATGCCGATCGCCAGGAAAACATTCGCCGCGCCAGCGAACTCGCGGCGATCCTGGTGGACAACGGGCAGATCGTGATTCTGGCGATGATTGCGCCGCTGGCCGAGCTGCGTGATGTGTTCGCACAACGCTTGGGTGACGACTATCGCGAGGTCTGGTGCAGCGCGTCACTGGCGGTGTGCGAGCAGCGTGATCCGAAAGGGCATTACGCCCGCGCCCGACGCGGCGACCTGCTCGGGTTTACCGGCATTTCCGCGCCCTATGAGCCACCGGCGCAGCCGTCGTTGGTGCTCGACACCGGCGCGCATTCGGTCGACACCTGCCTCGATCGTCTGTTGACCTGGCTCGGCGAATGCTCGGTGTTGCCCAAGACATGAGCTGCCCGGCGTATTCGCGATTGCCAGTAACCGTGGATTTGCCCTTGCTGTTGCAGGCGCTGGCAGCGATTGCCGACGACGCCTGGCGCAGCCATTTCAATGCCGGTTATTTTTCCGGCGACTGGAGCGGGGTGGCGCTCATTTCGGCGGTCGATGCGCTGACCGAACTGTCCCCCGGACGCGGTGAACCGGTGCAGCGTGGTCCCTGGCTGCGTGATGAGCGCTGGCAACAAGGGCTGCAACCTCTCTCACTGGACATCGTCAGTGCGCGATTGCTGCGCCTGGGACCGGGTGGACGAATTCACGAGCATCGCGATTACGATCTTGATGGCCCGCAAGCCGATCGGCGTTTGCACATTCCGTTGCTCAGTCCGCCGAATGTCGATTTCTGCCTCGACGGGCAGCGCATGCCCATGCAGGCAGGCGAATGCTGGTTCCTTGATCTGGCTCGCCCGCACCGTGTGGATAACCGCGATACCTCGTCGCGGGTTCATCTGGTCCTCGATTGCCGGCCCGGTGCCTGGCTTGAGCAGATGATCGCCGAAGGTTTGCCGAGCACACCTGCGCCGGGTTTGGCCGATACCGATTTGCAACGCTTTCAGGCACTGGTCGCGGAAGATACTGCGCTGTCGCGAGCCTTGCAGACATTGCACGATCCGCAAGCGTTCATCAGCCGGACGCTGGCACTTGCCGCTGAACGTGGCCTGGTGATTTCCCGCGAGGAATTGCGCGCGGCGATGCGCAACGGGCGGCGACAGTGGAATGAACAATGGAGCGCTTGAGCTTCGACGGCTGGTTGCCGATTCGTACCTGGGCGGGCGACAGACAGTGGCAGGTGGATTGGTGCTGGTTCGGTGACAAGCCGTTGCATCAGCCGTTTTTCCGCGAAGCGGTGGATGATGCGTTGCGGCTGCCGTTCAATCAGGCCTTTCGACGGCAGACACCGTTGTCGGCACTGAGCGATTGGCAGGCGCAAAGCCCCGGTCTCGCGCCAAGCGCATTCATTCTGCATGCCTCGCGCTGTGGTTCGACATTGATCAGCCAGATGCTCGCGCAACTCGATGACCACATCGTGGTGTCTGAGCCGCCGCCACTGGATGCCTTGTTGCGCAGCGATTTACCGGACGCCGAACGTCAGGCCGCGATTGCCGGTTTGCTTTCGGCGTATGGCCAGCGCCGGCGCGGTGTGGAAAAGCATCTGGTGATCAAACTCGATGCCTGGAACATCGGCGAATGGCCGCTGCTGCAAGCCTGTTTTGCCGATACGCCGTGGTTGTTTCTCTATCGCGACCCGTTGGAGATTGCGGTTTCCCACCTGCGCCGACCGGGCATGCACATGGTGCCGGGCATGCTCGGTGATTGCGTATTGGAGGATGGGTTGCAGTTCGAGGGCCGTGAAGATTTTATCGCGCGGCGTTTGGGGCGGTTGTTGGAGGCGGGGTTGCTACATTGTCGGGATTCGGCCGGTTTGGCGGTGAATTACAGCGAATTGCCCGATGCGATGGCTGGGCGCTTGGCGCGGTTCTTTCGATTGAATGATGTGCAGCGTCAGCAGGTGTTTGCCGCTGCCGCGCAGCATGCGAAACAGCCTTCGCAAGTGTTTGTTGCCGATGGTGAAGACAAACGCCGCGAGGCTTCGGTGCTGTTGCAGGCGCGTGTGCAGACGTGTGCGCGAGCGCCCTATGAAGCTTTGGAAAAATTGCGTGGAGCCTGAAAAGATCGCAGCC
The DNA here is from genome assembly GCF_044541255.1 of Pseudomonas sp. NPDC085632. Lineage (NCBI taxonomy): Bacteria > Pseudomonadati > Pseudomonadota > Gammaproteobacteria > Pseudomonadales > Pseudomonadaceae > Pseudomonas > Pseudomonas sp. NPDC085632. The sequence continues at coordinate 294,623 of NZ_JBITSX010000002.1, read as the reverse complement.
TGCGGCAGCTCCTACATTGGAATGTGATCCCCTTTAGGAGCTGCCGAAGGCTACGATCTTTTGCTGTTCAAGGTTTGCCGGACAGGTCCGCCATGCCCTTGAGCAATTCAATCGGCAGCGGAAAGACAATCGTCGAACTCTTGTCCCCCGCAATCGAACTTAACGTCTGCATATAACGCAACTGCATTGCCCCAGGCTGGCGCCCGAGCATTTCCGCAGCCTGCATAAGTTTTTCCGAAGCCTGTAATTCACCTTCGGCATGAATCACCTTGGCCCTTCGTTCACGCTCGGCTTCGGCCTGTTTGGCGATGGCGCGGACCATCGACTCGTTGAGGTCTACGTGTTTGATTTCGACGTTGGCGACCTTGATGCCCCACGCGTCGGTCTGGGCGTCGAGCACTTGCTGGATATCGATGTTCAACTGCTCGCGCTCGGCCAATAACTCATCGAGTTCGTGTTTGCCGAGTACGGCACGCAGGGTGGTTTGCGCCAATTGGCTGGTGGCGGAGAGAAAGTCTTCCACCTGAATGATCGCCTTCTGTGGATCGAGTACGCGGAAGTACAGCACGGCGTTGACCTTGACCGAGACGTTGTCGCGGGTGATTACATCCTGCGGCGGTACGTCGAGGACCACGGTGCGCAGGTCGACCCGAACCATCTGCTGCACCACCGGAATCAGCAGGATCAGCCCCGGGCCTTTGACCTGCCAGAAACGTCCGAGCTGGAACACCACACCGCGTTCGTACTCGCGCAGGATGCGAAACGTCGAACCGGCCAAGGCGATGAGCAGTAACAGCAGCGCAACAAAACCGATTTGCAGACCCATGATCACTCTCCGAGCGGTGCCGCGTCAGTCGCGGCCACTTGCAGCAACAGTCCCTTGCGCGCCACCACGCGTACCGGTTGCCCTGTGTGCAGCGGCGTGGCGCTGAGCACTTGCCAGCGTTCACCTTGCAGTTGCACCCAGCCGTTGCGGGCGTCGCCCGGTTGCACTGTGGTGATCGCAGTCACGCTGCCGAGCAGGCCGGCGTCGCCACTGACCGCGTGGCGCGGGCGGGTTTTCAGGGCGCGAATCAGCAGTCCGATCAACAGCAGGGCGCTGATCAAACCGAGGCCGATCATCATCGGCACCGGCAATTCGGCGTTGCCCAGAATCAGCGCGCCGATGACAAACATGATGATCCCGCCCAGACCGATCACGCCGTAATTGGGCAGCGCCGCTTCGGCGATCAGAAAGACGATGCCCAAGGTAATCAGCCACAAACCGGCCGGACTCATCGGCGGCAACGGGGTGTCAGCGGCGAGGGCTGAGCCGCTGATCAGCAGGAGCAAGGCAAGCGCACAACATCGGCTGTTCACGTGACTCTCCGTGAGCGTCATGGGCTGGTTCTTTCAGTCTAGTTGAGGGTTGTCCTGTATGAATTTTGATCAATGTGCAGATATGTCCGGTGAGCGGATTTCCCTGCGCCTGACACCCGCCGAACTAGACTCAAAGACACGGCAACCACCGTTCAGCGCGACACCGAGGTGCATCATGCGAATGGCAAAAAAGGTGCAAAGCAGCCTGAACCGGGCGCATTGCGAATATGACGTGGTCGCTCACCGGCATTCATCCAGCAGCCTGGAAACCGCGCGAGTCGCCGGGGTGCCCGCCGAGCGGGTGGCGAAATCGATCATCCTCGACGACCACCACGGGCACTACTTGATGGCCGTATTGCCGGCCAGCCGTCATCTGGATCTGAGCAAGGTGCGCAACAGCGGCGAATGGCAACTGACTCGCGAAAGCAATCTGGCGCACATCTTTGACGACTGCGAGCGCGGCGCGGTGCCGCCGCTGGGTGATTCCTACGGGCTGGACATGGTCATCGACCCATTGCTGACGCGGCAGAAAGATATTTATCTGGAGGCGGGCAACCATAACTACCTGCTGCACATGAGCATGCCGGAGTTTCTGAAAATGGTGCCGCATGCCGAGGTGCGGGAGTTGAGTCATTAGGTTTTTGTAGCGCCAGTGCCGACGCCATCGCGAGCAAGCCCGCTCCCACAGGGATTCTCGGGTGGACACAAAATCTGTGATCACCCGAGAACCTCTGTGGGAGCGGGCTTGCTCGCAAATAATCTTCCAGACACCACTAATTCCAAGGATCACTGCAATGGAAAACCCAACCCACAGCCTGCCATCCCTGTTCAAACAACTCGGCCTGTCCGACGACCCGGTCGACATCGAAAAATTCATCGCCACCCATTCCCCGCTCAAACCCGAGCTGCATTTGGCCGATGCGTTTTTCTGGACGAAGAGTCAGTCGCAGTTTTTACGGGACGAGATTCTGGAGGACGCCGATTGGGCGGAGGTGGTGGATCAGTTGAATGTGTTGTTGCGTAAGGGCAGGCTGGGCTGAAGAAACAGTGACCTCTGGTCATTCGACTGAGCATCATGGTTGTTGATGAATAAAAAATGGACCAGAATATCGCCCTCAATTAAGGTCTTTTATTATGCAAAGTGTTTTGGCCGATATGGCTGTCAGTGTTTCCGAATTAAAGAAAAACCCTTCTGCAGTCCTGAGCGGCGCACATGGCGGAGCTGTGGCGGTTCTCAACCACAATCGCGTTATGGGCTACATGGTTCCAGCGGATGTGTACGAAGCAATGATGGAGCGGTTAGATGATCTGGACCTTGCTGAAATCGTTCGCGCCCGCAGCCATGAAACGCCAATTTCGGTAAGCCTGGATGACCTTTAAGCTCGAATTTCTGCCATCTGCTTACAAAGAATGGAACAAGTTGGGTCATACACTGCGAGAGCAATTCAAAAAGAAGCTGGGCGAGCGGTTGGATCTGCCCAGAGTATCTGCGGATGCTCTGCATGGGATGCCGGATTGTTACAAAATCAAACTGAAGGCTTCCGGCTACCGTTTGGTTTATCAAGTGATTGACGAGCGCGTGGTTGTTTCCGTCGTTGCGGTCGGCAAACGTGAACGCAGCAGCGTTTATGAGAATGCTAAAAAGCGCTGAGTGATGTCTCGGCGGAGACTTTCTCTGCTCGATCCGGCAATTTGTTTCAAAACTTGACTGAAATTCCCCTCCAATGCGATATTGATAGTTAGCAAACTAACAGTGTGCATTTCCCCGTGCCGAACGAACTCGACGCTCTCCAGATGAACATCAGCAGTGCCATGGTGGTGGCCGCCAGACATTGGCGGAAGATCTGTCAGACCACGCTGGTCAACTATGGAATCTCCGAAGCCTGCGCCGTGCCGCTGTTGATGATCGGCCGTTTGGGCGAGGGCGTGCGGCAGGTGCAGGTGGCGCAGGCAGCCGGGATGGAGAGTCCGTCGCTGGTGCGTCTGCTCGATCAGTTGTGTCATTCGGGTTACGTCTGCCGTACCGAAGATGCCCAGGATCGCCGCGCCAAGTGCCTGAGTCTGACCGACACCGGACGTGAACTGGTGCAAGCGGTCGAGATCGAACTGGTGCGCTTGCGTCATGAGGTGCTCGAAGGCATCGATCAAAGCGATCTGGAAGCTACGCTTCGGGTACTCAGAGCTTTTGAGGCGGCCAATCCGCCTGTGGTGGTCAATTCTTGAACGGTTTTTTCTCCGGCATTCCGCCGGCCCGCGACTGGTTCTACGGGATCCGTACCTTTGCAGCGTCGATGATTGCGCTGTACATCGCCCTGCTCATGCAAATGCCGCGTCCGTATTGGGCGATGGCCACGGTGTATATCGTCTCCAGCCCGTTTCTCGGGCCGACCAGTTCCAAGGCCTTGTACCGCGCCATCGGTACCTTTCTCGGCGCGGCGGCGGCGGTTTTTTTCGTGCCGATGTTCGTCCAGAGCCCGTATGTGCTGGTGGTGGTCATCGCGCTGTGGACGGGGATTCTGTTGTTCATGTCCCTGCATTTGCGCACGGCCAACAGCTACGCATTGATGCTCGCCGGTTACACCTTGCCGCTCATTGCCTTGCCGGTGGTGGATAACCCGCTGGCGGTGTGGGACGTGGCGGAAGCGCGGACCGAAGAGATTTTCCTCGGCATCGCCGTCGCCGCCGTGGTTGGTGCGATGTTTTGGCCGCGTCGCTTGGCGCCAGTGTTCAATGACGCCGTGAGCAAGTGGTTCGCCGACGCAACGACCTATAGTCTGAAGTTCCTCAGCCGCGACGTGCAGCCCGAAGAAGTCACTGCGTTGCGCATGGCCATGGTCGCCAACTTCAACAGCCTCGAATTGATGATCGGTCAGTTGCCTCACGAAGGCTCGCGACCGCAAACCGTGCGCAACACCAAAGAACTGCGCGGGCGGATGATTCATCTATTACCGGTGATCGATGCGCTGGAAGATTCGCTCTACGCCCTCGAACGGCGTACGCCGGAACTGGTGGAAAACTTCAAACCGCTACTCGTCGCGACCCGCGAATGGCTGGGCCATCCGGACGCCAATCTTGACCGCTGGCAAACACTGAAAAATCAGCTCGAAGCCCTGCAACCGAGCGCTGAAGCGCTGGAAGATCGCCGGCAACTGCTGTTCTCCAACTCGATTTATCGCCTCGGCGAATTCATCGATCTATGGCAGGACTGCCGCAGCCTGCAGGACGCGATTCTCTGCGAACGTCAGGACAGCTGGCGCGCGGTGTATCGCCACTGGCGCCTCGGTCGCCTGACACCGTTCATTGATCGCGGGCTGATGCTCTATTCGGTAGCGTCGACGATTCTGGCAATCATCACCGCCTCGGTGCTGTGGATTCTGCTCGGCTGGCCGGACGGCGGCAGTGCGGTGATTCTGGCAGCGGTGGCGTGCAGTTTCTTCGCCTCGATGGACGACCCGGCGCCGCAGATCTACCGGTTCTTTTTCTGGACCGGCATGTCCGTGCTGTTCGCCAGCCTGTATCTGTTTTTGATTCTGCCCAACCTGCACGATTTCCCGATGCTGGTGCTGGCGTTCTCGATTCCGTTCATCTGTGTCGGCACGCTGACGGTGCAGCCGCGTTTCTACCTCGGCATGCTGCTGACGCTGGTCAACACCTCGTCGTTCATCAGCATTCAGGGCGCTTACGACGCGGACTTTTTTGCCTTCGTGAACTCCAACCTGGCGGGGCCGATGGGGCTGCTGTTCGCCTTTATCTGGACGCTGGTGGCGCGCCCGTTCGGCGCCGAACTGGCGGCCAAGCGCCTGACCCGTTTCAGCTGGAAAGACATCGTCCACATGACCGAGCCGGCCAACCTCGCCGAGCACCGGCAACTGGGCGTGCAGTTGCTTGATCGGCTGATGCAGCACTTGCCGCGTCTGGCCCTCACCGGCCAGGACACCGGCATTGCCATGCGCGAAGTGCGCGTCGGCCTCAACCTGCTCGACTTGCTCGCCTACACCCCACGGGTGACCGGCGCGCCGAACGCGCTGTTGCAGCAAGTGGTCAGCGAGGTCGGCGAGTATTTCCGCGCCTGCCTCAAGGCTGGCGAACGCTTGCCGGCGCCCGCGCCTTTACTGATGACCATGGATCGCGCCCGCCGCGCACTCAACGGTCACGGCGATGATGAAACCCGGCTAAACCTGTTGCACGCCTTGAGCGGTTTGCGTCTGGCGTTGCTGCCCGGCGTCGAATTCGTCTCCAGCGCCGAGCCCGAAGAACCGCTGCCCGATGGAGCGCCCCTATGATCGGTGATCTGGACATCAGCGGCATTTTCCTGCCGACCCTGCTGGTGTTGATGGGCATCACTTATGTGCTGTTTTTGCTGGTGCATGCCGTGCTCACGCGCGTGCACTTTTACCGTCTGGTCTGGCACCGGGCATTGTTCAACGTGGCGCTCTACGCGGTACTTCTGTACGGCGTGGACTCACTCAGTCGATACCTGATGACATGAAAAAACCGTTTTTGACCATCGGTCGCGTGGTACTGACCCTGCTGATCGTGACTTTTGCCGTTGTCCTCGTCTGGCGCATGGTGATGTATTACATGTTCGCGCCATGGACCCGTGACGGCCACATTCGCGCCGACATCATCCAGATCGCCCCGGACGTGTCCGGGTTGATCCAGCAGGTTGAAGTGAAAGACAACCAGTTGATCAAGCGTGGCCAGGTGCTGTTCAGCATCGACCAGGATCGCTTCAAACTGGCGCTGCGTCAGGCCAAAGCGGCTGTTGCTGATCGCGAAGAAACCTTGGCTCAAGCCCAGCGCGAAGCCAAACGTAACCGTGGTCTCGGCAACCTGGTGCCGGCCGAGCAGCTGGAAGAAAGCCAATCGAAGGTCGCCCGTGCGCAATCGGCGCTGGCCGAAGCCATGGTTACCGTAGACAGCGCCCAGCTCAACCTCGACCGCTCGGTGATCCGCAGTCCGGTCGAGGGCTACGTCAACGACCGTGCGCCACGTCCGCAGGAATTTGTCACCGCCGGACGTCCGGTGCTATCGGTGGTCGACAGCAATTCCTTTCACATCGACGGCTATTTCGAAGAGACCAAACTCGACGGCATTCATGTCGGTCAGTCTGTGGATATCCGCGTGATCGGTGATCGCGCCAAATTGCGCGGGCATGTCGAAAGCATCGTCGCCGGTATCGAAGACCGCGACCGCACCAGCGGCAGCAACCTGTTGCCGAACGTCAACCCGGCGTTTAGCTGGGTGCGGCTGGCGCAGCGGATTCCGGTGCGGATTGCCTTTGATGACGTGCCGGAAGATTTCCGCATGATCGCCGGGCGCACTGCCACGGTGTCGATCATCGAAGACTCAAAAGTCGACGATAAAAAGCAGGAGCCCGCGCAATGAGCAGGGCCCTGATGATCGCCGGGTTGGGCGTGATGTTGTCGGCGTGTCAGATGGTCGGGCCGGACTATCAAGTGCCTGAGGATGCGGCGGTTCAACGCAAGGATATTCAGGGCGAGCTGGCCGTCGCGGGCAAACCGGTGGTCTCGGCGCCCGTGCCGGCGGATTGGTGGCGACTGTATAAAGACCCACGCCTTGATCAACTGGTGCAGCAGGCCATGGCCTCCAACACCGACCTGCGCGTCGCCGCCGCCAATTTGCAGCGCGCCCGCGCTCAGGTCGATGAGGCGGAGGCTGCCGGCGGTTGGAGCGGCGGCGTGAAAATGGGCGCCCAGCGTTTGCAGGAATCCGGTCAGGCATTCCTGTTGCCGGAGAAAGTGCCAGTGGCCAACGTTGGCGATATCGGCATCAGCGCCTCGTATCAGTTCGACCTGTGGGGCACGTTGCAACGCGGTATCGAAGGCGCCAAGGCCAACGCCGATGCAACCCAAGCCGCAGCGGATACCGCGCGCATTACTTTGGTGGCAGACGTGGTGCGTGCTTATACGCAAGTCTGCGCAGCCAACGAAGAACGCGAAATCGCCCAGCATTCCCTCGACTTGCAATCGCAAGGCACCACGCTGATCCAGCGCCTGCGCGATGCCGGTCGTGGCGATGAAACCCAGGTCACTCGTTCGCAAACCCAATTCAAATCCCTGCGCGCCGACATGCCGCGTTATGAAGCGGCGCGTCAGGCCGGGTTGTTCCGTCTGTCGATGCTGCTGGCGAAACCGGTCGATCAATTGCCGGCCGGCACCGCGACGTGCGCCGAGCTGCCGAAGATCGCTCAACGGGTGCCGGTCGGAGACGGCGCGGCGCTGCTCAAGCGTCGTCCGGACATTCGTCAGGCTGAACGACGTCTGGCCGCTGCGACTGCGGGGATCGGCGTCGCCACGGGCGAGTTGTACCCGGACATCAGCATCGGCGCGACAATTGGCACCGTCGGCATCATCGACGACCTCGGTGATCCGTCGACCAACCGCTGGGGCTTCGGCCCGTCGCTGAGCTGGAAAGTGCCGACCAACGGCGCTCGTGCGCGCATTCGTGAAGCTGAAGCGACGACTCAAGGCGCGCTGGCGCATTTCGACGGTGTGGTGCTCAACGCCATTCGTGAAACCCAGACCGGTCTCGCTCAGTACAGCGCGCTGCTGCAACGTCGCGACGCACTGGCCGATGCCGAGCAGTCAGCGAAACTGGCCGCCGACCAGACCCACCGCTTCTTCCAGGCCGGCCGCGAGTCGTTCCTCGCCGACCTGCAAGCGACCCGTACCTACACCGACGTCACCGCGCAACTGGCCGCCGCCAACACCCAGGTTGCCATGAGCCAGATCGATTTGTTCCTCGCCCTCGGCGGCGGTTGGGAAAGCGGACGAACGCACGCGACAACCGCCAGCAAACCCTGAGGCCGTTGCTATGCTTTGAAGTGTTGGAAGGGCGCCCCGAGCAGGACGCCCTTTCAGCGCACATTGCTAGCGCTGGTCTAGGGGAAACCAATAATGAAAAACCCTTACGCTCTCGGCTTCTGGTGCGCCCTCGCAGCGCTGGTGCTGCTCTCGGCCACCTATTTCTACGGCATCATGCTGGCCCACCAGATCGACAAGGCGATGGTGTTCCTCGACAGTGCGACAGCGCTGATCGCGGTCATGGCAATCGTCGTCGTGGCGTGGGCGTCGGTGCAGGTGCAGCGCGTCAAAAAAAGACAACTTGAACAGGGCAGGACTCTGGTACTGATCTGGGACACCAAAGTCGCCCTGCGCCGGGTCGAAACCGTGTTCGACCGGTATTTCTGGGGCAGTTACTGGCAACCTGGACGGACCTTCGCCGAAGTCATGGGCGAACTCACCGGCACGCCGTTGGAAAAAAGCCTCGAAGCGCTGAAAAAACAGTGTCTGGAACTCGACAAGCAGATCGCCGACGAGGGCTGGCACTGGCTCAACAATGCCCGTGAACTGTCCGATGTCGCCACGGCCATGGCCCGCGAGCGCTATCAACTGGATTTCTGCGACCCGCGCGCCGATGGGCCGGGCGGGGCGGTGATCGATCGGGACTTTGAAGTGCTGGTCTACACCTGGACCGCGCGGCTGAAAAGCTTTGATCATCAACTCGATGCGATGGAGGTTCAGTATTCCTGATGCTCTGCTGAATCAAATGGCCTCATCGCTGGCAAGCCAGCTCCCACAAGGTTTTCTGGTGTTCACAGAATTTGTGTTCACCCAAGATCCCTGTGGGAGCTGGCTTGCCAGCGATGGCGTCTGCAAAACCACCGAAACTCTTCCAGTCTCTCAGCTGTCCATTCCCCCCATAGACACTCTTTAACCTTTAAACATTGGGCCAGCTCACGTGCCCGGTGCTAATCTCCACCGCTGAATTCAGCGCAGTCGAGCCGCGACCCGGTCACGGGTTCAGGGAAGACGACCACACTCACAGCCACGGAAATCGATCAGGTCATTCATGAATAAATCAGCAGGCGTGCTCCTCGGAATTGTTGTTGCCATCGGCGCGATCAGCGCAGGCGGGGCCTGGTACACCGGGACCAAGATCGAAGGCGTGCTGAACAACGCCGTCAGCAATGCCAACCAGGAGCTGCAAACCGCCATGGCCGGCTCCAACGGCTCCGCGTCGCTGGAACTGGTGTCGCTGGAACGCCACACTTTCACCAGCACCGCGCACTACCGCCTCAAGGGCGAAGGCGAGATGTTTGGCGATGCGCCGGTCGAATTGCTGTTCGTCGACCATATCGAACATGGCCCGCTGCCGTTCTCGCGTCTGGTCTCGCTGAAATGGCTGCCGGTCATGGCCACCAGCAACTACGAGCTGGAAAAGAACCCGGCCACCGAAAAATGGTTCGCCGCGACCAAGGGCGCCGCGCCGCTCAAAGGCGTGACGAGCATCGGCTACGACGAATCCACCACCAGCACCCTCGATCTGCTGCCGTTCGAAACCGCACTGGATGAGCAGTCGAGCCTGAAATTCTCCGGCCTGACCATGAACATTTCTGCCAACGCCAAAGCGCAGAAGGTCAAGGCGGACGGCTACATGGACAACCTGAAACTGGTGACTGTGGCTGAAGACCAGGCGCCGGTACAGGTCGAACTCAACGGTCTGACCCTGGCCAGCAACCTCGCCAAGAGCAGCTACGGCTACTACACCGGGGAAAACACCCTGGTGCTGACCAACAGCAAAACCACCTTCGGCACCAAGCAATCGGTGCTCGGTGTGAAGAACTTCGAAATGAAGAACCTCACCGAAGAAAACGGCAGCAATGCTTCCGGTCGCGCCGATTACAAGATTGGCGAAGTCAGCCTCAACGACAAGAAAATCGGCTCGGCGAACATGGCCATGAGCCTGAAAAACCTCGACATCCCGTCGACGATGTCGCTGATGCAGATCTATCAGACCAAATTGCAGCCGTATGAAAAGGCTGCCGCCGAAGCCGCCGCTCAAGGTTTGCCAGCACCCGAGCTGAACCTCACCGACGCTGAAAATGCACAGGTCAAAGCCGATCTGCAAAAACTGCTGGCGGCCGGCCCGCAGATTGCCTTGGAAAACCTCTCGTTCAACACCGCCAACGGTGAGAGCAAGGCCAATCTGGTCATTGACCTGACCAAACCGCAATCGATGGATCTGCCGCCGGATCAGTTGGGCAAACAACTGATCGCGTTGCTCGACCTGAATATCCAGGTGTCCAAGCCAATGCTGGTCGATCTGCTCAGCGTACAGGCGCAACTCGACGGTCAGACCGATGCCAAGGCGATCGTCGATCAGTCCAAGGAAGCGGCCGACATGTTCGCGGGCATGGCGGTCGGTTCGCAGTTGGCCGTCGTCGACGGTACCAACGTCGTAACCAAGCTGCATTACGCCGCCAATCAGGTCGAATTCAACGGCCAGAAGATGACCGTCGAGCAGTTCGTCGGCTTCCTGATGAGCAAGTTCGCAGGCGTCACGCAAGTGCAGTAATTCTGCGTTCTTAATAGCAGCGCCCGGCCTCTGTATCGCACAGACGCCGGGCGTTTTGCTGTCTGGCGTTCGGGTTTTCGGCGTTTCCGGAGCACGATTCTGAACAATTATTGTGTTCCGGATATTGGTCTACGCTTGCGTGCAAGACTGCCTGACTAAGCTTGGCCGTTGGATGTGCATCGGCGGCCACCGTTACGAATGGGCAAGGAGGGCATTGCGACCCGGCTGGCCATGTAAGGATGCTGACGAATGCCGCGTATTGATGTTCCTGTATTACATCGTGGTTTACGCCCTTTGTTCCGAGTTGCGCTGTGTAGCCAATTGCTTTGGCCGGCGCTGGCGTTTGCCGACACACCCTACGATCAGATGGTACGCGACGCCCGTGCCGGGCAGTACGCGCCTGCGCTGACGGTGCTGCGTCAGGTGCCGCCGGGCCAGTCGACCACCGGGCAGATCAGCGATCACCTGCAGATCGCCAGTTGGGCCGGTCTCGACGCCGAAGTGGTGCAGGTCTATGAAACCCAGGGCCGCGATCGCGTCCTGCCGGTTCAGGCACTGACCGCCACCGCGCGCGCCTATCGCAATCTCAAGCGCTGGGATCAGGCCACTCAGGTCTACAACAAAGCCCTGGCGCTGGAACCGGACAACGCTGACCTGCAATTGGGCCTGGCCCTGACCCAGGCTGACGCCGGCAAACCCGACGAAGCGGTGACTCGTGCCAAAGCGCTGGTGGCGGCCAAACCTGATGATCCTTCCCGCCGTCTGGCGCTGGGCTACGCGTTGACCCGTGCCGGCAAACAGTACGACGCCCTGTTCGAATACGATCAAGCCTTCAAACGCGCCGGCAGCAAACCGGAAGTCGCCCGGGAATACGTGGTCGCCCTGCAAAAGGCGCGTCTGCCGGAGCCGGCGCTGCGTCTTGCCAATCAGCGTCCGGGGCTGATCGATCCAGTCACGTTGCGTCGCCTCGAAGGCGATCTGGCCGCCGAGCGCGTGCGCCTCGCCGAACTCGCCACCCGCAGCGAAAAAGAACGTTACGTCATCGCCGACCGCGCGCTGGCCGATTACGACAAGCTGCTCGCCACCTGGACACCCGACGCGACCGCCCACGACGATGTGATTCGCTGGCGCATCGACCGCATGGGCGCGCTCAAGGCCCGGGCGCGCACGGCCGACGTCATCACTGAGTACCAGAAGCTGCAAGCCGAAGGCGTGAAGATTCCGACTTACGCCCTGCGCTGGGTGGCGGCGTCGTATCTGGATCAACGCCAGCCGGAAATCGCTACCGACCTCTATCGGCAGGTGTTGTCGGCGCCAGACGCCGATGTCGGTGATCGCCTCGAAGACACCACAGCCCTGTATTACTCGTTACTGGAAAGCGACCGCGCCGAAGAGGCACGCAAAGTCGCCGAAGACTTGGCCAAGACTCAGCGCCCGCGTATCGAGCTGAAAGGCTTGCCGATTGGCAACCCCAACGATGAATGGATGGATGCCCAGCAACTGGCGGCGCAGGCCGGCACCTACGGTTCCGATCTGCCCCATGGCGAGGAGCGCTTGCAGACGCTGGTCGATCAGGCGCCGGGCAACGTCGGTTTGCGTCTGGCTCAGGCCGATCTGTACCTGGCCCGCAACTGGCCGCGCCGCGCGGAAATGCAGCTCAAGGAAACCGAGAGCATGGTGCCGCGCGACATGGGCCTGGAAATCGGTCAGGCCCACACCGCCATGGAACTGCAGGAATGGCGGCAAATGGATGCGCTGACTGATGACGTCGTCGCCCGTTACCCGGATAACCGCCAGGTACAGCGTCTGGCCCGTGAACGCGAAGTGCATGACATGTCCGAGCTGCGCGTCGAAGCCTACGGCGGCAAGGCCAATGGCGGCGGCAGTGGCGATGCCGGCGCCGTCAGCGGCAGCCGAGATTTTGGCATTCAGACCACCCTGTACAGCCCGCCCATTGATGAAGACTGGCGCGTGTTCGCCGGGGCCGGTTATGCCACCGGCGACTTCGCTGAAGGCACCGGTAACCATCGCTTCCAGCGTGTTGGCCTGGAGCGCCGCACCCGCGACATGACCCTTGAAGCGGAAGTTTCCAACCACTCCTACGGTTTCGGCGACAAACAGGGCGCGCGTCTGGCGATCGCCCGTGACATCAACGACAACTGGCAATACGGCGGCAGCCTCGAATACCTGTCGGCCGAGACACCGTTGCGCGCGCTTAACAGCGACATCAAGGCCAACGGCGGCAGCGGTTTCATCCGCTGGCGCGCCAATGAAAGCCGCGAGTGGAAACTGTCGGTAAGCCCCTCGCACTTCAGCGACGGCAACAACCGCGTCGAAGCCTTGCTCACCGGTCGCGAGGGCGTCTACAGCGCGCCGAACGTGCAGGTCGATGCCGGTCTGGAAGTCGGCACCAGCCACAACTCCAAGTCCGATGACGTGCCGTACTTCAACCCGAAATCCGACTTCAGCGTGATGCCGCTGGTCAACGTCAATCACGTGCTTTACCACCGCTACGAAACTTCCTGGAGCCAACAATTCCAGGCTGGCGCGGGAACGTACAGCCAGCGTGATCACGGCACCGGCGGCATGGCCTTACTCGGTTATGGACAACGGTATGCCTGGAACGACGTGTTCGAGGTGGGCGGTTTGTTCAGTGTGATCAACCGGCCCTACGACGGTGATCGGGAGACCGATCTGCGTCTGCTCGTCGACCTCACTTTCCGCTTCTAGAAGAGTTTGAAGATGCCTTTGATTTCGCGTTTCATCCTTCTGCTGGGAGTGCTGCTGGTCAGCGCCTGCGCCCAGCAAGCCCCGGCCTTTACGCCGCCGTCCGAGCGTCCGCTGGCGGCCAGCGAAAAACCGTGGCCGAAAAATCACGTGCTCGGCATCGCCTATCATGACGTCGAAGACCGTGACCCCGATCAGGCCGTGGTGGCGGTGCGCACCGAACGTATGATCGAACAACTCGCGTGGCTGCGCGAGAACGGCTACAAACCGGTGACGGTCGACCAGATCATGGCCGCGCGCAAGGGTGGTCCGGAGCTGCCGGCGAAAGCCATTTTGCTCAGCTTCGACGACGGTTATTCGAGCTTCTATACCCGCGTACTCCCGGTGCTGCGCGCTTATAACTGGCATGCGTTGCTGGCGCCGGTTGGCAGTTGGATCGACACGCCGCTCAATCAGCCAGTGGACTTCGCCGGTGCCCCGCGCGCACGTTCAGATTTTCTGACCTGGGATCAGGTGCGCGAGATTTCGCAATCCGGTCTGGTGGAAATTGCCGCTCACACCGACGCCAACCACAAAGGTATTTTGGCCAACCCGCAGGGCAACATGCAGCCCGCAGCGGCGACCCGGCGCTACGATCCACTGGCCAAGCGCTATGAATCCGAGGCCGATTTCCAGGCGCGGATTCGCACCGACGTGAACAACATCTCGGAGAAAATCCGCAAGGTCACCGGCAAGAAGCCGCGCGTCTGGGTGTGGCCGTATGGCACAGCGGACGGTACTTCGTTGACCGTGGTCGGTGAGCAGGGCTATGAAATGGCCCTGACGCTGGATGACGGTCTCGATGCCCTCGACAACCTGATGAGCAGCCCGCGTTTCCTCGTTGCCTCTGATCCGGACGGCGAACATTTCGCCAACAGCGTCGTCGGCGTGCAATCGGATTTCGCCATGCGCGTGGTCCACGTCGATCTGGACAACGTCTACGATCCGGACCCGGCGCAACAGGACATCAACCTCGGCAAGCTGGTGCAGCGCATGGCCGACATGGGGGCCAACACGGTATTCCTGCAGGCCTTCGCTGATCCTAAAGGTGATGGTCTGGTGCACTCGCTGTACTTCCCCAATCGCCACTTGCCGGTCCGTGCGGACATCTTCGACCGCGTCGCCTGGCAACTGCGCACTCGTGCTCATGTGAAGGTGTTTGCGTGGATGCCGGTGCTGAGTTTCGGCCTTGATTCGAAACTGCCGCGCGTCACGCGCTGGGATCCGAAAACCGGCACCACAGCGGTCGATCCGGACCAGTACAAACGCCTGTCACCGTTCGATCCGGAAGTACGGCGGATCATCGGTGAAATCTACGAAGACGTGGCGCGTCTGACCTCGGTCGACGGCATTCTTTACCACGACGACGCGGTACTGTCGGATTTCGAAGACGCCAGCCCTGAAGCCATGAAAGCCTACGCCGCCCATGGTTTGCCGGGCTCGATTGCCGCGCTGCGCGACGATCCTGCCGCGATGCAGCGCTGGACGCGCTTCAAGAGCAAATACCTCATCGATTTCACCAACGAGCTGACCGCCAAAGTCCGTGCAATTCGCGGTCCGCAGGTGCAGACCGCGCGCAACATCTTCGCCGAGCCGATGCTCAATCCCGCGAGCGAAGCATGGTACGCGCAGAACCTCGACGACTTCCTCGTGACCTACGACTGGACGGCGCCGATGGCCATGCCGCTGATGGAAAAACAGACGCAGGCAGAGTCCGGTCCGTGGCTGGAGGCGTTGGTGGCCACGGTCAAAAAACGCCCCGGCGCGCTGGATCGCACGGTGTTCGAATTGCAGGCACGGGACTGGACGAAAAAAGATCAGGCCGACATCGACGGCGCGCATCTGGCCGACTGGATGGGCCGTCTCAAGCGTCAGGGCGCGACCAGTTTCGGTTACTACCCGGACAACTTTCTCGACAACCTGCCGGACCTGAAAACCGTAAGGCCTGCGCTCTCCAACAAATGGAATCCATAACATGCTGGATAGACTGTTAGCCCTGCTTGTTCTGGCGCTCGTCCTCGGCGTGCCGCTGGGCCTGATCTTCCTGGTGACCGGGCAGTTCCTGATGGACTTCGTGTTCTTCTACCCGCTGTTCATGTCCGGGTTGTGGATTGCCGGTGGCCTGTATTTCTGGCTGCACTGGGAGCGCCACTGGCCATGGAAGGACGACACCTTGCCGCCGCCGCTGGAAGGCGAGCCGCTGATCTCGATTCTGATTCCTTGCTACAACGAAGGTGACAACGCCGCCGACACGATTCACGCGGCACTGGCCCAACATTATCCGAACATCGAGGTCATCGCGATCAACGACGGCTCCAAGGACAACACCGCCGAAGTGCTTGATGCGCTGGCCAAGGAAGATCCACGTTTGCGCGTGCTGCATCTGGCGGAAAACCAGGGCAAAGCCGTCGCATTGCGCATGGGTGCCATCGCGGCGCGCAGTGAGTATCTGGTGTGCATCGACGGTGACGCGTTGCTGGCGCCGAACACGGCGGCCTATCTGGTCGCGCCGATGCTGGATAACGCACGTCTTGGCGCGGTGACCGGCAACCCACGGATTCGCACGCGTTCGACGTTGGTCGGACGGGTGCAGGTCGGTGAGTTCTCGTCGATCATCGGTCTGATCAAACGTACACAACGAGTGTTCGGGCGGATCTTTACCGTGTCCGGGGTGATCGTAGCGTTCCGCCGTACCGCGCTGAACCGCGTCGGCTACTGGAGCCCGGACATGATCACCGAAGACATCGACATCAGCTGGAAGCTGCAACTCGATCACTGGAGCATCTTCTACGAGCCGCGAGCGTTGTGCTGGATCCTGATGCCGGAAACCCTCGGTGGCCTGTGGAAGCAGCGTCTGCGCTGGGCTCAGGGCGGCGCCGAAGTGCTGTTCAAGAATATTCGTGGCATCTGGCAGTACCGCCATCGTTACCTGTGGCCGCTGCTGTTCGAATACTGCCTGTCGACCGGTTGGGCGTTTACCTTCCTGCTGTCGGTGATTTTCTGGGGCGTGGGCAAGTTCGTGGTCATGCCCGAGGCGATCGCGGTGGATCACCTGATGCCGCCAGCGTTTACCGGGTTGCTGCTGGCGTTTGTTTGTCTGGTGCAGTTCGCGGTCAGCATCATCATTGACCGCCGTTACGAGCCGGGGTTGGGCAAGACCATGTTCTGGGTGGTCTGGTACCCGATTGCATTCTGGTTTGTCAGTCTGCTGACCACGCTGGTCAGCTTCCCGAAAGTCTTGTTCGGCCAACATCAGAAACGCGCGCGTTGGGTCAGCCCTGACCGCGGCATCAAACCGATCGGGGACGACGAAGAGGAGGTCATCAAATGAAAATCATCCGGACCCGCCAGCGGCCTTTTCTGGTCGTGGTCGATGTGATTCTTACCGTGGTGGCGTGGGTCGGCCTGCTGTTCTTGCTGATCCGTGGGCTATGGCCATTGGTTGAAACCCATGCGGGGGGGCCGCGTATCGACAACTCGGCGTTCGAAGCGCTGGGCACGTTGCAGATTTATCTGTGGGTGGCGTTGGTCAATGCGGTGCTTCTGATCGGCTGGGCGCGTTATCAGCAGCGCAAAAGCCGCAGTTTCGCCCAGCGCCGGTTGCCATCACCGGTGATCGACGATGAAGGGTTGAGCAAGAGTTTCAAACTCTGCGATGAACGCTTTCAGAAACTGCGCACGCCCGGCGTGATGACCATCCACAACGATCAGGAAGGTGACATCAGCCATGTGGTGACGCACTTCTGGCCGGTTCAGCAGCAGGAATTGCCACCGCCGCTGGCACCGCTGGAACATCCTCGGGTAATCTTTCTGCATGCTGAAGATGACGACAATCGCGAACCCCTGACGCGCTAAGCGGTTGATCGTTCCCATGCTCCGCGTGGGAATGCCTCTAGGGACGCTCCGCGTCCAGTGACGCGGAGCGTCACGGGCTGCATTCCCACGCAGAGCGTGGGAACGATCAAGTGCAGAAGATCAGTACTAATCGCGGATCAGTGCCCAGGCTTCTTCCATTGCTAGTGGCTGCTTCATCCGTTCGGCCAATAGCGCCATTGCCCGTTCCTTCTCGCAAGCCACAGCGGCGACCAGCACACCATTTCTGCCAAACAGCCCAATGAATGGCGGTTGTTCAGGCTCGCCGAGAAACTCCACCTCATCCCAATGTTCGGCATGGCCGAGGTAGTCGTAATTCTTGCCGAAGTGCCAGGTCCAGAAAAACGGCACATCCAGATAATGCTCTTCGCCGCCCAGCATGTTGGCGGCAGCGATTCGCGCATGTTGTTGAGCCAGGCGCCAGTGCTCGATGCGCTGCAACTGGCCGTTCAACGGGAACGTGACGATGTCGCCGATGGCCCACAGGCCTTCGCTGACGCGCATGCCTTCATCGACGCGCAATGACTGATCTTTTTCCCTCGGCAATGACGCGAAAGCCTCGGTCGCCGGGTGCACGCCGATTCCCGCCAGCACCAGATCTGCAGTGAGCCGCAGGCCGTTGTCCAGCAGCACTGCTTCGACCCTGCCGTCACCGATGATCTCTGTGGCTTCGTACTCACTGATGAATTTCACGCCGTTTTCCTCGTGCAACGTGCGGATGGCTTTGCCCACGGCCTCGCCGAATTGCGCGGCGAAAGGAATCGCGTGACGAGCCAGCACCGTGACATCGAGGCCGTATTGGCGCAGGGCCGAGGCGCATTCGAGGGCGATGAAGCTGTCGCCGATGATCACGGCGCGTTGATCGGGACTCGCGCCGTTCATGATCCGTTCGGCCTGGGCTTTGGAGCGCAGCACGAAGACTTGCGGCAGGTCGGCACCGGGGAGTTCCAATGGGTTGGGCTCGCCGCCGGTGGCCAGCACGGCCGCGTCGTAGCGCAGCGTCTGGCCGTCATTGAGGTGAAGGGTTTTGGCCGAGGCATCGATTGAGCTGATTTCACCTCGTTGGCGTTCAATGCGCTGCGCTTTAAAGAACTCATCTTCACGCAGATGCGGTATTTCCTCGGGGGGCATGTCCCCGGCGAGGACAAATTTGCTCAGCACCGTGCGGTCGTAACCGGCCTCCGCCTCGCGATCAATCATCACGATCCGGCCACCACAGCCCTTTTCCCGCAGCGCCGCTGCACACGCGGTACCTGCCGCCCCGGCGCCGACAATCACGAACGTACGCGAATCATCCGCCGGAGGTGTATGCGGGTCGGGCAACGGCTGATCATCGACCCAAACCTCATCGCCACGCCGTTCCAGCGGGTAACGCTTGAGGCTGTCGAGCGCTGGTGGCTCGCACAACGCGCCGTCCTCTGCGCGAAACGCAGCCTTGTGCCACGGGCAGATCAGGCGTCCGTGACACAGCGCTCCGTCAGCCAGCGGCGCCCCGGCATGTGGGCATTCGCCCTGAAAAGCGCGGAGTTGCTCACCGATGCGCAACAGCACAATCTTGCAGCCGCCGATTTCAACTTGCAGGCCACGGTTTTCAGGGACATCGGCGAAACGGGCGACGCGGTGCAGGGACATGTTCGGCTTCCTCGCGGGCATTTCTCTTGTGAGTTTGTGCATCGGTGCGAGGTTCAGCCATTTGCCACTGCCACGGCACGAACGGTACAGCTATAGTTTGCAGGCCGACGACGGCCCCACTGCACAAGGTGCTCCCGGAATGACCCGATTGACCTCTCTCAACCCATGGCTGGCGGCCCTCGCCGTCACCCTTTGCGTGCAGTTTCCGGCGCAGGCCCAGGAGCGTTTCACCCTGAACATCCCGGGTGTTTCCGATAACCGCCTGTTCACCTCGGCAGCCGCCAGCGATGCGGCCGGGTGCGGCGGCAAGAATCAGTCGCCGGCACTGAACTGGAACGCAGGACCTGCCGCAACCCAGAGTTACGCGATCGTCATGCACGATCCCGACGGCCAAAAAGGTCTGGGCGTCGATCACTGGATTCATTACGGCATCAAAGCCACCACGCACCAGATCGCTGCGGGCGTCGGCGCCAAGTCTGCGTTCGAGGGCGTCGGCGGCACCAACAGCAAGGGCAACACTCACTACATGGGGCCGTGCCCGCCAGTGGGTGACAGCGCGCACCACTACATCATCCAG
This sequence comes from Pseudomonas sp. NPDC085632, assembly GCF_044541255.1. Classification (NCBI taxonomy): domain Bacteria; kingdom Pseudomonadati; phylum Pseudomonadota; class Gammaproteobacteria; order Pseudomonadales; family Pseudomonadaceae; genus Pseudomonas; species Pseudomonas sp. NPDC085632. Next base: position 275,035 of record NZ_JBITSX010000002.1, on the reverse strand, counting down.
ATCTACGCACTGGATCTGGCGCCAGACGCCTTGCCGGCCGGTTTGACCCGTGCCGAGCTGATGGAAAAAATCAAAGGCCATGTGCTGCGTAACAGCAGTGCGGTGCGGCGTTATCACCGCTGAAATTTTTTTAGCGGCGTTTAACCCGAACTGAAAGGGCTGCCCGTCTCAGTGGATGAATGATCAATTTCATCCCCGAGGTCAGCCCCATGTCATTTCCTTTCTTACGCCCTGTTGCGGTTGGTGTGCTGCTGGCGCTCGCCGGTTGCGGTGTGTCTTCCAAACCTGATTCCGCTGCTATGCCTGCGCCAGCGCAACCTGAGTTGCAGGTTCAACAGGAAACAGTCATGGCCGGTGGGGCGATGGCCAAGCGTATCGCCCGTCCGGCGGCAATCGCCAGTTTCGCAGCGATGCCCGGCGCGGACAGTTATCCACAGGGCTATCGTGACGAGCAGCGCGAGCAGTATCAGGCGCTGGCCGACAACCCGATTCACAGCGTCGCCGAAACGCCGGTTTCGACTTTCAGCGCTGACGTCGACACTGGCGCCTACGCCAACGTGCGCCGCTTGCTCAATCAGGGGCGTCTGCCGCCGGAAGGCGCGGTGCGGCTGGAAGAAATGGTCAATTACTTCCCCTACGACTACGCGTTGCCCAGCGATGGCTCGCCGTTTGGCGTGACCACAGAACTGGCCGCCTCGCCGTGGAACCCACACACCCGCTTGCTGCGCATCGGCATCAAGGCCTCCGACCGCGCGTTGACGGAATTGGCCCCGGCCAATCTGGTGTTTCTGGTCGATGTGTCCGGCTCGATGGACCGCCGCGAAGGCCTGCCGATGGTCAAAAGCACGCTGAAATTGTTGGTCGATCAATTGCGCGATCAGGATCGCGTGTCTTTGGTGGTGTACGCCGGTGAGTCGAGAGTGGTACTGGAGCCGACTTCCGGACGGGAGAAAGCGAAAATTCGTACAGCCATCGAGCAATTGACCGCCGGTGGTTCGACCGCTGGCGCTTCGGGCATCGAGTTGGCCTATCAAATGGCGCAGCAGGCTTTCATCCCCAAAGGCATCAATCGCATCCTGTTAGCCACCGACGGTGACTTCAATGTCGGCGTCAGCGACTTCGACAGCCTCAAGCAAATGGCTGTGGATAAACGCAAGAGCGGAATTTCGCTGACGACGCTGGGTTTTGGTGTGGATAACTACAATGAACACTTGATGGAACAACTGGCCGATGCTGGCGACGGTAACTACGCCTACATCGACAACCTGCGCGAGGCACGCAAAGTGTTGGTGGATCAGTTGAGTTCGACGCTTGCCGTGGTGGCAAAAAACGTCAAATTGCAGGTGGAATTCAACCCGGCACAGGTCAGCGAATATCGCCTGCTCGGCTATGAAAACCGCGCGTTGAAGCGTGAGGATTTCAGCAATGACAAAGTCGATGCCGGCGAAATCGGTGCGGGACACACGGTGACCGCGCTGTACGAAATTGTTCCGGCAGGTGAGCAGGGCTGGCTGGAGCCGCTGCGATACGGCAAATCTGACGCCGCTATTTCGACAAAGAGCGGAGAATTGGCAATGCTGCGTGTGCGTTATCAACAGCCCGAAGGTGGGAAAAGTCTGCTGATCGAACGGCCGATCGCCAACCAAGTCGCAACCGCCAGCGAAGATCTGCGTTTTGCCGCCGCCGTGGCCGCATTCTCCCAGCAACTCAAGGACGGTCGCTATACCGGCGACTTCAGCCTGAAAGACACCGAGGCACTGGCCCGTGGCGCTCGCGGCGATGATCGCTTCGGTCTGCGCAACGAGTTCGTGCAACTGGTCGAGCTGGCGCAGAGCTTGCGCAGCTCAACCGCATCGAACGCGGTGGCCACTGAACAACGGATCGAATAAGTGAGTCGTCTGAAAGGCTTCATCAGTCAGCTGTTTGCCTCGGCAGACAGCTCAACCGCCAACAGCGATGAATCGCTGCTGGCGCGTTATCGCCAGGGCGACGGCGCGGCGTTCGAGACCTTGTACGCGCGCCATCGCCAAGGCCTGTACCGGTTTCTGCTCGGTTTGAGCGGCAAACCGGAACTGGCCGACGAGGTGTTTCAGGACACTTGGCTGAGCCTGATCCGCAGCAGCAGTCAGCCACAAGGCCGGGCGACATTTCGTACGTGGCTGTTCCAGATTGCCCGCAATCGTCTGATCGATCACTGGCGCAAACACGGCGCCCGACAGCCGCTGCACGACAGCTACGACGAGCAAAATCATGCTGTCAGCGATGAGGCGAACGACCCCGAACAACTGCTCACTCTGAGCCGTGACAGCCAGCGCCTGGAAAGCGCCCTGCAAACCCTGCCCGCCGACCAGCGTGAAGTGTTCCTGCTGCGTGCCCACGGCGACCTCGACCTGGCACAAATCGCCAGCCTCACCGAAACACCGCTGGAAACCGTCAAAAGCCGCTTGCGCTACGCCCAGCAAAAACTGCGTCGGCTGCTGGCCGAGGAGGTACTGACATGACTGACGCCCGCCAGACACCCGAAGATCCGCTGATCAAACATGTGCGCGAACAGCACAACGCCGAGCCGCCGGCGCACCTTGATGCGTTCATTCTCAAGGCAGCCCGCCGTGAAGCCCCGGCGCCGAAGCCAGGGATGTGGCAACGCTGGCTCGATGCCTGCCGTAAACCGCGCTGGCAAGTTGCGTTCGCCAGCCTCGTCGGCGTCGCCCTGATGCTGTCGCTGGTGCAGCGCGCGCCTGAACCGCAGCCACAATTCGACTTCGCTCCGGCCGCCAAACCTTCAGCACCGCTGGCCCGCAAACAGTCGCCCGAGGCTTTGAGCGCCCCCGCTGGCGCCATGCCCGCCCCTGCGCCAATGGCGGAAATGGCGGCGCCGATGCAAAGCCAGGCGATCAATGCCGACGAAGTGAAACTCAGCAAGCGCGCCGCCGCCCCGGCCAATGGTCTCGATGCACAATTGCGCGAAGTCCTGCGCCTGCGCGAATCCGGCCAGTCGCAAGCCGCCGACAGCCTGTTCAACAACTTGCACAAACGCTACCCGAAGGCCGATCTCGACGCCCGGCTCGAACAGTTGCAGAAAAAATGACCGCTTGATCCCCCAGCCATTTGGCATTGCCCCGCAAAAGCGCGCAATATCAGGGCATTGCCAATCCGCTGGAGGACAACGTGGCATCGAAAATTGACCGCATCGCCCAACTGCTCAACTGCCCGGAGAAGGGCGAAGAGATGCGGCGCGCGATTACCGAGACGCGTAAGGAGTTTCTGCTGAATCAGCCGGAAGAGGATGTCGTTGATGGGGACGAGGTTTTTGAGGAGGTTGAGGAGGAAGAGGACGACGATGATTACGACGAGTTCGATTGGACGACGGAGTAAGGATCTTCCCTCACGCAATCGACCGTTACTCAATCGCCTTTCAGACCGCTGCAAGAGGCTGACGTATTTCCCTCTGCTCGAACGTCCTGCATCCCGCCATTCCTTTTGAAACGATTTTGGCGGAGTTCTGCGCACTGCTGAAAATCTTCAAGCGCCAGAAGCGCAAATCAAGATTTTTTAACCGCGTCCTCTGCTAATCTTTCGCCACTTTCCAAACAGTTAAGGACGGCCGTGGCGAATCAACTTCGAGCATTCATAAGCAGTACAATGGACGATCTGGGTAACGAGCGTGATGCCGTCATCCGTCAACTGAAATTGATGGGGATCGAACCGGTTAACGCAGAAGGCATTTCACCGGACGGCCGTTCAAGCTGGGAGACCATCCAAACTGAGATTGAACAGTGTCACCTCTTCATTTTGATATTAGGTGAGCGTTATGGCTGGGAGCCTGACAACGGTTTCGGTGGTGGCTCAGGTTTATCAGTGACACATCTCGAATTTAAAGCAGCGCGCGCGAGTGACAAACTCGTTCTGCCTTTTATGAAACGGCTACGCTATAAGGCACTCGAAGATCGCAAACGCGATGAATTTCGTACAGAAGTATCTAGCTGGACGGATGGTCTGTTTCGACGGGAATTTGATTTGGCCCATGATCTTGCGATAGCCGTGGGGGAGTCAGTTACAAGTCTTTTTGCCGACGCGCTGCACAAGGAACTATTCCGGCGTAAAAATACGATCAAGGATTCGGTCGTCACTGCGTCACGTGCCGAAGTTCCTGTACCGATGATCAACAATGGCAAGGTATTGCTCGCTGGCGCCGGCATGTCGGTTGCGGCGGGCTACCCAACGGCTTTGGTTCTGATGGGAATTCTATCAAACGATCTGTGGAGGGAGCCACAGGATGCGACACAGCTGATGGCGCACAACTTCAGTACTCTTGCCTCTTACTATGAGAAGTTTTTTGGACGACCAGCCTTGGAGAAACGTATTGCCGAGGTTCTGGATACTCCACAAACAGTACAGCCCACTCTCGCTCATATGAAAGCGGTGCGTGTGTTCAAAAATATCGTTACGACAAACTATGACACGCTATTTGAGAGGGCCTCTGAGCTTCAAGGGCTAAACTTCCGTGTCGTGCACCCATCGGATACTACGGAGGACAAACAGTTTGATGGGCTTACCATTTACAAACTTGTCGGTTCGGCCATAGTGCCGGGCACTTTAGTCTTAACCAGTGATGATCTGCCTAATGCCGCAAAGCAAAAGGTCTTTACCAAAGTTCAGGATCTCATCGCCCACAATGAGCTTGTGGTGATTGGCCACTCACTACGAGATGGCAATGTTCAACTTCTTTTAAGTCAGCGAGATCCACAACTCGAAGGGATTTATGTTTCACCCTCGACCGCGGCCAGTGATGTATTGGCATTGTTTGGATTTGGTCTTAAGCGGGTGCAGTCGACGGCAGACGACTTCATGAACAGTTTTCTGGCGTAGACGCCCACAAAAAAGCCCCGGACCATCACAGTCCGGGGCTTTCTCGTTTAAATCAATGGTGCACCAGGCGGGATTCGAACCCACGACCCCTGCCTTCGGAGGGCAGTACTCTATCCAGCTGAGCTACTGGTGCAGCGGGCGACATCATACCTAGGTCGGCTCGGGGCGTCCATGCTGGGTTTCGGCGCGGATTGTCAGTGCGCGTGTCGGCGCAAATCGCGGTATTCCATAAAGCGGTAACGTCCTGCAAAACCCTCGCTTGGCGCTTTCTCGGGACTGTTCTATGGTTTTGTTGCGGCTGAGGCTTTTGGCTCGTTGATCTGAAAATTTCCACAAATACGGCGTTTTTGTTCTTTTTTTCGAACGACCTATTGTCCTTTAACCCCTTTGATCCTACGATCCGTTTGAGATTTCAAACGCTCGTTGACCGGGCGTTGAAGCGCCGGTGTTTCGAATCGTCCACGGTTGATGCGCCACACCCGGTCACTGATTTCCCTGACGGCAGCCTTGCGAGGCGCCTTTCTACAATCATAATTTGCTCCGCGCAGGCCGCGGTGCTGTTAAGGAAAGCCGACATGCAGCTTAAAGACACCCTGTTGTTCCGCCAGCAAGCCTTCATTGATGGCGCTTGGGTCGATGCGGACAACGGTCAGACGATCAAGGTTAATAACCCGGCCACCGGTGAAATCCTCGGTACCGTGCCGAAAATGGGCGCCGCCGAAACCCGCCGTGCCATCGAAGCCGCTGACAAGGCGCTGCCGGCCTGGCGTGCACTGACCGCCAAAGAGCGAGCCGGCAAGCTGCGTCGCTGGTTCGAACTGATGATCGAGCACCGGGACGACCTCGCGCGCCTGATGACCCTTGAGCAGGGCAAGCCGCTGGCGGAAGCCAAGGGCGAAATCGTTTACGCCGCTTCGTTCATCGAGTGGTTCGCCGAAGAAGCCAAGCGCATCTACGGTGATGTGATTCCAGGTCACCAGCCAGACAAGCGCCTGATCGTGATCAAGCAGCCAATCGGCGTGACCGCTGCGATCACCCCGTGGAACTTCCCGGCGGCGATGATCACCCGTAAGGCCGGCCCAGCGCTGGCTGCCGGTTGCACCATGGTGCTCAAGCCGGCTTCGCAAACGCCATTCTCCGCTTTCGCCCTGGCCGAACTGGCTCAGCGCGCGGGCATTCCTGCGGGCGTGTTCAGCGTTGTTTCCGGCAGCGCCGGCGACATCGGCAGTGAGCTGACCAGCAACCCGATCGTGCGCAAGCTGTCCTTCACCGGTTCGACCGAAATCGGTCGTCAACTGATGTCGGAATGCGCCAAGGACATCAAGAAAGTCTCGCTGGAACTGGGCGGTAACGCGCCGTTCATCGTGTTCGACGACGCGGACCTGGACAAGGCCGTCGAAGGCGCGATCATTTCCAAATACCGCAACAACGGCCAGACCTGCGTCTGCGCCAACCGTCTGTACATTCAGGACTCGGTCTACGATGCATTCGCCGAGAAGCTGAAAGTGGCCGTGGCGAAACTGAAGATCGGCAACGGTCTGGAAGACGGCACCACCACTGGCCCGCTGATCGACGAAAAAGCCGTGGCCAAGGTGCAAGAGCACATCGCTGACGCTGTATCCAAAGGCGCAACCGTGTTGGCTGGTGGCAAGGCGATGGAAGGCAACTTCTTCGAACCGACCATCCTCACCAACGTGCCGAAAAACGCCGCCGTGGCCAAGGAAGAAACCTTCGGTCCACTGGCGCCGCTGTTCCGCTTCAAAGACGAAGCCGAAGTGATCGCGATGTCCAACGACACCGAGTTCGGTCTGGCTTCGTACTTCTACGCACGTGATCTGGGCCGTGTGTTCCGTGTGGCAGAAGCCCTGGAATACGGCATGGTCGGCGTCAACACCGGGCTGATCTCCAACGAAGTCGCGCCGTTCGGCGGCATCAAGGCCTCGGGCCTGGGCCGTGAAGGCTCCAAGTACGGCATCGAAGATTACCTGGAAATCAAATACCTCTGCTTGGGCATCTAAGCTCGGACAAGGATCGCTGCAAACGCAAAGGGCACGAGAGCGCTGTCCCTTTGCGTCGTTTCAAACCGGAATTTTCTCTGCGGCCAGGAACGCCGTGGCAGTCGATCATCGCATGCTGCCACCGTCGATTTCTCCCGCTTAATCCTTGAACCACGCCGCCCGATGAGCGGCGAATGAGGACTGTAATGAGCAAGACTAACGCTGAACTGATGGCCCGCCGTACCGCAGCTGTTCCACGTGGTGTTGGCCAGATTCACCCGATCTTCGCTGAATCGGCAAAGAACGCTACCGTGACTGACGTTGAAGGTCGTGAGTTCATCGACTTCGCCGGCGGCATCGCTGTACTGAACACCGGCCACGTGCACCCGAAAATCATCGCTGCCGTGACCGAACAACTGAACAAGCTGACTCACACTTGCTTCCAGGTTCTGGCTTACGAGCCGTACGTTGAGCTGTGCGAAAAGATCAACGCCAAGGTACCAGGTGATTTCTCCAAGAAAACCCTGCTGGTCACCACCGGTTCCGAAGCCGTGGAAAACGCCGTGAAAATCGCCCGTGCCGCCACTGGCCGCGCTGGCGTGATCGCCTTCACCGGCGCCTATCACGGTCGCACCATGATGACTCTGGGCCTGACCGGTAAAGTCGTGCCTTACTCGGCCGGCATGGGCCTGATGCCAGGCGGCATCTTCCGCGCGCTTTACCCGAACGAACTGCACGGCGTGAGCATCGACGACTCGATCGCTTCCATCGAACGCATCTTCAAGAACGACGCCGAGCCGAAAGACATCGCTGCGATCATCATCGAGCCTGTACAGGGTGAAGGTGGTTTCTACGTTGCGCCGAAGGAATTCATGAAGCGTCTGCGTGCCCTGTGCGACCAGCACGGCATCCTGCTGATCGCTGACGAAGTACAAACCGGTGCTGGCCGTACCGGTACGTTCTTCGCCATGGAACAGATGGGCGTTGCTGCCGACCTGACCACTTTCGCCAAATCCATCGCTGGCGGCTTCCCGCTGGCCGGTGTTTGCGGCAAGGCCGAATACATGGACGCCATCGCTCCAGGCGGCCTGGGCGGCACCTACGCCGGTAGCCCGATCGCTTGCGCCGCTGCTTTGGCCGTAATGGAAGTGTTCGAAGAAGAGCAACTGCTGGACCGCTGCAAGGCTGTCGGCGAGCGTCTGGTCACTGGCCTGAAAGCTATCCAGGCCAAGTACCCGGTGATCGGCGAAGTTCGTGCCCTGGGCGCGATGATCGCGGTCGAGCTGTTCGAAAACGGCGACAGCCACAAGCCGAACGCTGCTGCTGTAGCGTCGGTTGTGGCCAAGGCGCGCGACAAGGGTCTGATCCTGCTGTCCTGCGGCACCTACGGCAACGTTCTGCGCGTATTGGTTCCGCTGACTTCGCCGGACGAGCAACTGGACAAAGGTCTGGCGATCATCGAAGAGTGCTTCTCCGAAATCTGATCACCCCGTGTGACCTGATCGACAAAAAACCCGCCTCGGCGGGTTTTTTTACGCCCCTTGAAACACATCGGGCGCTTTAGCGCTGTATCGAAAGGCCAGCATTGGCTAAGGTTCAGGGATTGCAAGGGAGAGCGCGCATGACTGCCGTTGAATTACCCGCCGTACCGCGAGTGCTGATTGCCGAGGCCGATCCGTGGTCCCGCGACCTGCTCAAACAAGTGCTGCTGAACGTGCGCTGCGATGCGCGGCTGGATCTGTGTGCCGATGGCCAGCAAGCCCTGTCGATGCTCAGCGAGGTGCCGTATGACCTGGCTATCGTCGATTGGGAGCTGCCGGGAGTCGATGGATTGAATGTGCTGCGTAGCGTGCGTCAGCGCAAACGCAATCCGCCGCTGCCGTTCATTCTGATGAGCAGCCGCAACGACAGTGCCAGTGTGCGCGAGGCGATTCCGCTGGCGCCGACGGCGTATCTGACCAAACCCCTGAATATGGAAAGCCTGACCGAACGTTTGCAGGGCTTGTTGCTCAATGCCGGCGAAGAGGTGTTCTGTGAGGTGCCGGCATTGGCACCGGGCATGACCTTATCGGTGTTTCTTGAGCGTCGCCGTGAGCAGGCCGACGGCGCGCCATTGATGACTGACGTGCAAGTGGCGGTGAAGCGCAGCCTCAATCCCAATGGCCTCGATCTAAAGCTGTTGGAAGATGAGATCAAAACCGATCCACAAATCACTGCAGTGCTGATCGCTGCAGCTAACAGCGCCGCGCAGCACCATGGCGCACCGGTACAGACATTGGCTCAAGCCCTGCATCGCTTGGGCACCGGGCAGAGCATGAATCTGATTCTGGGGCTGGCGCTCAAGCGCAGTGCCAGGCTCAGTGATCCGTGTCTGGCGGATTACGCCGAGCGCTACTGGGGGCTGTCGTTGCACACCGCTGAATACGCGCGCACTCTGGCGCGCCTGCTCGATCTGGATCAGGAGCGCTGTTACTGCGCGGGCATGCTCCATCGTCTCGGCGATCTGGCGTTGCTGCGTTGTTTGCAGGAATGGCAGCAGGCCGGCGGTGCGCTGGATGAGCTGGAGGAAGTCGGCGAGGCGTTGGCCGAGTTTGGTGCGGCTTATGGTTCGGCGTTGCGCACCCGCTGGCGATTGCCGCTGGAGCTGCGTGAGCTGATTGCGTCGGTTTACCAGCTCGGCGGCGGGGTGTATTCCCGTGAGGCGCTGGTGATGAACATGGCGGCGCAGATGGCGCATCTGACTGAGCATGAAGGCATTGAAGAGTTGGCGAAGAGCCGCACGGCGCGGTTGCTGAAGATCGGCTTGCCGGAATTGATGCGGATGCGCAAGTAACTCGGAACAATGCAAATCCCTGTGGGAGCGGGCTTGCCCGCGATGGCGTCGGCGCGGACAACATCTTTGCTGAATGTGCCGGCCTTATCGCTGGCAAGCCAGCTCCCACAGGTTTTGTGGCGGATTCAAATAGGGTCTACGCAGAAATAATCCGGTTCTTGCCCTGCCGTTTGGCCTCGTACATCGCCGCATCCGCGCGGGCGAACAGGCTGTCGAGGCTTTCATCTGCCTCGGTCAGACTGGTCAAGCCCTGGCTGACGGTGATGCCGAACGTCTGGCCGTCATGGCTGAAACTCAAGCGCTGAATCTCCTGCTGCAGCCGCTCGGCCACTTGCATCGCCATGTCCGGTGCGCACCCTGGAAACACCGCCGCAAACTCTTCCCCACCGATCCGTCCGAACAGATCCCCTCGACGCAACGACCCGCGCCCGCATTCGGCAATCCGCTGCAGCACGTTATCGCCTTCCGGGTGACCGTAGGTGTCGTTGATCATTTTGAAGTCATCGATATCCAGCAGCAGAAAGGCCATTGGCGCGCCCTGTACACGCGCTTCTTCGAACTCGCGGTTGGCGCATTCGAAGAAGTGGCGGCGATTGCTGCTTTGGGTCAACACGTCGGTGGTCGCCAAACGATGCAGTTCGGTTTCCATCTGCTTCTTTTCAGTAATGTCTTCGGCAATGCCGACGATGATTACCGGTTGACCGGGTTCGTCCTGGCGGTTGATGAAACACTTGTCGCTTAGCCAGCGCACCTGACCGTCGGCGGCAATGATCCGGTATTCGCGATCTTCCACCGCGCCTCTGTGCAGCACTTCGGCGAGGCTGCGTTCGGCGTATTCCAGGTCGTCGGGGTAGATGCTGTCGCGCCACTGGTTGTAGTCGGCGAGGAGGAGGCCGGCGGAGCGACCGAAAATCCGTTCATAGGCGGGGCTGACATACAGCACCTGACGGGTTTCCCAGTTGAAGGCCCAGAGCACAGCGTTGACGCTGACCAATAAGGAGCTGAACAGCTGCTCGCGTTCGCTCAAACGGGCGACTTCGCCTTGGGCGTGCATCAAAGCCATAAGGGTTTGCGCGGCCTCGGGCCACTGCGGGAAGGATGAGTCTTTTTGATTGTTGTTGACCATCGGCACAGATCTCAAAGGACGTGCCGCAATTCGACAACGGCCACAGTACAGCCCGCCGGGATGGCGAAGTGTCTTTGAGATAGGGGATTTTTAGCGAAGTTCCGAAGGGTGCACCCGGGAGCCGGGTGCACCGATCAACGGTCTCAGACCGCCGCAGGACGCAGCGAGTAGGTTTTCAGCTGGTCTGCGAATTCACGCAGGGACTGGATACCGCTGGCCTCAGCCTCGTGAATCCACTCTTTGATGGCGGCGAGCATGTCGTGGCCATTTGCGCTGGTCTTGACCCAGATCTGCTGCAGGGCCAGGCGTTTCTCGTAAATTACCTTCAGTGCCTGGCTGTGCTCGAGCATGGTCTGGATGCGCAAGTGATGACGGTCTTCCAGCAGGCTGGTTTCCCGCGACAGCAGGCGTTTGGCGCGGTGGAACTGGTGGCGCACCGAATGATCGACCTTGGCCAGCTCTTGCTTGACCAGCGGACCGATGACCAGCTTGCGGTACTGGGCCATGATCTGGAAGCGGTTGTTGAGGATCGCCATGGCGGTGTCCATGTCCAGACTGCCCTTGCCTTCGACGCGGTGGGCAATCGGCGCTATACGCTGGACCTTGGCCAGACGCAGGAAGCTGAAGACTTTGATCCACGCCCAACCGAGGTCGAACTCCCACTTCTTCACCGACAGTTTCGCCGAGTTAGGGTAGGTGTGATGGTTGTTGTGCAGTTCTTCGCCGCCGATCAGGATGCCCCACGGCACCAGATTGGTCGCCGCGTCACGGCATTCGAAGTTGCGATAGCCGACCGCATGACCCAGGCCGTTGATCACGCCGGCGGCCCACACCGGGATCCACATCATCTGGATTGCCCAGATGGTGATGCCGATGGTGCCGAACAGCAGCAGGTCAATGACGCCCATGATTGCCACGCCCAGCAACGGGTAGCGGCTGTAGACGTTGCGTTCGATCCAGTCTTCCGGGCAATTCTTGCCGTAGATGCGCAGGGTTTCCGGGTTCTGCGCTTCAGCGCGGTACAGCTCGGCGCCAGTGCGCAGCACCGTCGACAAACCCTTGATGACCGGGCTGTGCGGGTCATCTTCGGTTTCGCACTTGGCGTGGTGTTTACGGTGGATGGCGGTCCACTCGCGGGTGTTCTGCGCCGTGGTCAGCCACAACCAGAAACGGAAAAAGTGCTTCAGGCCGGCATTCAGCTCCAGCGAGCGATGGGCCGAGTAGCGATGCAGATAGACCGTGACGGCGACAATTGTCACGTGAGTCATCAGCAGGGTGACTGCGACCAGAGACCAGGCCGACAAGCCAAGAAAACCTTCGTACCACATAGGCTATAGGGCCCTCGATAAAGATAAAAACAGCCGTTGCATTATCACCAAGCACACAGATAAAACCAGTCGCCCTTTCAGATAAGAGTCGCTGGATGTTTCTTGACCTATAATTCCAACCTTTTTGTAGGGACATGGACAGTCGAATGCCTGCCACTTACCGCGATGCTTTGCGTGCAGCGCTGCTCTATCTCGTGCTTGCCGCTGTCTGGCTGCAGGGAACTGATCATTTATTAAACAATTTCTTCGATAACTCCGTCGATCTTGCCCGATGGCAACTGATCAACGGTTACGTCTTCGCGGCGTTCAGCGCCGGGCTGATTTTCCTGGCGAGGGCGCGATTGTGCGAGTTCCTCGGGATTGGCGCGCGTTTGCGTGAACGCCACGCCGACCGCGAACGCCTGCGCCAAGCGGCGGCGGTGTTCGATTGCACCCGCGAAGGGGTGCTGGTGACCAACCATCAAGGGCTGATCGTGCACGTCAATCGTGCGTTCATCGAGATCACCGGTTATCAACGTGAAGAAGTTCTTGGGCAGCAACCGAGTCTGTTCAAGTCGGGCCATCATCCGCCAGGATTCTATCAGGCGATGTTTGCCACTCTGGAATCGCAGGGCGAATGGAGCGGCGAAATCTGGAACCGCCGAAAGAGCGGCGAGATTTATCCACAATGGCAGACCATTCGGGTTATTCACGATGATCAGGGCCGGCTCAGCCATTACGTCGCGGTGTTTTCCGACATCAGCGCGATCAAGGACTCCGAGCATGAGCTCAAACATCTTGCGCACCACGATCCGCTGACCGATCTGCCCAATCGCCTGCTGTTCAGCGATCGCGCCGAGCAGGCGCTGGCATCGTCGCAAAACCACAAGCGCGGCTGTGCACTGCTGATGCTGGATCTCGATCACTTCAAAATGATCAACGACAGCCTCGGCCATAACATCGGCGATCGCTTGCTCAAGGCCGTGGCCGCGCGTTTGCAGGCACTGTTCGGCCCCGGCATTACGCTGGCGCGTCTCGGTGGCGATGAGTTCGCCGTACTGGCGGAAAGTTGTCCACAGCTGGTGCAGGCGGCGGCACTGGCGCAACGCATTCTCGACGCGCTCAAGGAGCCGTTCTGCATCGATGGCCACGAACTGTTCATCAACGCCAGCATCGGCATCAGCCTGTTCCCCAGTGATGCATTGAGCGCCGATCAGCTCTTGCGCAATGCCGACGCGGCATTGTTCAAGGCCAAAAGTAGCGGTCGCAATGGTTACGCCTTGTACACCGAAGAACTGACCGCTCATGCCCAGCAACGGGTTGAAATCGCTTTCGAGCTGCGCCGCGCGCTTGAGCAGCAGGAGCTACGGGTTTACTACCAACCGGTGCATGACTTGAAAACCAGTCGCCTGATTGGCGTCGAAGCCTTGGTGCGCTGGCAGCATCCGCTGCGTGGCCTGGTCTCTCCGGCGGAATTCATACCGATTGCCGAGCGCACCGGATTGATCGCCGAAATCGACGCGTGGGTGATGCTGCAGGCGTGTCGGCAGATGTGCCAGTGGCAGCAGGCCGGGATCGTGCTGTCGTTCCTCGCGGTGAATGTGTCGTCGCGGCTGTTTGCCCGGCGTGAGTTGTACCAGCAGGTGGCGCAGGTGCTGCACGACACCGGGCTGGATCCAGCGTATCTGGAGCTGGAAGTGACGGAAAGCGCGGTGATGGATGATCCGGAAGTGGCATTGGAGCAGATGCACCGATTGCGCGAGTTGGGCATTCGTCTGGCTATCGATGATTTCGGCACGGGCTATTCGTCACTGTTGCGCCTCAAGCGCTTGCCGGTGCAGAAGCTGAAAATCGATCAGGGCTTCGTCGCCGGACTGCCGTGGGATGAGGATGACGCAGCAATTGTCCGGGTGATCATCGCGCTGGCCCGGAGCATGGGCATGCAAGTGCATGCCGAGGGTATCGAACAGGTAGAGCAGGCGGCCTTTCTGTTGGCACAGGAATGTGATTTGGGGCAGGGGTATTGGTTTGGGCGGCCGGTTCCGGCACAGGAGATAGATTGGGTGAGAAAACCGGTGATTGGTTAAAAGATCAAAAGATCGCAGCCTACGGCAGCTCCTACACCGATCCATGTAGGAGCTGCCGAAGGCTGCGATCTTTTGCTCCCTCAACGCGCAAACCCTTGCTCTGCCACATAATGTTTTTCAGTTATATAAACATTCTTAAATAGTCTTTTTAAGAATATCCGCTCCTCTCTTATATTGCTCCCACGCCGAACGCAGTGCCGCCCACTGCCAGGCAAATCCCATTCAAAGGAGCAGCACCATGAGCGCATCCCTTCGCAGCGTTGACGGTCAGGACGAAAGCACCATCTTGCGTGAAATCCAGAGCGCCCTGCGCGATCTGCGTTTCGGCGCGGTGGAGATCACTGTGCACAACGCACAAGTCGTCCAGATCGAACGCAAAGAGAAATTCCGTTTGCAGCAACCGGGTAAACAACCGGGCTGAAAGATCGCAGCCTGCGGCAGCTCCTACGGGGGATTCATGTAGGAGCTGCCGAAGGCTCGGGCCGCGATCGGACGATCTTTGAACCGGCAACACGATTTCCGAAACACATAAGAAAAAGCCATCACCAGAATTCCAGGAGCTTTCACCATGTCGTCGATTCGCCGTTATGCTTTGGCCGCCCTGGCCAGCGCTGTGTTTGCCGGTTCCGCGGTTGCCAAGGATTACGAACTGCTCAACGTGTCGTATGACCCGACGCGCGAGCTGTATCAGGACTACAACGCTGAATTCATCAAGTTCTGGCAGAAAGATCACGCCGGCGACACCGTGAAAATCCAGCAATCCCACGGTGGTTCGGGCAAACAGGGCCGCGCGGTGATTGACGGTCTGCGCGCTGACGTTGTAACCCTGGCCTTGGCCGGCGACATCGACGAAATCGCCAAACTCGGCAAGACCCTGCCCGCCGATTGGCAGAAGCGTCTGCCGGAAGCGAGCACGCCGTACACCTCGACCATCGTCTTCCTGGTGCGCAAGGGCAACCCGAAAGGCATCAAGGACTGGGGCGATCTGGTCAAGAACGATGTCTCGGTGATCACCCCGAACCCGAAAACCTCCGGCGGTGCACGCTGGAACTTCCTCGCGGCGTGGGCCTACGGCCTGAAAGCCAACGGCGGTGACGAAGCCAAAGCCAAAGAATACGTACAGACCCTGTTCAAGCACGTGCCGATTCTCGACACCGGTGCACGCGGTTCGACCATTACCTTCGTCAACAACGGTCAGGGTGACGTGTTGCTGGCCTGGGAAAACGAAGCGTTCCTGGCGCTGAAAGAAGATGGCGGCGCTGACAAGTTCGACATCGTTGTGCCTTCGCTGTCGATCCTCGCCGAGCCGCCAGTGGCCGTAGTCGACAAGAACGCCGAGAAGAAGGGCAACGAGCAAATCGCCGAAGCCTATCTGAAGCACTTGTACAGCCCGGCCGGTCAGGAAATTGCCGCGAAGAACTTCTACCGTCCGCGTGACAAGGACGTGGCTGCAAAGTACGCCCAGCAGTTCCCGAAACTGGACCTGGTGACCATTGACAAGGACTTCGGCGGCTGGAAAACCGCGCAGCCGAAATTCTTTAACGACGGTGGCGTGTTCGACCAGATTTATCAGGCGCAGTAATCTGACTTCAGCCATACATCAAGCCTGAAGCCAGGCGCGGAAATGTGGGAGCGAGCTTGCTCGCGAAAGCGCAGTGTCAGACGACGTAGAGTTGGCTGATACTCCCTCTTCGCGAGCAAGCTCGCTCCCACATTGGTGCGTTCAGCGGAATGCTTTTTAACCAAGGACTTTTATGTCGCGTCGTATCTCCCCCGTCATACCCGGCTTCGGGCTGACGCTGGGTTACACCTTGGTGTACCTCAGCCTGATTGTGCTTATCCCGCTGGCGGCGATGTTCGTCCACGCCGCCCAACTCACCTGGGATCAGTTCTGGGCGATCATCTCCGCACCACGGGTGCTGGCGGCGTTGAAGCTGAGCTTCGGCACCGCGCTGTGTGCCGCGATCATCAACGGCATCATCGGCACGTTGCTGGCCTGGGTGCTGGTGCGCTACACCTTCCCGGGGCGCAAGGTGATCGACGCGATGATCGATCTGCCCTTCGCGCTGCCAACCGCCGTTGCCGGTATCGCGCTGACCGCGCTGTACGCACCGGCCGGTCTGGTCGGCCAGTTCGCCGCTGACCTCGGTTTCAAAATCGCCTACACCCCGCTCGGTATCACCCTCGCGCTGACCTTCGTCACGCTGCCGTTCGTGGTGCGCACCGTGCAGCCGGTACTGGCCGACATTCCCCGTGAAGTCGAAGAAGCCGCCGCGTGCCTCGGTGCAAAACCGTTGCAGGTGTTCCGCCACATCCTCGTTCCCGCATTGCTGCCCGCCTGGCTGACCGGTTTTGCCTTGGCGTTCGCGCGTGGCGTCGGTGAGTACGGTTCGGTGATTTTCATTGCCGGCAACATGCCGATGAAAACCGAGATTCTGCCGCTGCTGATCATGGTCAAACTCGATCAATACGATTACACCGGCGCCACCGCCATCGGCGTGCTGATGCTGGTGGTTTCCTTCGTTCTGTTGCTGCTGATCAACTTGCTGCAGCGGCGCATCGAAACCCCATAAGGAGGCGCGAACCATGTCCCAATCGTCTATTGCGGCCGCCTCTTCGGCCAACGCTGCACGCCGTGGCAGCGCCACGTCGCGCAGAATCCTGATCGGTCTTGGCTGGCTGGTCTTTTTCCTGTTTCTGCTGCTGCCGTTGTTCATCGTGGTATCGCAGGGTTTGAAGAATGGCCTCGGTGCATTCTTCACCGCGATTTTTGAACCGGATGCGCTTTCGGCACTGAAACTCACCGTGTTCGCCGTGCTGATTTCGGTGCCGCTGAACCTGGTGTTCGGCGTCAGCGCGGCGTGGTGCGTGAGCAAATACTCGTTCCGCGGCAAGAGCATGCTGGTGACGCTGATCGACCTGCCGTTTTCGGTGTCGCCAGTGATCGCCGGTCTGGTCTACGTGCTGATGTTTGGTGCCCAGGGCCTGTTCGGGCCGTGGTTGCAGGATCACGACATCCAGATCGTTTTCGCCTTGCCGGGCATCGTGCTGGCAACGATTTTTGTCACCGTGCCGTTCGTGGCCCGTGAACTGATCCCGCTGATGCAGGAACAAGGCACACAGGAAGAGGAGGCCGCGCGCCTGCTCGGCGCCAATGGCTGGCAGATGTTCTGGCACGTCACCGTCCCCAACATCAAATGGGGCCTGATCTATGGCGTGGTGTTGTGTACCGCGCGGGCCATGGGTGAGTTCGGTGCGGTGTCGGTGGTCTCCGGGCACATTCGCGGGGTGACCAATACCTTGCCGCTGCACGTCGAGATCCTCTACAACGAATACAACCACGTGGCCGCGTTCGCTGTGGCGAGCCTGTTGCTGATCCTGGCGCTCTTCATCCTGCTGGCCAAGCAGTGGAGCGAAATCCGTATCAACCGCCTGCGCGCCAGCGCCGCGGAGGAATAATTCATGTCGATCGAAGTGCGTAACGTCAGCAAGAATTTCAATGCCTTCAAGGCGCTGGACAACATCAGCCTGGACATTCACAGCGGTGAACTGGTCGCGCTGCTCGGCCCATCGGGCTGTGGCAAGACCACGCTGCTGCGGATCATTGCCGGTCTGGAAACCCCGGATCAGGGCAACATCGTGTTCCACGGTGAAGACGTCTCCGGCCACGACGTGCGTGATCGCAACGTCGGTTTCGTGTTCCAGCACTACGCGTTGTTCCGCCACATGACCGTGTTCGACAACGTCGCGTTCGGCCTGCGCATGAAGCCGAAAAACCAGCGCCCGAGCGAAAGCCAGATCGCGGTCAAGGTGCATGAGTTGCTGAACATGGTGCAGCTGGATTGGCTGTCGGATCGATATCCGGAGCAGTTGTCCGGTGGTCAGCGTCAACGTATCGCTTTGGCTCGTGCTTTGGCGGTGGAGCCTAAGGTTTTGCTGCTGGATGAGCCGTTCGGCGCACTCGACGCCAAGGTGCGTAAAGAGCTGCGCCGTTGGCTGGCGCGCCTGCACGAAGACATCAACCTGACCTCGGTGTTCGTGACCCACGACCAGGAAGAGGCGATGGAAGTCGCCGATCGTATCGTGGTGATGAACAAGGGCGTGATCGAGCAGATCGGCTCACCGGGCGACGTTTACGAAAACCCGGCCAGCGATTTCGTTTATCACTTCCTCGGCGACTCGAACCGCTTGCTGTTGAGCGACGACAATCACGTGCTGTTCCGCCCGCACGAGGTGTCGTTGTCCAGGCATGAGCTGGAGGATCATCACGCGGCTGAGGTGCGTGATATCCGGCCGTTGGGCGCGACCACGCGGGTGACATTGAAGGTTGAAGGGCAGACGGATTTGATCGAGGCCGAAGTGGTGAAAGATCACGACAGCCTGATCGGCTTGGCCAAGGGTGAAACCCTGTTCTTCAAACCGAAGGTCTGGCAGAAAGTCGCCAGCCTTTAACTGATCGTTCCCACGCTCTGCGTGGGAACGCATCCCGTGACGCTCCGCGTCACAGTGGACGCGGAGCGTCCATGGCGGCATTCCCACGCAGAGCGTGGGAACGATCGGTGTAGGAGCTGCCGCAGGCTGCGATCTTTCAAGCGGCCTAAGCCGCCGCTTTGCCGTTCGGATTAACTCGCACAACCCCCGCCCGCGCCTCGATCTGCTCTTTCAATTCATGCCGCATCCCGAGCATGAACGCCAGTTCGGCCACGACAAACAACGGCCCGACAATCAGCCCCGACACATCATCGACGAACGCCGGTTTGCGCCCTTCATAGTGATGACCGACAAACTGGATCACCCAGCCGACCACAAACATCGCCAGACCACTGCTCAACCAGACCAGGGTACTTTGCTGTGCCAGCACATGCCCGGCCCACACAGATAAGCCCATCAGCACTGTCATCAGCACGCCCAACTTCATTTCCAGGCGCAAGTAAAACCACGCCGAAGCCAGCGCCACGATAACGGCTGGAGATATCCACAACCCGCCCAGCGACCATTCCGGGCGCGACAACAACACCGCCACGGCCACCACAATCAGCGGAATGCCGATAAAGTGGCTGGTGATGTTGCGCGGATCGCGGTGGTAAGCGGCATATTGACTGAGATGATCGACGAGGCTTTTCATTGTTGTTCCTCCGGTAGGGTTGATCGCATCATCCCTCGGGATCAGGGTTCGCTCTGTCAGGCAGGCGACAATCCAGGAGTGTTTATGCAAATACGTTCGCGGCTTATGAGCGGCCAGTGGTTCAGTCATCTGCCGGTGCCCTTTCAGGATAGTCTGCTGGCGGCGGCCCGGGAGCGGCGGCTGACGGCAGGGCAGCGTTTGTTTCAGCGTGGTGATCCACCGTGCGGCTTGTACGCGGTGCTCGATGGCGCGGTGCGCATCGGTGCGGTGAGCGAGCAAGGCAAAGAGGCGTTGTTGAGTCTGGTCGAGGCGCCGCACTGGTTCGGTGAAATTTGCCTGTTCGATGGCCAGCCGCGCACGCATGATGCATTCGCTGTCGGGCCGTGCACGTTGCTGAATATCCCGCAGGCGATGATGCTGAAACTGCTCGATGAGCAGCCGGTGTACTGGCGGCATCTGGCGCTGCTGATGAGCCACAAACTGCGCCTGACGTTTATCAATCTGGAACAACTGAGCCTGCTGCCGGCCCCGGCGCGTCTGGCGCATCGTTTGCTGATGATCGCCGAAGGCTACGGCGAACTCGACGCGCCACGCCGGGTGCTGCAATTGCCGCAGGAGCAGCTGGCGTCGATGCTGTCGCTGTCGCGGCAGACCACCAATCAGATTCTCAAGGATTTGCAGGGGCAGGGGATTATCGGGCTCGGGTATGGCGAAATCGAAATCCTCGACGCCGTACGATTGCGTGCCCTCGCCACGATCTGACAATGCACCCGGCCCCTGTGGGAGCTGGCTTGCCAGCGATAGCGGTGCATCAGCCGACATCGATGTCTGCTGAACGGACGCCATCGCTGGCAAGCCAGCTCCCACAGGGTTTTCCGCCCTCCATGATATCTCAGGCAAACCACAGAACCTGTGGGAGTGGGGCTTAGGAACCGCGATAGGTCGAGAAACCGTACGGGCTCAGCAGCAACGGGATGTGGTAGTGCTGATCGGTCTGCTTCACTTCAAAAATCACCGGAATCTCCGGGAAGAACGTGTCGTGCTTGATCTTCTTGAAGTATTCGCCAGTCTTGAACACCACGCGGTATTCACCCGCTTCAAAAGGCAGCTTGGCCGGGAACAGCTCGGCAATCCGCCCTTGTTCATTGGTCGTGCCCTGAGCCAGTGGCTGCCAGTTCTGGCCGACGTGTTTCTCCAGTGTCACGTTGATGCCCGGCGACGGCAGGCCGTTTTCCAGATTGAGCACGTGCACGCTCAACGGGTTGCCAGCGGCCAGCGCCAGGCTTGAAAAAGCACTCAGGCCGAGCGCGGCGAAGGTCGTGCGCAAAGTATTCATGGATGCATCTCCTTATTGGGAACGGGTGATGGCCAGACCGGTTTTCTCGGCAGCCTTGATTGCACAGCTTTCGTCTTGCTCACCGCCGCCGGAACCGGCCACGCCCATGGCGCCCACCAGTTCAGTGCCGAGGAACAGCGGGATCCCGCCACCAAGCAGCAGCAATTCATCGAGGGTGTTGAGGTTGGCGGTTTCCGGGTTACTACGGGCACGCTCGGCGAATAATCGGGTGGCGGTTTTGGTCGACAGCGCGGTGTACGCCTTGCGCTGGCTGGCGGCGGTGTTGTGCGGGCCGACGCCGTCGCCGCGCAGCGTCACCAGCAGATTGCCGCCGCGGTCGAGCACCGACACCGTGCCGGTGCAGTTGGCCAATGCGCTGTCGGCGAGCAGCCTTGCAGTTTTCAGGTCGAGATCAGCGTGACGCGGCAACTCAGGACTGGCGACAGCAACGCCACTGAGGCCGATCATCAGGCTTGCAACGAAGTATTTGACGGTCATGGACAAGCTCCAAAAGCGAAGGTCGCCACCTTAATCGCCGAGCTTCGTCAGAACCTCGTCAGTCTGATTACAAGTTTGTAATGGGCAACGCCGCCGAAGGCGCCTAGCCTGTGTGCCTGTCAATCGAGGTGTGCCATGCGTTTGCTGGTCGTAGAAGATGAAGCCAAAACCGCGAATTTCCTTGCCAAAGGCCTGGGCGAGTCGGGTTTTGCCGTGGACGTGGCGCTCAATGGCCTCGATGGCCGTTACTTTATCGAGCAGCAGGCATATGACCTGATCATCCTCGACGTGATGCTCCCCGGCCTCAATGGCTGGCAATTGCTGCAACTGATCCGCCAGCGCGGCGCCACGCCAGTGCTGTTCCTCACCGCCAAGGACGCCATCGAAGATCGCGTGCGCGGTCTCGAACTGGGCGCCGACGATTACCTGCTCAAACCCTTCGCCTTCGCCGAACTGCTCGCGCGGGTACGCACGTTGCTGCGGCGCGGGCCGATGCGCGAAGCCGAGTCGTACACCATCGCCGACCTGGAAATCGACGTACTGCGGCGCCGCGTCAGCCGTGGTGGCCAGCGCATCGCCCTGACCAACAAGGAGTTCGCTTTGCTGCAGTTGCTCGCCAGTCGCCAGGGCGAAGTGTTGTCGCGCACGCTGATCGCCTCGCAGGTGTGGAACCTGAATTTCGACAGTGACACCAACATGGTCGAAGTGG
Source organism: Pseudomonas sp. NPDC085632 (assembly GCF_044541255.1). NCBI lineage: Bacteria > Pseudomonadati > Pseudomonadota > Gammaproteobacteria > Pseudomonadales > Pseudomonadaceae > Pseudomonas > Pseudomonas sp. NPDC085632. Next base: position 253,148 of record NZ_JBITSX010000002.1, on the reverse strand, counting down.
CGGTGCGTCGTCTGCGTGCGAAAGTCGATGATCCGTACATGCCGAAACTGATCCACACGGTGCGTGGCGTCGGTTATCAACTGGAAGCCCCTGACGATGCGCTCTAGGTCGATCGCCTGGCGCCTGGCGCTGGCGTTCGCGATGGTTTGCGCTTTGGTGCTGAGCGCGATTGGCGTGTTTCTCTACCGTTCGCTCGCTGCGGAAATCGCTTACCGCGATGACCTGGCGTTGCTTGGTCGACTGGAACAAGTACGCGCCTTGCTCGCCGACAGCGACAGCCTCGCCGCCTTGCAGGCGCGGCCGCGGCTGTATCAGAACATGCTCGGTAATCTCGACAGCCTGTTGCTGGTGCGCCGCGCCGATGGCTCCAGTGTGATCGCCATCAACCCACGGCAACGCGAGTTGCCCGCGCTGAACGCGATCCCCCGCGAGCAAACACCGCAGCGCCCCGATGTGCTCACGTGGCAAGCGCCGGACGGTGCCGAATTGGCGCTGTTGTCCGGCGAAGCGCAAGGGCCGAATGGTGAGCCGCTGACGGTCATTACCGGCAAGGTGCTGAGTGAACGCGAGCAAATGCTCGCCAGTTACCGTCTACGCCTTTATCTGGCCGTCGGCCTCGGTGCGTTGCTCGCATTTGCCTTGGGCTTGCTGTTGCTGCGCCGGGGCCTGCAGCCTCTTCGTCAGTTGAGCGAAGCGGTACGCGGCATCGATCTGCGCAGCCTCGACCAACGCCTGCCCGCCAACGGCACGCCTGCCGAACTGCTTGAGCCGGTTCAGGCGCTCAACGGCATGCTCGCGCGGCTCGACGACAGCGTGCAGCGCCTGTCGCAGTTCTCCGCTGACCTCGCCCATGAGATTCGCACGCCGTTGCACACCTTGTTGGCGAGCAACGGTCAGGCGCTGAATCATCCGCGCAGCACGGCGGAATATCAGGAAGTGCTGGCCTCGAACATGGAAGAGTTCGAACGGTTGAAGCGCATGGCGGAAAACCTGATGTTCCTCGCCCGCGCCGAGCAGGCTGAGCGTGCGCTAAATCTGCAAACGCTGGATTTGCACAGCGTTGGCGGTGAGCTGTGTGATTATTTTGAAGCCTTGGCGGATGACCGAGATCTGCGGCTGGACAATCAGCTGCGCGGTGAATTGCTTGCCGATCAGCAGTTGCTGCAACGGGCGCTTGGCAATCTCTTGGCTAACGCAGTGCGTCATGCCGATTCCGGATCCGTAATCAGCCTGCGTCGCCGTGACGAAGCGCAATGCTGCTGGCTGCAGGTGCACAACCTCGGGCCGACCATTGCGCCGGAGCATCTGGGCAAACTCTTCGACCGCTTCTATCGCGTTGACCCTTCACGGGCAGAGCCGGGGGATTCCGGTGGGTTGGGGTTGGCGATTGTGCAGTCGATCATGCAATTGCATGGCGGGCAGGTGCGGGTGAGTAGTGATGCTGACGGCACTGTTTTTGAGCTGGGGTTTATGGTGAGCAATTGAGTACTTTTTGATCACTTGTAATTAGGCTAATCTTGTCGAATGACTGCATCAAATTCGATGCAAAATAAGCAAATATCTTAATTTGCACCGTATTTGATGCAGGAAACCGCATGGAACAGCTTGGCGAATTGATCAAAGCCCTGCGCAAGGCAAACAAAATGACCCAGCAGGCGCTGGCTCAGCAATACGGAATGAGCCGCGCGACGATTTCGGGGATCGAAAACAACACCATTGCCGAAATCGGCCTGCGCAAAGTCGAAGCGATCCTTAACGGGTTTGGCTATGAGCTGACAGCGGTTCCACGTCAGTCTCGCCGCCCGACACTCGATACGCTACAAAAGGTCAACTTCCATGAGTGAGTCGTCGGATCGATTAAACGTCTGTGTCGGCGGGCAAGCGGTGGGAACGTTGGCGCGCGGGAAAGATCGAGTCCACAGCGTCTTCAGTTACCGCGAAGAAACCAGCGCTGAAAATGCCGTGTCACTGACAATGCCGTCCCGGCTGGAAAGTTATGGTTGGGAGCATGGCATTCATCCGGTTTTCGAGATGAATCTGCCCGAAGGTGCCCTTCGTGATGAGCTGGTTCGGCGCTTCAGCAAAGCGGTTCGCGGCTTCGATGACTTTGCATTGCTGGCCATTGTCGGCCCCTATCAGCTCGGTCGGTTATCCATCGCCAGCGCATCGTTGACGGATCGCCCGCGTGAAACATCGCTGGCCGATCTGCTAGTGCACGATGGTGCGCAAGGCTTGTTCGAGGATCTGTTGCAAACCTATGGCCAGTATTCCGGAGTGTCTGGGGTGCAGCCCAAAGTGCTGGTGCGTGACAGTGCGGCTGCGATTGATTGTCTGACTCATCGCGGATCCACTCACTTGGTTAAAGCTTTTCGCGCCGATGAATATCCGCAGCTGGCAACCAACGAGTACTTTTGCATGCGTGCCGCGCAACACTGCGGGCTAGAAGTGCCGAAGTTCGAGCTGAGCGAACATGGCAAGTTTCTGGTTATCGAGCGCTTTGACCTGAGCGCTAAGGGCTACCTGGGTTTTGAGGACTTCTGCGTGCTCAACGGCTGGCCGTCGAAAGCCAAATACGATGGTTCTTACGAAGGCGCAGCCCGGCAGATCAAAGCGTTTGTTTCGCCTGCATTGCTCAGTCAGGCGCTGGAAGCATTTTTCAAGATTGTGGCTTTGTCCGCAGGCCTGAAAAACGGCGACGCTCATCTCAAAAACTTCGGTGTGCTGTACGAAGACTGTGGCGAGGAATCGACAATCAGACTCGCGCCCGCATACGACATCATCACCACATCGGTCTACATAAAGAACGACAGTATGGCGTTGCTCTTGGGTGGCTCGAAGGCTTGGCCCAAGCACAAAATGCTGATGCGGTTCGGTCGTACGGCCTGCAATCTGACGGAGGCGCGTTGCAATCAATTACTGCAGCAAGTCGCTAACGGTATGCAGGTGGCAATGGGCGAAATGGCGGAGTACGGCGCCAGTCATCCGGCGTTCGCCGCGATGGGTGCTGCGATGATCGAACAATGGTCATCCGGTATGGAACGCAGTCTGGCTAAAGGCTGACGATCAGCGCAACCCATCGCGAAACTGCCCCGGCGTCATCCCCGTCCAGCGCTTGAACGCGCGGCTGAAACTGCTGGTGTCGGCGAACCCGAGCAAATAACTCACCTCACTCAACGAACACTGCGGATCCCGCAGGTGCAGCAGCGCCAGATTCTCGCGACTCTCGTTAAGCAACGTATCAAAGCGACAACCCTCATCCGCCAGATGCCTTTGCAGGCTGCGCAAACTCAGGTGCAAGGCCTGAGCAATGCGCTCTGCACTTGGCTCACCTTCCGGCAATTGTTCTTCAATCGCATCGCGCACCTTGCGCTCCCAGGTCAGCGGCTGGAGCTGGGCCATCGTGCGTTTGAGCACGGCCTCGTTGTGTTCGGCGAGTTCCGGGTTGGCGTCGTCGAGGTGGCTGTCGAAGTCGGCGAGGGCGAACTCCAGGCGATCTTCGGCACAGCCGAAATGCACCGGGGCGCGGAAGACTTTGTGCCATTGGTGCGCATCGGTTGGTTCCGGACGACGCAGGTAAACCGCCAGTGGCGCGTAATCACGGCCGAGGCGATTGCGGCAGGTGCGCACGTAGATCGCAGTAAAGGCGTCGATGGCTTCGAAGGCCGGCGCGGGATTGCCTGACGGAATTTTCAGACGAAATTGGTAGCGGTCGTCACTGCGGCTCAGTTCCAGTTCCAGCGCGTCGCTGACCACCGGGTGGTAGCGCACGATGCGTTCGAACACCTCGCGCAAACTGCCGCTGGCGACCAGCGCATAACCGAGCGCATGGAACGTGGTCGGGCTGACGAAGCGTGACACGCGCAGACCAATCGCCGGATCGCCGCTGACCTGCACGGCGATTTCCCACAGGCGCGTGGTGCCGGACAGTGGATAACGTGCGTTGGGGTCGTCCATCAAATTCGGATCGAGCCCGGCCTGTTGACACAGGGCGATGCTGTCCAGTCCCAGCGCATCGAGTTGCTTGCGCAAGGCACGGGTCCAGCTGGCGAGGGAGGTCGGTTCCTTCATGCTGATTGGCGCTTCCGGTCAACAGGTTGGCGTTCTCGGCTACCGCAATTGAAGCGTTGGCGAGGCACGATGCGAACATCATAAACCCGAGGATGGAAGCATGGACGGTACTTCTGCAAGTCCCCAGCGACACAATCCGGCCCAGCGATCAGCGCATATTCGCGAAGTCGTGCTGGCCAAAGGCGTCGAACTGCGCGAGCGTTACCCGATTCTCAAGCATCAGGATGCGCTCGGGGCGGGGATTCTGGCGTTCGCCCTGGCCGGCATGATCGGCTCGGCAGCGCTGTACATCACTGGCCATATGGCGTGGTGGGTGTGCCTGTTGCTCAATGCGTTTTTTGCTTCGCTGACCCATGAGCTGGAACACGACCTGATCCACAGCATGTATTTCCGCAAGCAGCGCGTGCCGCACAACCTGATGATGGGCCTGGTGTGGCTGGCGCGGCCGAGCACGATCAACCCGTGGATTCGTCGGCATCTGCACCTCAATCACCACAAGGTCTCCGGCACTGAAACCGACATGGAAGAGCGCGCGATCACCAACGGCGAGCCGTGGGGATTTGCGCGGTTGCTGATGGTTGGCGACAACGTGATGTCGGCATTCATCCGCATGCTGCGGGCCAAGACCTGGGCGCACAAGTTCAGCATCATCAAGCGCACGCTGAAGGTCTACGCGCCGCTGGCGCTGGTGCATTGGGGCGCGTGGTATGTGTTTCTCGGCTTTCATGCGGCCAACGGCATTGCGTACCTGCTGGGCGCGCCGATCGAATGGTCCGCGACCACGTTGTCGGTGATGCAGGTGATCGACATCGCCGCGGTGGTGATCATCGGTCCGAACGTGTTGCGCACGTTTTGCCTGCACTTCATCAGCTCGAACATGCATTACTACGGCGATGTCGAGTTGGGCAATGTGCTGCAGCAGTGTCAGGTGCTCAACCCTTGGTGGCTGTGGCCGTTGCAGGCGTTCTGCTTCAACTTTGGCAGCAGTCACGGCATTCATCATTTTGTCGTGAAGGAGCCGTTTTACATTCGCCAGATGACCGTGCCAGTGGCGCATAAGGTGATGCGTGAGATGGGCGTGCGGTTTAATGATTTCGGCACGTTTGGGCGGGCGAACCGGTTTGTTCGCAGGGATGAAATCGCGGTGGCTGGGGAGGCGGTGGAGGCCTGACGAGTTGCCCTCACCCTCGCCCTCTCCCGGAGGGAGAGGGCACCGATTGGGGGATATTGAAGAGTTACGCCGACGTGAAAGTGCTTCGTTGAATCCATAATCGACTCGTTTTCATAGGTCGATATTTAACGGAAGACACCTCGGTCAGTCCCCTCTCCCTCAGGGAGAGGGTTAGGGTGAGGGGCTTTTGATCTTCCCCTTCAATCCGGCTGAAACGGCGACTCACTCAAGATCACCCCAGTCTCCTCGACATACTGCTGCCAATGCCCGATCAACGCGCTGAGCTTCTCCGGCCGACTCACCGCCAGATCATGAATTTCCCCCGGATCACTGCTCAAATCATACAGCTGCCACGTCGCCGGCCCGACAGGCCCGGGAATCCACACCGCTTTCCACGACCCCTGCCGAATCGCCCGACGCCCGAACAATTCCCAACCCGTCACCGTGTGCTCGTCATGCACCTGCGCGGTCTCGCCCGACAAGAACCCCAGCCACGATTTGCCACGCAACGGCGCTACCGGTTTGCCGTGCCAAAGCTTGCCCGGATGGCGCACGCCAGCCAGATCTAAAATGGTCGGTGTGATGTCCATCACCGTGCCGAAGCCATGGCTGATCTGCCCTTTGATCGCCAATTGCGGATAGTGCAGCAGCGCCGGCACGCGAATCCCGCCTTCAGTGGTGAACGCCTTGAACAGTCGCGATGGCGCGGTCGCTACCTGCGCCCAGTTCGGCCCGTACCACACGTAGGAATTGGCCCGGCCAATGTTGTCGAGGCTGTTGTCGTAGTGCTGGCTGAGGTACGTCACCAGTTCCGGGCCGAATTTTGGGAACGCTTCGAGCAGCGCGCCTTCGGCACCGTTGTCGGACATGAACAGGATGAACGTATTGTCGAGCTGCCCTTGCTGGCGCAGATAATCGACCACCCGGCCGATGTTCCAGTCCATGCGCTCAACCATCGCCGCGTAGACCTCCATCGCCCGCGCGGAAATCTGTTTTTGCTCTTCGCTCAACGCGTCCCACTGCTGGGTCAACTGAATCAGCGGATGGGGCTCGACATCCGGTTCGATCAGACCGAGTTCTTTGAGTTTTGCCAGTCGCTCCAGGCGCAGCACTTCCGGGCCGGCGTCGTAACGACCACGGTATTTCTCGACAATGTCTGCGGGTGCCTGCAACGGCCAGTGCGGCGCGGAGAACGGCAGATAGGCGAAGAACGGTCGGGTCTGGTCACGCTCTTTGAGGTACTGCAATAGCTTGTCTCCGAAGGCGTCGGAGGAATAGAAATCCTTCGGCAACTCATCGACAAACGTGTCGTCCTCGATGTACAGCGCCGGGGTGGACTTCAGCAGACCGGGCGTTTGCTCGTCGTAGGTTGGCTCGAAACCGTAATGGTTGGCCGCGCCGGGCAGCAGCGAAAACGAGCGCTCGAAACCCCGCGCATGGGGTGCCAGTTCAGCTTTCAAACCAAGGTGCCATTTGCCGCTCATCAACGTTTGATAACCGGCCTCGCGCAGCAGCTCCGGCAGCGCCACCACGCGGTCGTTGAGATAGCCCTCATAACCCGGTTTACCGATGAGTTCCGGGGTCAGCGTTTCGGCCATGGTGCCGATGCCGGCGATGTGGTGGTCGGTGCCGGTCAGCAGCATTGAGCGAGTCGGCGAGCAGGTCGGTGCAGTATGAAAGTCGGTCAGGCGCAGGCCATTGTTGGCCAAGGCATCGAGGTGCGGCGTGGCGATTTCGCCGCCGAACGCACCGATATCGGAAAAGCCTAAGTCGTCGGCCAGAATCACCAGAAAATTGGGACGTTGCGGCATCGCAAAACTCCTGTTCAGCAGGCAATGAACGTCAGCGGCAGATCGCGGATCTGCACCGGTACGCTCGGTTGGTAATGGTCGTCACTGGTCAGTTCGTGCAGCAGTTCTTCACGCAACTGATGGAAGTCGAAACTGCTGCGCTGACGCGGATGCGGCAAAGCGATGTCGACCACTTGCTTGATCCGCCCCGGGCGCGGTTCCATCACCACCACACGGTCGGCGAGGAAGATCGCTTCTTCGACGTCGTGGGTAACGAGGATTGTGGTGATTTTCGCGCGGGCGCGGATCGCCAACAGCTCGTCCTGCATCTGCTGGCGGGTCAGTGCATCGAGCGCACCGAACGGTTCGTCGAGCAGCAGAATTCGTGGGCTGGCCACCAGGCCACGGGCGATCGCCACACGCTGCGCCATACCGCCGGAGAGCTGGTGCGGATAGGCGCGGGTGAAGTCGCGCAGGCCGACCAGGTCGATGAAATCGTTGATCCGCTGATGCTTTTGCGTAGCGCTCAGTGGCTCGTTGACCAGTCCCAGACCGATGTTGTCGGCGACGGTCAGCCACGGGAATAAACGGTGTTCCTGAAAGACAATCCCGCGCTCGCCGCCGATGCCGCTGACGGCTTTGCCGTCGACGGTAATTTGTCCGCGAAATTGCGTATCAAGGCCCACCAACAAGCGCAGCAACGTCGATTTGCCACAGCCGCTGGAGCCGACGATGGCGACGAATTCGCCTTCGGCAATGTCCAGGTTGAACTCGCGAATCGCCTCCAGTTCGAAACCGTCGACGTCGAAGGATTTGCCTACGTGGGTAAAGCTGACAATGGGTGCGTTCATGCGTGTCTCCAGCGGGTCGCGCGAATTTCCAGGCGTTGGCCAATGAGGTTGAGCAGGGCGCCGGTGAGGCCGACGAAAAGCATGCCGGCCATGATCAGGTCCATGCGCAGCAGTTGTTGTGCGCCGATCATCTGGCTGCCGATGCCGCCATTGGACGGCATAAAATATTCAGCGCCGATGGTGCCAAGCCAGGCGTAGATCAGGCTCAGTCTGAGACCTGCGAAAATCCCCGGCGCGGCGCCCGGCAGCACCAGTCGGCGCAGGCGTTGGCCGAGGCTCAGGCGTAGCACTTGAGCGGCTTCGTTGAGTTGTGGCGAGAGGTTGGCGACGCTGCGTTGCGTGGCGATAAACAAAGGGAAGAACGCGGCGAGGGCGACGAACACCCACTTGGCCAGTTCGCCGAGACCGAACCAGGCAGTGAGCAGCGGCACCCAGGCGAAAATGGCAATTTGGCGGATGGCCGCGAGGGTCGGGCCGAGCAGTCGTTCGCTGATGTTCGACAGACCCAGCAGCAGACCCAAGGCGAATCCGAGTCCGCCGCCAAGCAGCAGGCCGCCTAACGTGCGACCAAGGCTGAGGGTCATTCCGCTGAGCAGCGTACCGTCGAGCAGACCGTCCCATGCTGTGCTCAAAACGGCCAGTGGGCTGACCAGAATGTTGGTATCGACCCACTGCAGTTCATTCGCCAATTGCCATAACGCCAACAAGCTCAGCGGCAGCAGCCACGGTTGCAGACGCTGCCAGCCTTCATAACGCGGGCCGCGGCGAATTTCGGCAGTGGCCGGGTGCGGCCAGTGCACCAGCTTCTTGTCCAGTAGACCGATGCCGCGATCCATCGCCACACCAATCAAACCAATCACCACGATGCACACGAAAACAATGTCGAGCATGAACAATTGCCGTGCCCAGACCATCAGATAGCCTATGCCTTCGCTGGAGGCGAGCAGTTCGACGGCCAGCAACGAAGTCCATCCGGCGGCCAGCGCCAGACGTACACCAGCCATGAACGCGGGGAGGGCGGCGGGCAACACCAGGCGACGGATCAGCAGGTGTGGCGGCAAGCGTAAAACAGCGGCGGCTTCACGCAATTTCGGCTGTGCATCTCTTACGCCGACCAGTGTGTGCAGGGTCACCGGCACTACGATCGCTTTGATCAGCACCACCAGTTTCAGCACTTCGCCAATACCGAAAAACACCATGAACAATGGAATCCACGCCAGCGTCGGTATTTGCGAAAGTCCGGCGAAGGTCGGGAAGATCAAACGCTCAAGACGACGACTGAATCCCAGTGCTGCGCCGAGCAATGCACCCGCAGAAACTCCCGCAAGCAGACCCCAGAACAAACGTTGCAGACTGATCCACAAGTGGCTCCATAACTCGCCTTGCGACAACTCGACAGCACTGTTCCACACCAGTGACGGCGCGGGCAGGATCTGTTCACTCATCCACTCATTGCGTGCGGCCAGCCACCACAGGACGAACAGACTGAGGGGCAGCAGCCATGGCAACACGCGTTGATTGATGCTGGGCCAGGTACGTCGGCTTTTCAGCGGCGGCAGCGGCAGCGGCAGGCTGAGCAAGGGTTGACGGGCCATGGGTGACCTCCGTTGTCGGGTTGGATCGAGATCGATTCAAGATCAAAAGATCGCAGCCTTCGGCAGCTCCTACATGGGATTGCGATGCCCCTGTAGGAGCTGCCGAAGGCTGCGATCTTTAGCGGCATTAGCTAAAAACAAATAGTTATAAAAAAACTTATAAAGATTCATTTGGGAGATAAGCGAGGTCATTTAAGGCTTCCAGCCCACACGCATCCAATGCATTCGAAGAATATTTTCGATGCTGTTAATGCATACGCCGCTGCAAGCCCCGTCGTCGCTCGCTTAGCTCAAATAGCTATAAAAATGTGCATTTATAGTATTTAAGTGCAGGTATGCATTCGGCCTACTTTCGGCTCCTCAACGCCCGTTGTGATCAAGGAGCTGCACCCATGAACCTCCCCTTCAAACGTGTTTTCAGTCTGTTTGCCGTTCCTGCGCTGGCGGGCCTGCTGGCGTTCACCGCCCAGGCCGATGAACTCAAGGAAATCAGGATCGCCGTGCCTGACCTGAGCGCGGGTACTCAGCACAGTGGCGGCGGTGTGGTCGATGTGTTGCGTGATCAGCAGATTTTTGAAAAAGCCTTCGCCGATCAAGGCATCAAGATTCAGTGGAATTTCTTCAAAGGTGCCGGGCCGGTGATCAATGAGGCGTTTGCCAACGGTCAAGTCGATCTGGCTTATCTGGGCGATCTGGCGGCGATCATCGGCAAGTCCAATGGCCTCGATACACGGCTGCTCAGCGCCAGTGCGCGTGGAGTGAAGCAGTATCTGGGCGTGGTGCCGGGGTCGGGGATCAAGACCTTGCAGGATCTGAAAGGGAAACGCGTGGCGATCTTCAGGGGCACCGCAACGCAGTTGTCGTTTGATGCGGCACTGGCGAGCCAAGGCTTGAGCGAGAAGGATCTGAAAGTCATCAATCTGGATTTCAACGCGGCGGTTGCGGCGTTGGCGGCCAAGCAGATCGATGCGTCGTGGGGGAGCTCCGGTTTGACGGCATTGCAAGCCAAGGGTCTGGCCGAGTTGCCGTTGAACACCAAGGATCTCGGTGGTGCCGGCAGTGTGCAATCGGTTCTGGTTGGCACGGGCAAGTTTGTCGACGCGCACCCGGAGGCGGTGGCGAAATTGCTCAAGGCGCAGCAGCAGGCGGTGGAGTGGCTGACGCAGGACAGCAATAAGGCGGCTTACGTGCAACTGGTCTCGGGTTTGGCCAGTTATCCACCGTTGATCCTGACGCAGGATCTGCAGGATCAGAAACTGAGCGAGGTGTTCCCGTCGACGCTGGATCCGGTGTTCTTGGGCAGCTTGCAGGACAAGGTCGATCTGGCGGCGCAGCAGAAGCTGATTCGCAAGCCGTTCAAGGTCAACGAATGGGTGGCGCCTGAGTTGGCAGCGGCCAAGCTCTAACGTACGCCGATCGTTCCCACGCTCTGCGTGGGAACGCATCAATGGACGCTCTGCATCCGCTTTGGGACGCGGAGCGTCCCGGGCTGCATTCCCACGCAGAGCGTGGGAACGATCTCCTCAAACCGCGACGCTGACTTCCTGCCGATCCACCGCCACCAACGTCTCGATCATTGCCCGCGCCGCCGGCGATAATCTGAATCCGGTACGACTGACAATCCCGCAGCGCGCATTCATGCTCTCCAGGTTCTGCGGCAGATTGCGCCAGTGCAGCAACACCAGCGAACCCTTGGCAATGTCCTCGACAAACGCTTCCTCCGTGCCCACGCCAATCGCATTGGATTGCAGCACCACTTTCACCAGCGCCGGAAAGTGCTCGGTCTCGATGGTCGGGGAAAAATCGATGCGGCCGCTGAGGTTCGCCAGCAATTTGCGAATTCCTGGCGGGATCAGCGTGGTCGCCAGCGGGTAGTCGAACATGTCGTTGGTCGACAGGCTTTCCTTGGCCAATAACGGATGCCCCGGCCGGCAGAAAAACACCCCACGCTTGGGCGTCAGTGCCTGGGTCTGGAAGTTCGGATCCGACTCGAAATGACGAATGTCGGCGATAAAGAACTCGATCTCTTCACGGCTCAACGCGCGACTGAGTTTTTCCCAGTTATCCACCTGAAAACAGGTGCGCACTTTCGGGTGCGCGTTGATGAATTGCGCCACCGCATCCGGCACCAGTTTCACCGCCGGTGCCGGCCCGCAACCGAAGTGCACCTCACCGGCATCGAGCTTGGTCATCTGCGTCACTTCGGTGCTGAGCAGCGCCGCGCCCTGCACCAGGCTCAGGGCGTGCTGCAGCACCACCTGACCTTCAGGCGTGGGGCGCAAATCCTTGTTTGCGCGATCCACCAGCACGCAGCCGAACTCCTGCTCCAACCCCTGAATACTGCGACTGAACGCCGGTTGAGTGATGCCCATTGCGTCCGCCGCACGGACAAAACTGCGGTGTTCGTTGAGGGCGATGAAGTAACGCAACTGGCGAAGATCCATATGCTTTTCCGGCATCCTAAAAATAGCTCGAAGGCATTTGCGACGAGGGTTGCTAGAGGTTTTAAATGCAAGCTCTTATTCCGTCAACGAAGCATGTGAATATCTATTAGATGTAAATGGAATATAGATAGAGCGTTGTTTCGCTGCCGTCCAACCGTAAGCAGTCGATGAGGGTCTACCCATGAGCAATGCCGCACTCGCCGTAAAACCCGCTGTCCACGCGCTGGAAATCCATCCGGTGGCCGGTCGTATCGGCGCCGAGATCCGTGGCGTGAATTTGTCCGGTGAACTCGACGCCGCCACCGTCGAAGCCATTCAACAGGCGCTGGTTCAGTACAAAGTCGTGTTCTTCCGCGAACAGACCCAACTCGATGATCAGCGTCAGGAAGCCTTCGCGCATCTGCTCGGCGAACCGGTGGCGCACCCGACCGTGCCGTCGCGTGAAGGCACGCGTTATCTGCTCGAACTGGACGGCGCTGAAGGTCAGCGCGCCAACTCCTGGCACACCGACGTGACCTTCGTCGATGCCTACCCGAAAGCCTCGATCCTGCGCTCGGTGGTGGCCCCGGCATTCGGTGGCGACACCCTGTGGGCCAACACCGCGACGGCGTACAACGGCTTGCCGACCGAGCTGCGTGAACTGGCCGACAAACTGTTCGCCGTGCACAGCAACGAATACGACTATGCCAGCGCCAAGCCTGACGTCTCGGCGGAGAAGCTCGAGCGCTATCGCAAGGTCTTCACCTCGACCGTCTACGAGACCGAGCACCCGGTGGTGCGCGTGCACCCGATCAGTGGCGAGAAGAGCTTGTTGCTCGGACATTTCGTCAAACGCATCAAGGGTTACTCGCAGGCCGATTCCGCACATTTGTTCGGGTTGCTGCAGAGCCATGTAATCCGCCAGGAAAACACTGTGCGCTGGCGCTGGAAGGCCGGTGATGTGGCGATCTGGGATAACCGTTCGACGCAGCATTACGCGATTGATGATTACGGCACTCAGGATCGGGTGGTGCGGCGGGTGACGTTGAAAGGTGAGGTGCCGGTTGGGGCTTCTGGGCAGCGTAGCCAGACCATCAAAGGTCGCGATTGAAGATCAAGAGCCCCTCATCGGAACGCCGCCCGCCCAGCCCTCTCCCAAAGGGAGAGGGAGCCGACCGAGTTGTCTCGCGTTATGCATCGACCTGAAAGGTCTTTATCGATTATGGATTCGATTAAGCAAGATCAAGTCGGTGTATCTCTGCAATATCCCCCGTTCAGTCCCCTCTCCCTCCGGGAGAGGGTTAGGGTGAGGGCTCTTCCCGCTACCAAACACCAATCTGAACAACCTTCTCACTCTCCGGCTCACCATAGCGAAACCGCTGCCCACGCAAATCAATCTCCTGATGACTAATCGTCGTCCTCCGCTTCAACCCTCGCACCCACTCAAACAAATACCCCGCATGCTCCTCGCGCACCGTCACGAATTCCGGGTCATCACCCAAATCACGCAGCTCCTGCGGATCATTGAGCAGATCAAACAGCTGCGGCCGAAAGCCGTCGTACGCCAGGTATTTCCAACGCTCGCTGCGCACCATGGTCATGCGGCAGCGGTCGATCGGCTGGCCCAGACGCTCGCGCGCTGGCGCCTGAAAGGCGTAGTCGTATTCGCTGATTGCATAGCGGCGCCAGTCCGGAGTTTCGCCGTGAAGAAGTGGAATCAACGAGCGCCCCTCGAGCCGATGCGCCGCGTCCGGCAGCCCCAATGCCCCAAGAAATGTCGGCAACGCATCGATGGTTTCCGCCAGTCGATCATCCACCGTGCCGCGCGTGATATCCGCCGCCGCCCGAGGGTCCCGCACGATCAACGGTACGCCTACCGCCTGCTCCAGCAAAAACTCCTTCTCACCCAGCCAGTGATCACCCAGAAAGTCGCCGTGATCGCTGGTGAACACGATCAACGTGTCATCCCAGCGTCCGTTGCTCTGCAAAACATCGAACAGCCGCCCTAGCTGATCATCCACCTGCTTGATCAGGCCCATATAGGTGGGGATTACAGTCAATCGTACTGAGTCACGGGAGAAGTTGAGGCTTTCCTCATGCTGGCGAAAGGCAGTGTATACGGGGTGTTTGCTGGCTTCGAAGGGCGTCGCGCGGACCGCTTTGAGAATTGATTTCGTACTGTACAAGGCGTGGTATGGCGCCGGTACGATATAGGGCCAGTGCGGTTTGATATAGGAGAGGTGTAAACACCACGATTTCTCGCCTTGCTCGGTGATGAAGTCGATGGCTCGATTTGTAGTGTAGACAGTCTCTGAGTGTTGCTCGGGAATTCGTGCTGGCAAATTCGCATGACGCATTTGCCAGCCGCTGAGGATTTCACCGTTCTCGCCTTCGGCGGCGTTGGCCCAGTCGTGCCAGGGGTTTTTGCCGTCGAAACCCTGTTCGCGCAGGTAATGCGTATAGGGCGCGGATTCGCGTTTGTCGTCGAACAGCGGATCATCGGGATAGATGCCGTCGTGGCGCATGTACGGCTCGAAGCCGACTTCGTTGAGGATTTCGGCTTGCTCGCTTTGCGGATTGATCGTCAGGCGTTGCAAGGCATCGACATTCGCGGTGGCGTGGGTCTTGCCGACCAGCGCGGTACGAATGCCGTGGGGGCGCAGATAGTCGCCGATGGTCAGTTCTTCCAACGGCAACGGCACGGCGTTCCACGCGACTTGATGGCTGCTCACATAACGCCCGGTGTAAGCCGACATCCGCGACGGGCCGCAGATCGTGCCTTGGGTGTAGGCGCGGCTGAAACGCACACCGGCGGCCGCCAGACGATCAATATTCGGTGTGTGCAGGTGCGGGTGACCGTAGCAGGACAGGTAATCGCGGCGCAGTTGATCGCACATGATGTACAGCACGTTGCGCACGGGGTTTGGCGAGTTGGACATGGGGTTCACCGGTCAAAGGGACAGGCGAGGTATTTCGCTTTCGCCGGGGGTGTTCGGCAAGTGCATTTGGGGAATGGGTTTTATGCAGGAAATGCATCGGTGCGTGCACTGACGCCATCGCTGGCAAGCCAGCTCCCACAGGTATTGGGGGGCCACATGAATTGTGCTCGGCGCGAATCCTGTGGGAGCTGGTTTGCCAGCGATAGCGGTGGATCAGACGGCGAGATTCAGCAGTGAACACACCTCCTCATCCTGCTGATCAATCTCTTTGATCTGCTCGATCATCGCCTCGGCCAACGGCGACAACCGATACCCCGCACGGCTGACAATCCCATAGCGGGTGTACAGCTCCTCAAGATCATCCGCCAACCCTTCAATCCGCAAACACACCAACTCACCCTTGGCCTGATGCAACGCATCGGAATACGCGCCAACAATCCCGATAGCATCCGAGCGCAGCACCACACTGAGCAGACTCGAGCTGTTTTCACATTCCACATTCGGCGTGAAATCCGGGCGGCCGCTGAGGTCAACGATCACCTTGCGCAGGTTCGGCGGACGAATACTTACGGCCAGCGGATAGCTCATCAATTGCTCGGCGCTGACCTTATCGAAACCCGCCAGCGGATGCCCCGCACGGCAACAGAAATGCCATTTACGCGGTCGCAGCCGGTGCGTCAGGTAATCCGGATCCGCTTCGAATTGCCGAGTGTCAGCGACAAAGAACTCAAACTCTTCGCTGAGTAACCGCTTGCTCAGGCTCTGCCAGTCATCGACCTGAAACTGCACCCGCGCTTTCGGGTAGCGCCCGATAAAGCTGCCGATCGCGCGAGGGATCAGACCCGCCGCCGGCGCCGGCCCACAGCCGAAGCGCAACTCTCCCGCCTCCAGCCCGTTGAACTGGCTGATCTCGTTGGCCATCTGCTGCGCGCCACTGACCAGTCGCCGTGCATGTTCGAGCAGCACCTGGCCCTGTTTGGTCGGCGGTAATTCCTTGCGTCCGCGATCAACCAATTGACAGCCGACGCTGTGCTCAAGCGCCTGAATGCTGCGGCTGAACGCCGACTGCGACAGGTTCACCGCCTGCGCGCCGGCGACGAAGCTGCGTTGTTCGGCCAAGGCGATGAAGTGACGAAGTTGGCGCAAGTCGATATGCATTTTTCACATAAAAAATATCCGGGAAATGCATTGGATATGCATTACGTCGACTCCTTATAAAGGCAATCTCTTATGCAGTAAATATTTGTAAATCCATAAATAAATAACTTAAAAGAATATACAGCGCTGAAGATGTCTGTGTGTTTTTTGACCAGGAGCCGCGCCATGAGTCCGTTGAACCTTGCGTCACCCTTAACGCCACGACGGCTCAAACGCCTGCCGTTGGCCCTGTTACTGGCAGGGAGCGCGAGCTGGACTCATGGCTACGCCGCTGAAGCGGAGACCCCGGCGCCAGTGCCGGCCGGCAAGCCTGCCGCCAACAGTTCGCAACTGGAAACCGTGACCGTCACCACCCGCCGTCGCGAAGAAAGTTCGCAGGATGTGCCGACGCCCATGAGCGTGGTCAGCGGGCAGAATCTGGAAACACAACGGGTCTACCGGATTCAGGATTTGCAGCAACTGGTGCCCAGCGTCAACGTCGCCTACATGCACGCGCGGCAGTCCAGCGTGTCGATCCGTGGCCTTGGTAATAACCCGGCCAGCGATGGTTTGGAAGGCAGCGTCGGCTTGTACATCGACAACGTCTATCTCGGTCGTCCGGGGATGGCGGTGTTTGACTTGATGGACATCGAGCAGCTCGAAGTCCTGCGCGGTCCGCAGGGCACGCTGTTCGGCAAAAACACCACCGCCGGGGTGATCAATATCAGCACCCGCGCGCCGACCTTTACGCCTGAACGCAGCATCGAAACCTCGGTTGGCGAGGACGGTTATTTCCAGACCAAGGGCACCATTTCCGGGCCGCTCAACGATCAACTGGCCGGGCGTTTTTCGGCCTACCGCACGCGCAGTGACGGCGACATCAAAAACGAATACGACGGTCATGATTTGAATGGCGGCTCGCGCGATGGCTTCCGCGCGCAACTGCTGTTCAAGCCCAATGAGGACTTCAACCTGCGCTGGATCGGTGACTACAACGAAGAGGATTCCAGTGCGGGCACGCGCGTGTTGTACAACACCGGGCCGACCATCAACGGCGTCAATCTCTACCAGTCGCGCGCCAATGCGGCCGGCGCAACGCTGGTCAACGGCTCGCACCGCAAGGTCAATCTGGACAACGACCAGCATGTCACCGTGCATCAAGGCGGCACGTCGGTGGAGGCCAACTGGACGCTGCCGAGCGATTTCACGCTGACCTCGATCAGCTCCTATCGCTTCTGGAATTTCACCCCGCGCAACGACGACGGCCTCAACGTGCCGGCGAGCTACAACGCCGGGGTGTCAGTGGAGGACAAACAGTATTCGCAGGAATTTCGCCTGGCCTCGCCCAAGGGCGAGTTCTTCGATTACGTTGTGGGCGCCTACTACTTCGGTTCGGATCTGGACAACAAATCCTTCGCCTATTACGGACCCCAGGCGGATATCTGGAACGGCACGCCGGCCGGTGCACTGGCCAACGTCACCAGTGTCGGCAACGGCCATATCAAGACCGACAGCTTTGCGCTGTTCGCCCAAGGCACCTGGCACCTCACCGAGCGGCTGGATTTCACCGCCGGGGTCCGTGGCACTTACGAAGAAAAATCCGCCTGGGTCACGCGGGATGCGCCGATGGGTGGCGCTGCCGTAACGGGCGCTGCGGCCACGGCGCGACGCGGTCGTGCCGGCGCCTACGATTCCGGCGATCTGAATCAGTACAGCTCCAGTCCTTCCGGGTTGCTCAACCTCAGCTATCGCATCACCGATGATGTGCTCGGTTACGCCACGTTATCCCACGGCGAGAAATCCGGCGGGGTTAATCTCGCGGTCGGTTCCGCTCCGGTGGCCGGCGCCGATTCACTGCTGATCGGCACCGAGCGTGCGAACAACGCTGAACTCGGTTTCAAGAGCACGCTGTGGGACCACCGTCTGCAACTCAATGCCAACGTGTTCTGGACCCAGGTCAACGCTTACCAGACCAACGCCTACGACGCGGAAAATCGCGTGCAGTACCTGACTAACGCCGGTTCCGTACGTTCGCGCGGCGTCGAGTTCGAAAGCACGGTGATCCCGTTGCGCGGGCTGACCCTGAACATCAACGGCTCCTACAACGACGTCAGTTATCTCTCGTACAAAGATGCCCCGTGCCCGCCGGAAGTCAGCCAGGCGCCGGGTGCTCCAGCCTCCTGCGACCTCAGTGGTCATCAAGTGGTCGGCGCCTCGAAATGGATCGGCAACGCCAACGGCGAATACAAATGGAATCTGGATAATGGCTTCGAACCCTACGTTACGGCCAGCTATGCGTTCCGCTCGAAAGCGGTGGGCACCGTCGAAGATTCCGACTACGGGCAGATCCCGAGTTACGCCGTGGTCAACTTCTCCACCGGCCTGCGCGGCGACTTCAACCAAGGTCAGTGGGACGTGTCGCTGTGGCTGAAAAACGCCTTCGACAAAACCTACTACACGACCCTGTGGACGGGCGGCAACGGCGGTTATGAAGGCCTGCTCGGCACACCGCGCACCCTCGGCGTCACCGGTCGCTACGACTTCTGATTCGACACTCAAGGAGCTGCATCATGTTGCGTATCAAAACGGCTTTGCCGGTGTTGCTGTCCGGCGCAGTGCTCAGTGCCGGTGCCTTCGCCGCACCGAGCGTTTACCCGACCGGCGTCACCCGTTACGACCCGAACAAGGCGTTCAACCAGTATGTGATTTTCAGCGGTGCCGACAAACAGACGCATCTAATCGACATGAACGGCAACGAGGTGAAAACCTGGCCGCAGGCAGGTTTCCCATCAGCGATCATCGACCCGAAACTGGTCGGCGGTGAGCGCGGGCATGTGCTGCTGCAACTGAGTGAAAAGGACCCTGGCAAACTCGGTTCTGCCGGCAACGGTCTGGGCAATCAGAGCGTCGGTGAGCTGGACTGGAACGGCAAAGTCGTCTGGAAGTGGGGCGACAAGGCCCCCGGTGGCGCGGCGCAACAGCATCATGATCAGCGCCGTTTGAGCAACGGCAACACGGTGGTGCTGGCGAACAAGGTGCACAAGGTCAAAGGCTTCAAAGTCCCCGAGGTGATCGACGATGCAATCTATGAGGTCAGCCTCGACGGCGCGGTGAAATGGCAGTGGCTGGCCTCGGAGCATCTCAATGAATTCGGCTTCACTGCCGAGCAGTTGAAGCTGGTGCGTGCCAGTGAAAATCCGGATTACCTGCACATCAATAACCTCAGCCTGGTCGGACCGAACAAATGGTTCGATGCTGGTGACAAACGCTTCAATCCGGACAACCTGTTGATCGATTCACGCAACGCCAACTTCATCGCGATCATCGACAAGCACAGCGGCAAAGTGGTCTGGCGTCTGGGGCCGAACCTGCCGCTGATCAACCCGAAAACCGCGCAGAACCTGCCGCGGCCGGTGGATCAGTTTGTCGGCCAGCATGATGCGCACATCATTCCGGCCGGATTGCCTGGCGCCGGCAACTTGCTGGTATTTGATAACCAAGGTTCAGCGGGTTATCCGAATGTCACCCTCGGCTTGATTTCCGGCTCGCGCGTGTTGGAAATCGACCCTGTAAAAAATGAAATCGTCTGGCAATACAGCGCTACGAGTTCGAAGCAGCCGGGCTGGGCGTTCTACAGTTCGTTCATCAGCAGCGCGCGGCGCTTGCCCAATGGCAACACGTTGATCGACGAAGGCATGAACGGACGGTTTTTCCAAGTGACGGCCAGCGGTGAAAACGTCTGGGAATACGTCAGCCCCTACCTCGGCAAAGCGCCGGGCAGCGATGCGATCAGCAACTGGGTGTATCGGGCACTGCCTGTGAGTTATGACTGGGTGCCAATGGGTACGCCACGCTCGGAGACGGCGGTTATTGCACCGGTTGTTGGCGTGCAGCAAACAAATGCCAGCCGTTAGTTGAAATGGAATTAGTGCCCGAACGAACGGCGATAAGTTATGAAGCGGATGAACAGTGCTTATTGCAAATTCGTTAGTACGTCACGTGGACAATAATTGAATGTCGAACCATCCTCACTGTCGTGAGTTTCCAGGAGGAAACTTGCTCTCATCGGAAGACACTTATCCAACGATAAAGGAAATCTCGTTATGTCGAGCATTAATGGCAATTATATAAACCCTAACGCTGGCGCCAAACTGACGATTACCGATGGCAACGATTCCAACGGCACCTTCAGCGGTAAATTCAGCCAGAACGGCGTGAATTACGACATTGGTTACGGGCACTACCATTTCCAGAACAGCACCGGGCAGCCTACGATCATCACGTTCACGGCTCTGAATGACGGCACTGGTTATCAGTCCTGGACATTGTTCTCGCCAGATCACAATTACTCAAAAGTTCGTGCGGTTGGTTCGCGCACAAACTTTGATGGTGATGTTGTTGGTGTGGCAGGGGAGTTCGTCAAGCAATAAAAGCTGATTAAACAAAAAGGCCGGCGCACGACAGTGTGCCGGCCTTTTTGTTTATTTAAGGAAGTAATAATCAAGTATCTACTTGGTATTAGTTGTCCAGCAAAACCCGGTCAGCCGAATTTGATGCGTTGGATGAATACTTTCGATGCCTGAAAAGCATGCACTTTTTCACGTGTCGCTGCAGCCCGCGTGGCACGTGGCGTTGGCGGAATTGATCATTTTTTATATTCCATAAAAGACTATGCATAACGTTAAAGATTACTTTCGGAGATAAGCGTCAAGCCCAATGATTCACCCATCGATCCACCGTGGGGGATTCAACAAACGGTCGATCGGCAGTTTTTGTAGAGAACGCAAAAAGACCGCAGGGAGTGAATCAATGGGCAATGTCCAGACCGCCGCCAGCGCAGAGGAATTGCTGTGGCGTCAGACGCCGGGTGGCGAATTGGTCGATCTTGGCCGGCCCCACCGTGTGCCGTTGGGGCAGTTGCGTTTGCAGCGTGCGCCCAAGGGCATTCTGAGCCGGCGCGAAACCATTCTGCTTGGCGTGCTCGCGTTGGTGGTGCATGGCGCGGTGATCTACTGGATCAGCCAGAAGCCGACGCCAGTGCTGCCGATCGTGCCGCCGGAAATTCCACCGATGACCATCGAGTTCTCGCGCCCGGCACCGCCAGCGCCACCGGTTGTCGAGCCGCCACCACCGGCCCCCGTGGTTGAGCCGCCACCGCCGGTAGAGGACGAGCTGGCAGCAAAACCGCCGCCGCCCAAACCCGTTCCGAAACCCAAACCGGTGGTGAAACAGGCACCCAAACCAGCACCGAAAGCGGTAGAGCAACCACCGGCGCCGCCACAAACGGCAGCCCCGGTTGCAGCGCCAGCGCCACCTGCTCCTCCCGCGCCGGCACCGGTAACCCCGGCCTCAGCGAATGCTGCGTACCTGAAAAACCCGGCGCCGGAATACCCGTCACTGGCCCAGCGTCGCGGTTGGGAAGGCACGGTGTTGTTACGAGTGCACGTGTTGGCCAGCGGCAAACCGGGTGAGATCCAGATTGCAAAAAGCAGTGGCCGGCAGCAGCTCGACGACGCGGCGCTGAACGCCGTGAAACGTTGGAGTTTCGTCCCGGCCAAGCAGGGTGATGTCGCCCAGGACGGCTGGGTCAGCGTGCCCATCGATTTCAAGATTCATTAAACCGAAACCAAATTCGCGCGAAATGTTTACACGAGGGAATACATCATGACGTTACTGGCATCTCCACTGGAATCCATCGAAAGCGCGGTGATCTGGCTGCTGGTGGTTTTTTCCGTCGCCACCTGGGGCCTGGCCTTGCTCAAGGCTGTGCAGTTCGGTCGCCTGAAGGCACAGGATCGCCGTTTTCATAAACGTTTCTGGGCGGCGTCGAGTCTCGATTCAGCCGCTGAATTGAGCGAAACCCAACCCGGCGCTGCGGCCCGGGTGGCCCAGGCCGGTTACGCGGCGATTCAGGTGGGCGAGGCGCCACAGGCCAATGATTTGAGCCAGGCGATCAACCATCAGGATCGACTGGAGCGCGCCTTGCGTCAGCAAATTGTCCGCGAACGCCGTTCGCTGGAAACAGGCTTGGCAGTGGTCGCCAGTATTGGCAGTACGTCGCCGTTCATTGGATTGTTCGGCACAGTGTGGGGAATCATGGAAGCGTTGAAAGGCATCAGCGCGGCTGGCTCGGCGAGCCTGGAAACAGTGGCCGGTCCGATCGGCGCAGCATTGGTCGCCACGGGAGTGGGGATCGCCGTCGCGGTGCCGGCGGTGCTGGTTTACAACTACTTTTTGCGTCGGTTGAAACTGACGGCGGCGGATCTGGATGACTTTGCCCACGACTTCTACAGCCTGGCGCAGAAGAGTGCGTTCCGCGTGTTGATTCACCCGACCGCGCACAAGGTTGCAGCGCCGGGCAACGCAACAAAAGTGAAGGAGGCGTCCTGATATGGCCTTCTCCACGCAAGACAGTGACGAGGTGCTCAGCGAGATCAACGTGACACCGTTGGTGGACGTGATGTTGGTGCTGCTGGTGGTGTTTATCGTCACCGCGCCGCTGCTGACCAACGCGATCCCGATCAACTTGCCGAAGACCGAAGCAGTGGCGCCGGTCGAGCAGAAGGATCCGCTGGTGGTGAGCATTGATGGTGCCGGCAAACTGTTTATCAACAAGGATGAGATTCAGCCGGACTTGCTGGAATTCAACCTCAAGTCGGCCAAAGCCAGGGACCCGGAAGTGCGCGTGCAATTGCAGGCCGATGACGGGGTGAACTACGGCGAAGTGGCGCGGGCGATGGCTTCGATTGAACGGGCGGGGATTACCAAGTTGTCGGTGATTACTGCGCGGTGACAGATTTTACGTTTTTCCGGGGCCGTCTCCTTGGCAGGGTGCGGCCCTTTTTTTATTTCTGGCATATGGAAAAGCCCCTCACCCTAGCCCTCTCCCGGAGGGAGAGGGGACTGATTGGGTTGCTCTCACGAATTACGCCGTCCTGAAAATACCCGGTCGAACTCCAAATCTGAAAACCACATAGATCGGCTCCCTTTCCCCCTCGCCCCCATGGGGGAGAGGGCTGGGGTGAGGGGGAAAAGATTTCAAGCCATGCACCCATCTCATATTCAATTCAGGTCTTAATAAATAGCTTCTTATTCCTTAACGAATATAAATCCCCTCCCTATACTCGTTCAGGAACAGACACGACGCAGGAGAGCTCCCCATGCGCAACGAATCAATCCGCTACCTGATTGTGCCGGGCTGGCAAGGATCGCCAGAAGATCATTGGCAAAGCCACTGGCAGAACAGCCTGCCGAACAGCGCGCGGGTCGAGCAGGCCGATTGGCTGACGCCGCGTCGTGAAGACTGGGTGGCGGCATTGGCCGAGGCAATCGCGGCTGACGACACGCCAGTGATCCTTATCGCCCACAGCCTGGGCTGCGTCACCGTTGCGCATTGGGCGGCCACTGCGCCGCTGCAATACCTGCGTCAGGTACGCGGCGCGTTGCTGGTCGCGCCAGCGGATGTCGAGCGTCCGGCCTGCGCGCCAGCCCTGCGCAACTTTGCACCGATTCCGACTGATCTGCTGCCGTTTCCGAGCCAGGTGGTCAGCTCCGACAACGACGCCGCCGTGAGTGCGCCGCGAGCGCTTGAGCTGGCGCGCAACTGGGGCGCCGAGGTGGGGGTTCTTGCCGGTGCCGGGCACATCAATGTGAAGTCCGGGCATCAGCGCTGGGAGCAGGGTTTTGCCTATCTCTATCGCCTGCAAAACCGCATGGAACACCACGCCCGCCGCCGCGCCTGATTTTATTTCTTTCAACGCCCCCGTCTCCTGGCGGTTTTGGGCGGGAGTCTGCCATGAGTTTTGAAACGTTCGGTCAGCCATTGCTGACCTTTCCTGATGCGGAAAAAAGTCCCCTGAGCATTCGCGCCAAAGCGCTGGTGTTTGTCGACCCACGCTCGCGTCAATTGCGAGAAGAACTGGAGCAATTGGCGCCGCGCTCGACCTCGGTATTGATCCGCGGCGAGACCGGTACGGGGAAAGAATTGCTCGCTCGCCACATCCATCGCGCCAGTGACCGCAGCGGGCTGTTCGTGTCGGTCAATTGCGGCGCGATCAGCCCGACCTACGCCGATGCCGAACTGTTCGGCTACGCCGCCGGCAGTTACAGCGGCTCGGCCAGCAGTCGCGCCGGATGGTTCGGTTCGGCCAATGGCGGCACCTTGTATCTGGATGAAATCGGCGACTTGCCGCTGCCGATCCAGATCAAATTGCTGGCGGCGCTGGAGAATCACGAAGTCACCCGTGTCGGTGCACACCAGCCGAGTCCGGTGGATGTGCGCCTGGTCGCGGCCACCAGTATCGATCTGGCGCAAGCAGTGGACGCCGGGAAATTCCACGAGCGGCTTTATCACTACCTCAGCGAAGGTCATCTCGAGTTGCCGGCGTTGCGCGCGCGTACCGGCGATATCCTTTCGCTGGCCGAGTACTTCCTTGGCATCTACAGCCAGCGTCTCGACCTCCCTGTGCCGCTGATCAGCGAAGCCGCGCAGCATGTACTCGAACAACACAGCTGGCCGGGCAACACCCGCGAGCTGGAAAACGTCATTCATTTTGCGTTGCTGGTGAGTACCGGCGAGGAGATTTTGCCGGAGCACCTGAACCTGCCCGAGGTGTCTGGGCCGCAGCTTCAGATCGAACGGCTGGTTGCACAAATCAACATCGGCGGCAGCGTCGATGAGCGTAAGGCATTGAAAGCTTTACTGTTGAGCTTGAGTGAGGCGTTGTAACCCTTTCGTTCAACATGAACAAAATGGAATATGAAGCTGAATAAACGTTATTGTCCGGGAATAAAAAATCCCGGTATCGTCCGACCCACGCCGGCGATATCACTTCACTGGCACACGTATTAATGCCGTCGTCGATGACGACCGTGATTTTCGATAAGGACACTGCATGAAAAAGGTTCTGTTGTTTACCGCATTGGCGGCTGCTCTGACTGCTTCCCTGGCCAATGCCGGCGAGAAACTGGTGGTTGCCGCGACCCCGGTCCCGCACGCTGAAATCCTCGAGCTGATCAAACCGACCCTGGCCAAAGAAGGCGTGGATCTGGAAATCAAAGTCTTCACCGACTACGTTCAGCCGAACGTACAAGTGGGCGAGAAGCGTCTGGACGCCAACTACTTCCAGACCCTGCCGTACCTGAACAGCTTCAACCAGGGCAAATACAAGGACGACAAGTCCAAGTACCTGGTGACCGTGCAGGGCGTGCACGTTGAACCGTTTGGTGGCTACTCGAGCAAATACAAGACCCTGGCTGAACTGCCGGACGGCGCGACCATCGCGATCCCGAACGAAGGCAGCAACAGCGGCCGTGCGCTGATCCTGCTGCAGAAGGCTGGCCTGATCGAACTGAAAGATCCGAAAAACGCGGTGGCAACGCCGAAAGACATCGCCAAGAACCCGCACAACTTCAAGTTCAAGGAACTGGAATCGGCGCTGCTGCCACGCGTTCTGAAGGAAGTTGATCTGGACATGATCAACACCAACTACGCGCTGGAAGCCAAGTTGAACCCGCAGAAAGATGCGCTGGTGATCGAAGGCGCTGACTCGCCTTACGTGAACTTCCTGGTGGCCCGTGAGGACAACAAGAACAGCGACGCGATCCAGAAACTGGCCAAAGCCCTGACCAGCCCGGAAGTCAAAGCGTTCATCGAGAAGAAGTACAACGGCGCGGTACTGCCGGCGTTCTGATCTGACGCTTGAGTGAACCCCTTCAAAGTGTGAAAACGCCGATGGCCAGCGATGGTCATCGGCGTTTTTGTGTGTACGTTGGAAAAGCCCCTCACCCTAACCCTCTCCCAGAGGGAGAGGGGACTGATTGGGGGATGCTGTGGAGGTACGCCGACCTGAAATGGCTCTACCGAATCCATAATCGACAAGGTCTGTCAGGTCGATGTTTGACGAAAGACACTGCGGTCGGCCCCCTCTCCCTCGGGGAGAGGGCTGGGGTGAGGGGCTTTGGACTTACGCAGCAGCCTTCAACGCCCGCCTCAACGCCACCAACAATTTCAAAATCTCCTGCGGATCCAGTCGCTGCGGCACTTTTACGTCCATGTTCTCTTCCTTGTTATGGGTTTGGCCGGGAGAGTCTGGCCAAAAGCTGTTCGTCCTTGGAGGGCTTTCGTGAAAAAAAGATCCGTCCTACAGCGCAAAGGAAAATAGCCTTCTTATTCCTTCCCGGCAAACCCACAGGATAGTTTTTTGGGTGATATCAATATGCTTTAACGGTATTTAAATTCTTGTTTTTATACCTATAAAGTCGATGCTTGCCGGACAGCCATCCGTTGTCCATGGACTGCATCACCGTCGCTTACCGAGCGGCGTTCAGGACGTTTCATGACTTTCGATTACGCATTTATCCTCAGCACGCTGCCGGCATTTCTCAAAGCCGTGGGCGTAACGCTGCAGGTGGGATTTATCGCCATCGGCACCTCGTTGCTGGTGGCTTTGCTCAAC
This sequence comes from Pseudomonas sp. NPDC085632, assembly GCF_044541255.1. NCBI lineage: Bacteria > Pseudomonadati > Pseudomonadota > Gammaproteobacteria > Pseudomonadales > Pseudomonadaceae > Pseudomonas > Pseudomonas sp. NPDC085632. The sequence goes on along the minus strand of NZ_JBITSX010000002.1, from coordinate 226,717 downwards.
GCGACCATTCTGGTGTTCCGCACGCCTTGCCTGCAAAAACTGGTGGGCCTGTATGTTGAGCTGGCGCGTAACACACCGCTGCTGATCCAGTTGTTTTTCGTCTACTTCGCCTTGCCGGCAGTAGGGATTCAGGTGTCCGGTTTCACAGCCGCGATCATTACCATGACCTTTCTCGGCGGCGCTTACCTCACTGAAGTGCTGCGCGCGGGCGTCGATGCCGTGCCGCAGGCGCAGCTAGAGTCGGGGCGCTCCATCGGCCTCTCTCACGGCCAACTATTGCGCTATGTGATCCTGCCGCAAGCGGGAATCCTCAGCCTGCCGTCGCTGTTCGCCAATTTCATTTTCCTGCTCAAGGAAACCACCGTGGTCTCGGCGGTGGCGGTGCCGGAAATTCTCTACACCACCAAAAGCTACATCGCGCTCTACTACAAAACCTACGAAATGCTCGCCGTGCTGACGCTGATCTGCGTGCTGTTGTTCTTGCCGCTGTCGCTGCTGCTCAACCGTCTGGAAAGGAGGCTCCAGCATGGCCAGTTCGGGTCTTGAGTTGCTCTGGGTGTCGTTGCCGCAATTGGCCAAGGGCGCCGGGCAAACCTTGTCGATCTCGTTTCTGAGCATCGCCATCAGTACGGTCGGCGGCGTGCTCTACGGCGTGTTGCGCACGCTCAACGTCACCTGGCTGAACGCGATTTTGCGGGTGTATCTGGAGCTGTTCCGGGCGATTCCGGTACTGGTCTGGCTGTACCTGTTGTTTTTCGGCTTGCCGATTTTCTTCGGCCTGAGCATTCCGAGTTTCTGGTGCGCAGTGCTGGTGCTGTCGCTGTGGGGTGCGAGTGAGGTCGGTGAGGTGGCGCGCGGTGCGCTGCATTCGTTGCCACGCGGGCAGCGTGAAGCGGGTCTGTCGATTGGCCTGAACGCGGCGCAACTCTATGGCTACGTGCTGCTGCCACAAGCGCTGAAACGCATGACGCCGCCAACCATCAATGTCTACACGCGGATCATCAAGACCAGCTCACTGGCGGTGTTGATCGGCGTGGTCGACGTGATCAAGGTCGGTCAGCAGATCATCGAGCGCACTTATGAATCGGTGCTGATCTACGGCGTGCTGTTTCTGTTTTTCTTTTTCATCTGCTACCCGCTGTCGGCCGCCTCGCGCGTGCTGGAGCGGCGCTGGACGCAAGCATGAGCGCATTGATCGAGTTTCACGGCTTCAACAAATTCTATGGCGAGCAACAGGTGCTCACCGGCATTGATCTGCAAGTGCTGAGCGGCGAAGTGATCGTCATCCTCGGACCCAGCGGTTGCGGCAAAAGCACCCTGCTGCGTTGCCTCAATGGTCTGGAAGAGGCGCACAGCGGCAGCCTGAAATTTGTCGGCCGCGAGCTGCTGGGCAAGTCCACTGACTGGCGCGAGATCCGTCAGCAGATCGGCATGGTGTTCCAGAGTTATCACCTGTTCCCGCACATGAGCGTGCTCGACAACCTGCTGCTCGGCCCGCTCAAGGTGCAGAAGCGCCAGCGCCGCGAAGCGCAGCAGCAAGCCGAAGCGCTGCTCGAACGCGTTGGCCTGGCAGACAAGCGTGATGCCTTCCCGCGCCAGCTCTCCGGCGGCCAGCAACAACGCATCGCTATCGTCCGTTCGCTGTGCATGAACCCGCGCGTGATGCTCTTCGACGAAGTCACCGCCGCCCTCGACCCGGAGATGGTCAAGGAAGTGTTGCAAGTCATTCAGGGCCTCGCTCGCGAAGGCATGACCCTGTTGATCGTCACCCACGAAATGGCCTTCGCCCGCGCGGTGGCCGACCGCATCGTGTTCATGGATGCCGGGCGCATCCTTGAACAGAACCCGCCCGAGATTTTCTTTACGAACCCGCAAACCGCACGCGCGCAGCAGTTTCTGGAGAAGTTCTCCTTCGTTGCAACACTGCCAAAAACGAATCCGACAAAGGAACTGGAACTGTTATGAAAACTGCCGCTTTTTTACTGCCCTTGCTCAGCCTCGCACTGCTTGCCGGATGCAGCAAAACCGAAGAACCGCCGAAGCCGAAGGTCGCCAGCGAAAGCACCGCGCCGGCCGGTTACCTGGACAAGATCAAGGCTCGCGACAAACTGATCGTCGGCGTGTTCACCGATAAGCCACCGTTCGGTTTTGTCGACGAGGCCGGGCGCTACGTCGGCTTTGATACTGATATCGGCCGGCGTTTCGCCAAGGATCTGCTCGGCGATGAAAACAAGGTCGAGTTCGTGGCCGTCGAGCCGGCGAGCCGCATTCCGTTCCTGCAGAGCGACAAGGTCGACCTGATCCTCGCCAACATGACCGTCACGCCTGAGCGCAAGGAAGCGGTGGAATTCACCAACCCGAACCTCAAGGTTGCAGTGCAGGCACTGGTGCCACAAAGCAGCTCGGTGAAAAACCTGGATGACCTGGCGACCCGCACCACCATCGTTACTACCGGCACGACTGCTGATATCTGGCTGACCAAGAATCACCCGGACTGGAAACTGCTGAAGTTCGAGAAAAACTCCGAGTCGTTGCAAGCCCTGGCCAATGGCCGTGGCGATGCTTATGCACAGGACAACCTGGTGCTGTTCAGCTGGGCCAAGCAGAACCCGGGCTATCGCGTGCTCGATGAAAAGCTCGGTGCCGAAGCGCCGATTGCGCCGGCGGTGAAGAAGGGCAATATCGAGCTGCGTGACTGGGTGAATACCGAGCTGACAAAGCTGGGTGAGGAGAAGTATCTGCTCAAGCTGTACGACCAATATGTGCGTAAAGAATTGAGCGATGACACCAAGCCTGAGAGCGTGATTGTTGAAGGGGGCAAGTGGCAGGGGTGATTGTCTGTTGGGTCGGTGGTGAGGCTTGCCCCTCACCCCAGCCCTCTCCCGAGGGAGAGGGAGCCGACCGAGTTGTCTTGCATCGGACATCGACCTGCGGAACCGAGTCGATTATGGATTCACAGATGCATTTTCACGTCGGCGTAATTCAACAGCATCCCCCAATCAGTCCCCTCTCCCTCTGGGAGAGGGTTAGGGTGAGGGGCTTTTGGCTGGAACGCTCAATCCGGCCAGTTCCACGCCGGCTCATCCAGCACCCGCTGGCCGACAATCCCCGTCTGTCCCAGGGTTTTCTCCAGCACAATGCAGTTGCACTCCGGATCTTCCTGCAACGCCGAAATCAACCGCCGCGCATGGGACACCACCCACACCTGACACTGCTCCGAGGCCCGGATAATCAACCGCGCCAACGCCGGCAACAGATCCGGGTGCAGACTGGTTTCCGGTTCGTTCAGCACCATTAATGACGGTGGCCGTGGCGTCAGCAGCGCTGCGACCAGCAGCAGATAGCGCAACGTCCCGTCCGACAATTCCGCCGCCGACAATGGCCGCAACAAACCTTCCTGATAAAACTCGATGGCAAAACGTCCACCGGCCTGCGCTTCGATATGCACCCGTGCGCCCGGAAACGCATCGGTAATCGCCGCACGCATCGCGTCGCCGTCACCTATCTCAATGATGGTCTGCAACGCCGCCGCCAGATCACGCCCATCGTGATGCAGCACCGGCGTGCGCGTGCCCAGTTGCGGTTGGCGCACCGGCGCGTCGGCATCGCTGCGAAAATGATCGTAGAAGCGCCAGCGGCGGATGAACTCACGCATCTGGAACACTTCCGGCGAGCTGCGCAGGCTGCCGACCTGATCGAACAGGCTGTCAAAGTTCGGCGTGTGCTGTGCCAGCACATCCCATTTGCGCTCGGCGCGTGCGCGGATCATCGGACCGTCGCGGTCCACCAACAGGCTGGCGGGCCGATAATGCGGGCCGGCCCAGATGCATTCGCGCTTGATCTGCGGGTCGAGGCTGAAGCGCGAGGGGATCGGCCGCGAATGTTCGGGCAACATGAAGTGCCCGTTGGAGTCGGGCAGCCCGAGGCTGATCGAGTAACTGAAATCTTCCCCGGCAAACCCCAGGCGCAATCGCTTCACCCCCTGACGAACCGTCGACTGAATGGGCACTTCGCCGCTGCGCATGCGCCGGCTGATGGTTTCCGGCCCGGCCCAGAAGGTCGAATCCAGCCCACCCTCACGGGCCAGCGCATTGACCACACCGCCCTGAGCGGTTTCCGCCAGCAGGCGCAAGGCCCGATAAAGATTGGACTTGCCGCTGCCGTTGGGGCCGGTGATCAGGTTCAGGCGGCCGAGCGGGATTACCAATTTGTTGATCGAGCGGTAATTGGCCACCGCCAGGGTCTTGAGCATGGAATTCCTTCTCTTCAGGCGCCCATTGTAGGAGCTGCCGCAGGCTGCGATCTTTTGATCTTTTAAAAACACCATTCAAAAGATTGCAGCCTTCGGCAGCTCCTACGGGGAAATATTGTGATCGCGCAGGCGAAGGCGGAACCCTGTTCTAAGCTCACAGTCGTATCGTCACTTGCACGTTCGTACACAGGAAGGAGTCTGCATGGCGAGTCCCGGTTTGAAAACAGCGGTCGTGCTGAGTCTGTTCACCCTGCTGACCGCTTGCGGCGAAAAAAAGGCCCCTGAGGAATACTTGCCACGGGTTTTTGTACAGGAAGTCAAACCCGCGGACTACGCGGCTTCGGTGACGTTGACCGGTGATGTGCAGGCGCGCGTGCAGACTGAATTGTCGTTTCGCGTCGGCGGCAAGATCATCCAGCGCATGGTCGATGTCGGCGACCGCGTCACCGCCAAACAGGTGCTGGCCAAACTCGACCCCAAGGATTTGCAGACCAACGTCGATTCGGCTCAAGCCCAGGTCGTCGCTGAACAAGCCCGGGTGAAACAGAGCGCTGCGGCGTTCGTGCGTCAGCAAAAACTGCTGCCCAAGGGCTACACCAGCCAGAGCGAATACGATTCCGCACAAGCCGCATTGCGCAGCAGCCAGAGCGCTCTGAGCGCGGCGCAGGCGCAACTGGCCAATGCCAAGGATCAACTCAGTTACACCTCACTGATCGCTGACGCGCCGGGCGTTATCACTGAGCGTCAGGCCGAGGTCGGCCAGGTCGTGCAGGCCACCGCGCCGATTTTCAGTCTGGCTCGCGATGGCGATCGCGATGCGGTGTTCAACGTTTATGAATCGCTGCTCGCTGAACGCCCTGCGGATAACAGGATCACCGTCAGCCTGCTCGATAACCCCGAGATCAAAACCACCGGCACCGTGCGCGAAGTCACCCCGGCGGTGTCGGCACAGTCCGGCACCGTGCAGGTCAAAGTCACCCTCGACAAACTGCCGCCGGGCATGCAGCTCGGTTCGGTGGTCAGTGCCACGGCCAAAGGCTCGGGTAAATCGGCAGTCGAACTGCCGTGGTCGGCGCTGACGAAAAATATCAGTGACCCGGCGGTGTGGCTTGTCGACGACAAAGGTGAGGCGCAGTTGCACACGGTCACCGTCGGCCGTTACCTGACGGGCAAAGTCATCATCAGCGAAGGCCTCAAGGGTGGCGAGAAAGTCATCGTTGCCGGCGGACAGTTGTTGCACCCGGGAATGAAAGTCGAGATTGCCGAAAACACCTACAAGGATCTGCAACCGGGAGCGCAGCCATGAAGTCTCTGTGGCTGTTACCTGTTGCTGTGTTGTTGGCCGCGTGCTCGAAGAAAGAACCGCCGCCCGAGCCGGTACGTCCGGTGCTGTCGGTCAAAGTCGAAGCGCTGAGTGAGGAAAACCTCGGCCGTTTTGCCGGCAGCATCCAGGCGCGCTACGAGAGCAACACCGGTTTCCGCGTCGGTGGCCGTATCGCCAGCCGTAACGTCGATGTCGGCGCCGAGGTGGAGAAGGGCACATTGCTCGCCACCCTCGACCCGTCCGATCAGCAAAACCAGTTGCGCTCGGCTCAAGGCGATCTGGCCAAAGTCCAGGCGCAATTGATCAACGCGCAAGCCAACGCTCGCCGTCAGCAGGCGCTGTTTGATCGCGGCGTCGGTGCGCAGGCACAACTGGACATTGCCACCACCGATCTGAAAACCACGCAAGCCTCGCTGGATCAGGCGCGCGCGGCGGTCAACCAGAGCAAGGACCAGCTCGGCTACACCGAACTGCGCTCCGACCACCGCGCCGTGGTCACCGCGTGGAATGCCGAGGCCGGGCAGGTGGTCACGGCGGGTCAGCAAGTGGTGACGCTGGCGCAACCGGACATCAAGGAAGCGGTGATCGATCTGCCGGATACCCTGGTCGATCAGATCCCCAGCGACGTGGTGTTTTCCGTGGCCGCGCAACTCGACCCGAGCATCAACACCACGGCCGTCATCCGCGAGATCGAGCCGCAGGCCCAGAGCGCCACGCGCACCCGGCGTGCACGCCTGACCCTGGCCGAGACGCCCGACGGCTTTCGCCTCGGCACGGCGATCAGCGTCACCCTGAGTTCGGCCATCAAACCGCGTATCGAATTGCCCGTCACGGCGTTGCAGGAGGTCGACGGCAAACCGCGCATCTGGGTGATCGACACGCAAAACAAAACCGTCAGTCCCCGTGACGTCACGGTGATCAGCCGCACTGACAGCAGCGTGGTGCTCGCGGGCGGTGTGAAGAACGGCGAGCGCGTGGTCAGCGCCGGCGTCAACAGTCTCAAACCCGGACAATCCGTGAAACTTGACGAGGACAGTCAATGAAAGGCTCTTTCAACCTCTCCGAATGGGCCCTCAAGCATCAGTCTTTCGTCTGGTACCTGATGTTCGTCGCGTTGCTGATGGGCGTGTTCTCGTACTTCAATCTGGGCCGCGAAGAAGACCCGTCGTTCACCATCAAGACCATGGTGATCCAGACCAAATGGCCGGGTGCGACGCAGGAGGAAACCCTCAAGCAGGTCACCGACCGCATCGAGAAAAAACTCGAAGAACTCGACTCCCTCGACTACGTGAAAAGCTACACGCGCCCAGGCGAATCGACGGTCTACGTGTACCTGCGCGACACCACCAGTGCCAAGGACATCCCGGAAATCTGGTACCAGGTGCGCAAGAAGATCAACGACATTCGCGGGCAGTTTCCCCAAGGGATTCAGGGGCCGGGATTCAACGACGAGTTCGGTGACGTGTTCGGTTCGGTGTATGCGTTCACTGCCGACGGACTGACCATGCGGCAGCTGCGCGATTACGTCGAACAGGCCCGCGCGGAGATCCGCAATGTGCCGGGGCTGGGCAAGATCGAAATGGTCGGCCAGCAGGACGAAGTGATTTACCTGAACTTCTCCACGCGCAAACTCGCAGCGCTGGGCATTGACCAACGCCAGGTGGTGGAAAGCCTGCAATCGCAGAACGCCGTGACGCCGGCAGGCGTGATCGAGGCCGGGCCCGAGCGGATTTCCGTGCGGACGTCGGGGCAGTTCGCGTCGGAGAAGGATCTGGCTGAGGTCAATCTCAAGCTCAATGATCGTTTCTATCGTCTGGCCGATATTGCCGACATCAGTCGCGGTTACGTCGATCCGGCCACTCCGGAGTTTCGTTTCGACGGCAAACCGGCCATCGGCCTCGCCATTGCCATGCAGAAGGGCGGCAACGTTCAGGAATTTGGCAAGGCCTTGCATGCGCGCATCGACCAACTGACGGCGGACTTGCCGGTCGGCGTCGGCGTGCACACGGTGTCCGATCAGGCGGTGGTGGTGGAAGAAGCGGTCGGTGGCTTTACCAGTGCCCTGTTCGAGGCGGTGATCATCGTGCTGGTGGTCAGCTTCATCAGCCTCGGCGTGCGCGCCGGTCTGGTGGTGGCGTGCTCGATCCCGCTGGTGCTGGCGATGGTCTTTGTGTTCATGGAATACAGCGGTATCACCATGCAGCGGATTTCTCTCGGCGCACTGATCATCGCCCTCGGCCTGCTGGTGGACGACGCGATGATTACCGTGGAGATGATGGTCACGCGCCTGGAGATGGGCGAGACCAAGGAGCAGGCTGCCACGTTCGCCTACACCTCGACGGCGTTCCCGATGCTCACCGGTACGCTGGTGACCGTCGCCGGTTTCGTGCCGATCGGCCTCAACGCCAGTTCTGCCGGTGAGTACACCTACACACTGTTTGCGGTGATCGCGGTGGCGATGATCGTCTCGTGGGTGGTGGCGGTGTTCTTCGCGCCGGTGATCGGCGTGCACATCCTCAGCGCCAACGTGAAACCCCATGAGGCGGAACCGGGTCGCATCGGCCGCGCATTCAATGGCGGGTTGCTGTGGGCCATGCGCAACCGCTGGTGGGCGATCGGCGTCACCGTGCTGCTGTTTGTCCTGTCGATTTTTTGCATGCGCTTTGTGCAGAACCAGTTCTTCCCGGCATCGGACCGGCCGGAAATTCTGGTCGATCTGAACCTGCCGCAAAACGCTTCGATCGACGAAACCCGCAAGGCCGTCGACAAACTGGAAGCAACCCTCAAGGGTGATCCGGACATCGTGCGCTGGAGCACCTACATCGGTCAGGGCGCGATCCGTTTCTACCTGCCTCTCGACCAGCAATTGCAGAACCCGTACTACGCGCAACTGGTGATCGTCAGCAAAGGCTTCGAGTCTCGCGAGGCGCTGAGCGCACGACTGCGTGAGCGGTTACGCAAAGAGTTCGTCGGGATTGGCAGCTACGTGCAGGCGCTGGAAATGGGCCCGCCAGTGGGGCGTCCGATCCAGTACCGGGTCAGCGGCAAGGACATCGATCAAGTGCGCAAACACGCCATCGACCTCGCCACCGAACTGGACAAGAACTCGCACATCGGCGAGATCATTTACGACTGGAACGAGCCGGGCAAAGTCCTGCGCATCGACATCGCCCAGGACAAGGCCCGGCAGCTCGGACTGTCGTCCGAAGACGTGGCGAACCTGATGAACAGCATCGTCAGTGGCTCGCCGTTGACCCAGGTCGATGACGATATCTACCTGATCAACGTGGTCGGTCGTGCGGTGGATTCCGAACGCGGCACGCCGGAAACCTTGCAAAACCTGCAGATCGTCACGCCGAGTGGTACGTCGATTCCATTGCTGGCGTTTGCCACGGTTCGATATGAACTGGAACAACCGCTGGTGTGGCGTCGCGACCGTTTGCCGACCATCACCATCAAGGCTTCGGTGCGCGACGAGATCCAGCCGACCGATCTGGTGAAAATCCTCAAGCCGTCGATTGATGCCTTCGCCGAGAAACTGCCGGTCGGCTACAAAGTCGCCACCGGCGGTACGGTCGAGGAAAGCGGCAAGGCGCAGGGGCCGATTGCCAAGGTCCTGCCGTTGATGCTGTTTTTGATGGCGACCTTTCTGATGATCCAGCTGCACAGCGTGCAGAAGATGTTCCTGGTGGCGAGTGTCGCGCCGCTGGGGCTGATCGGCGTGGTGCTGGCGCTGGTGCCGACCGGTACGCCGATGGGTTTTGTGGCGATACTGGGGATTCTTGCGCTGATCGGCATCATCATCCGTAACTCGGTGATTCTGGTGACGCAGATCGATGAGTTCGAGAAGAAAGGTTATGCGCCGTGGGACGCGGTGGTCGAGGCGACCGAGCATCGACGCCGGCCGATTCTGCTCACTGCTGCGGCAGCGAGCATGGGCATGATCCCGATCGCCCGCGAAGTGTTCTGGGGGCCGATGGCGTACGCGATGATTGGCGGGATCGTGGTGGCGACGTTGCTGACGCTGCTGTTCCTGCCGGCGCTGTATGTGGCCTGGTACAAGATTCGCGAGCCGAAGAAGGATTGAGTCAACAGCAGCCCCTCACCCTAACCCTCTCCCAAGGGAGAGGGTTAGGGTGAGGGGCTGCCTTGGAGATACGCCGACCTGAAATATCTTCGCTGAATCCATAATCGACTCGGTCTCTCAGGTCGATGTATGAAGCGAGGCATCTCGGTCGGCCCCCTCTCCCTGTGGGAGAGGGCTGGGCGGGCGGCGTTCCGATGAGGGGCTTTTCCTGACTCAACTCAGTCCTTGCGCCAGACGCTGGCCAACCAAGGCTGCTGCTCTCGCGGCAGCCCTGCCGGGCGGTAGTAATGCTCAAGCTCGACAAACCCCGCCGCCGACAGCAACCCTTGCCACGCCGCCAGATCGTGATACGAGCCATACCGCGGCCCGTTCCAGCCCTCACGATTATCCCCACGTGGATTGGAACTGAACAACACGCCACCCGGTTTCAACGCGCCGTGCAGTTGCTTGAGTACCCGTGGTAATTCCTGCAACGGCACATGAAACAGCACCGCGTTGGCGAAGATTCCGTCGAAACGTTCGGCCGGCAGATCCAGTTTCAGAAAATCCTGCTGCAACACCTCACAGCCACTGTCCTCACGGGCCATTCGCGCAAATTCCTGCGAACCGTCGAGGCCGACGGCGATGTGACCCATCCGTGTAAACGTTTGCAAATCCCGGCCCGGGCCGCAGCCGAAATCCAGAATCGTGAAGGGCGCTGAGACCTGGATATGCCGCAGCAACGCATTGATGTTCTGGCTGACATCGTGATCGCGAGTGCCTTCACGAAAATCTTCGGCCACCGAGTTGTAGTGGCCGAGGGTGGTGGCGGTGATCTGTTCGAGATCGTTGGGGGTTTGCTTCATGGTCGGGTGCATGTTCAGGGAGAGATGTGCCGACTATAAGCGAAAAGATCGCAGCCTGCGGCAGCTCCTACAGGGGCCGATTGCACCGTTCATCCAACGGTCGACGTCGGTCCTGCAGGAGCTGCCGCAGGCTGCGATCTTTTGATCTTGCCTCACCGCTTATTCAACCCCCGAGCCAACCGATCCCCACCCAACTGAATCACCGCCACCAACGCCACCAGCAAGACAATCACCGTCAACATGATCTGGCTGTCAAAGCGCTGATAGCCGTAGCGATAGGCGATATCGCCCAACCCGCCAGCACCAATTGCCCCGGCCATTGCCGAGGAGTTGATCATTGTCACCAAGGTAATGGTGAAACCGCCGACAATTCCCGGAAGCGCCTCCGGCAACAACACATGCCAGACAATGTGCCAACGCCGGCAACCCATCGCCTGCGCGGCTTCGATCAAACCATGATCGACCTCACGCAGACTGACTTCAGCAATCCGCGCAAAGAACGGCGTCGCGGCAATCGTCAGCGGTACCACCGCTGCCCAGACACCGTATGTAGTGCCGACAATCAACCGGGTAAACGGAATCAGCGCGACCATCAGAATCAGAAACGGGATCGAGCGGAACAGGTTCACGAACGCGCCCAAGGCACGGTTCAAAACCGGCGCTTCGTAGATGCCGCCCTTGTCGCTGGTGACCAGAATCACCGCCATGGGAATCCCCACCAGCAGCGCGATCAGCGACGAAACACCGACCATCAGGAACGTGTCGATAAAACCCTGCAACAAGCGATCAAACCACATAACCCAGCACCTCCACCCGTTGCGCCCAAGGTGCCGCGCGTTCGTGCAACTGCTGAGCGCTGAGCGAAGATCCGCTCACCGCCAACAGTAATTGCCCCAGCGCATGCCCCTGAATCCGTTCGACGCCACCCTGCAGCAACTTCACTTGGCCACCGAGGGCGGCGAACAACGCAGCCAGATCCGGTTCGTCACTGGCACTGCCAGTGAACTGCAAGCGCAGCACCACAGCGGCAGCGGAGGAGGGCGCTTGCGTGTGCAAGCGGCTTTGCAATTCTTCCGGTAGCGCGTGTTGCAGCGGTGCGAGCAAGGTTTGGCTGACTTCGTGCTGTGGATTGCCGAACACTTCCCACACCGGGCCTTGCTCGACGATCCGACCATGTTCGAGCACGACAACGCGATCACAGATTTCGCGAATCACCGCCATTTCGTGAGTGATCAGCACGATGGTCAGGCCCAGGCGTTGATTGATCTCGCGCAGCAGGCCAAGGATCGACTGGGTGGTCTCTGGATCGAGCGCCGAAGTGGCCTCGTCGCAGAGCAGAATATCCGGGTCATGAACCAACGCGCGGGCGATGCCTACGCGTTGTTTCTGCCCGCCGGACAGCTGCGCAGGATAGGCCTTGTGCTTGGCTTGCAGGCCGACCAGCTCGAGCAGTTCACGCACCTTTTTCTCGCGTTGTTCTTTCGGCACGCCCGCGACTTTCAGCGGCAGTTCGACGTTCTGCCAAACAGTCTTGGCCGACATCAGATTGAAGTGCTGAAAAATCATGCCGATACGCCGGCGCAGGGCGACAAGACGGTCTTCATCGAACTCGCCGATGTCGACTTGATCGATCAACACCCGCCCTGAGGTCGGTTGCTCCAGACGATTGATCGTGCGAATCAGCGACGACTTGCCGGCGCCGCTGCGGCCGATAATGCCGAACACTTCGCCGCGCTGAATTGCCAGATCGATGCCCTGCAAAGCCGCGACCGGGCCTTGCCGGCCGTTGTAGGTTTTACCCAGGCCGATGAAACGTACGTGGGCGCGATTCAACTCGGGGTGCAGCTCGGTTTTTTCAGCATTGTGGGGCTCTGGAATCTCCAGTCGCCGTTGGATCGCGGCCGTCATGCTCAGCTTTCCCAGCCGGCTTGATACAGCTTGCCGTGGGCCTTATCCAGCGCCGCGCGAACGACCGGCGAATGCTGGTAAATATCGACGAATTTGATCAGGCGCGGATCGGTTTTGCTCTTCGGCTGGATGACGAACTGGATCACGTATTCCTTGTGGTCGAGGCCGTCGAACAGCAGTGCCGAACCGGCATCGAAAGTCTTCGCCAGACGGATGTAGGCCGGGTAGCCCTGGACCAGATCGGCGTCGTCATAGGCGCGCACCAGTTGCACGGCTTCGACCTGGAGGATTTTGATTTTCTTTGGGTTGGCGACGATATCGTCTTCGGTAGCCTTGTAGCCGACGCCCGGTTTCAGCGTGATCAAACCAGCCTTGGCCAGCAGCTGCAAACCCCGGCCACTGTTGATCGGGTCGTTGGCGATGGCGACGCTGGCGCCTTCGGGCAACTCATCGAAGCTTTTGTATTTTTTCGAATAGAGGCCGACGTTGTTGATGATCCCTGGGGCGAACGGCACCAGATCAAAACCGGACGCAGCTTTGGCGTTTTCGAGGAACGGGATGTGCTGGAAGTAGTTCACGTCGATGTCGCCAGCGGCGAGGCTGACGTTCGGTGCGATCCAGTCGGTGAACTCCACCAACTCGACGTTCAGGCCTTGTTTGGAGGCCTCTTCGACGGCGGCTTCCAGCGGGATGGCGAAGGCGGCGGTGGTGCCGATTTTCAGCGGAGCGTCGGCGGCGAAGACCGCCGAGCTGAACAGGCCGAGGGCCAGGGCCAGTGCTTTGACTGGGTGGGACAGGCGTTTGTTGGTCATGATGGTTTTCCAGTCAGTGCATAAATTTTTGGTGTCTGTTGTGGCCTCATCGCTGGCAAGCCAGCTCCCACAGGTTTTGTGAACGCTACAGACCCTTGTGGGAGCTGGCTTGCCAGCGATGCTTTCTAGCGGCGAAACGCGGAGCCTGTGTGCTGCGCGGGCAGGTGCGCTTCGCCATGAAACAGCTTCTCGCGCAAGCTGCCGGTGTCATACGCGGTCTTGTAGGAACCACGCCGCTGTAGCTCCGGAATCACCAGGTCAATGAAATGGATATAACTTTCCGGCGTAACAATCCGCGTCAGATTGAACCCATCGAGGCCGGTCTCGGCAATCCACGATTCCAGTTCATCCGCCACTTGCTCAGCCGAGCCGACCACGGTGATGTAACGACCACCAAGGGCGTGCTGATCGAGCAATTTGCGCCGGGTCCAGTCGTTGTTCTGCAGGTTCTTGGTCGCCGACTGAATCGCGTTGCTCTTCACGTACTGGATCGGTTCGTCGATTTCGTACTGCGAAAAATCGATGCCGGTCGACGCGGAAAAATGCGCCACGCCGGCCTCGGCGCTGGCGTAGCTGAGATACTCGGCGTGCTTGGCCCAGGCGGCTTCCTCAGTCGCGCCGACAATCACGTTAAGGCCCATGAACACCTTGATGTCCTCGGGATTTCGCCCCGCTTCAACGGCGCTGGCACGCACTTTGTCGACCTGAACCCTGGTCGATGGCTTGTTCTGACCGCTGATGAAAACGCACTCGGCATGGCGCCCGGCGAAGAGCAAACCGCGATCAGAACTGCCCGCCTGAAACAACACTGGCGTGCGTTGTGGTGAAGGCTCGCAGAGGTGATAGCCCTCGACCTGATAAAACTCGCCCTTGTGTTCGACCTTGTGCACTTTTTCCGGGTTGGCGTAGATGCGTTGTTCGCGGTCGTTGAGTACGGCGCCGTTTTCCCAACTGCCTTCCCAGAGTTTGTAGAGCACTTCCAGGTACTCGTCGGCCTGATCATAACGACGGTCGTGCTCGACCTGTTCGCGCAGGCCCATGGCTTTGGCGGCGCTGTCGAGGTAGCCGGTGACGATGTTCCAGCCGACGCGACCACGGCTCAAGTGATCGAGCGTGGACATGCGGCGGGCGAACAGATAGGGCGGCTCGTAGGTGAGATTCGCGGTGAGGCCGAAGCCGAGATTTTTGGTCACGGCGGCCATGGCTGAAACCAGCAGCAGCGGATCGTTGACCGGTAACTGGATCGACTCTTTCAGCGTCACGTCGACCGAGTTCTGGTAGACGTCGTACACACCGACGATGTCGGCGATGAACAAGCCGTCGAACAGCCCACGCTCAAGCAATTGCGCCAGTTCCGTCCAGTATTCGAGGGTGTTGTAGCGCGTCGAGGTGTCGCGCGGATGCGTCCACAGGCCATGGTTGATGTGGCCGATGCAGTTCATGTTGAACGCGTTGAGCAGGATCTTCTTTTTTGCGGCGCTCATCAGATCGTCCCTCGCAACGGAGGTTTTTCGTCATTGAGGTAGTAGTTGCCCACCGCGTGATACTTCCAGCGCACCGGGTCGTGCAGCGTATGCACGCGGGCGTTACGCCAGTGGCGGTCGAGGCCGTGCTCGATCAGGGTCGCCTGGCTACCGGCCAGTTCGAACAAGGTGCTGCCGGCGGCCAGAGAAATTTCGGTGCTGATCGCCCGTGCTTCGGCGACGGCAATGGATGCGGCAGCGACGGTCTCTGCGTTGGTCTCGGCTTGCGCGGCGTCGAGGAATTCGCCGGCACGTTCGAGCAAGGCTTCGGTGGCGTGCAGGCGAATGCTCAAGTGGCCGAAGCTTTTCAGCGTCAGCGGATCTTCGGTGGCTTTATCGTTGCCGGAATCGATCCATGGGCGGGTTTTGCTGCGCACGAAGTGCAGCGCGTCTTCGTAAGCGGCGCGGGCGATGCCGGTGTCGATGGCGGCGTGAAGGATTTGTGCCAACGGGCCGACCGTGGTTGGGCGTTCGAAAGCGCTTTGAAACGGCAGCACGTCTTCGGCGGCCACATACACGTCTTCGAACACTACGGAGCCGCTACCGGTGGTGCGTTGGCCAAAGCCGCTCCAGTCGTCGATCACCGTCAGGCCTTTGCTGTCACGCGGGACGAAAGCCAATTGCTGTACGCCGTTTTCATCCACCACAGAAGTCGGAATGCGCTGAGCGTAAATCGCTCCGGTCGCATAGAACTTGCGGCCATTGATGCGATAGCCGTCACCGTCGCGTTTGAGACTGGTGACGCGGTCGTGGGCCGTTTTGGTGCCCAGTTCTGCCAAGGCATTGCCGAAGCGTTGGCCGGCGATAACCTCGGCGTACAGCCGCTGTTTCTGCGCATGGCTACCGTTCACCCGCAGCACTTCCAGCGCGTAGAAATGGTTCTGCGGAATCTGCCCGAGCGAACCGTCAGCCTGAGCGATCAGGGCGATGACTTTCGCCAGGGTCACGTTGGACACGCCGGCGCCACCGTATTCTTTCGGCACGCTGATGCCCCATAGACCGGAGCGGGAAAATACATCGAGTTCCGGCAGTGGCAAGCGACGTTCACGGTCGCGCAGGGCGCTGTCGCGTTTGAAATCTTCGGCCAGGTCGCTGGCGACGATCAGGGCTTGCTCATCGCTGGTGATGACCGCGACGTGATGGGAAAGCGTCATGTTTTTCTCCAGATGTCTGGTCGTCTCAGATCCAGGAATGGCGAGCCGGCAAAGTGCCGTTGAGGCGGTAGGCGCCGACCGCGTGATATTTCCAGCGCACCGGGTCGTGCAGCGTGTGCACGCGGGCGTTGCGCCAGTGACGGTCGAGGTTGAATTCGGCGAGGGTCGCGCGGCTGCCGGCCAGTTCGAAAAGTTTCTCGCTGGCGAGTAAAGAAATTTCGGTGGTCAGCACTTTCGCTTCGGCCACGGCGATAGAAGCGCGTGCGGCGGATTCTGCGGTGAGCGTTGCGGCGTGCACTAGATCAAGGACTTTGCCGGCTTTGCGCAGCAGCGCTTCGGCGGCGTGCAGCTCGATTTTCAATTTGCCGATGTCGGCGATTACGTAGAGGTCATCGCTGGCGCGATCAACCTTGGCATCGATCCATGGCCGTGCACGGGTTTTGACGAACTCGATGGCGTCGTCGATGGCACCACGGGCGATGCCGGCGTCGATGGCCGCTTGAATCAGCTGCGACACGGCGCCTTGGGTGTTTGGGGTTTCGTTGATCTTCCAGTTGTCGACGACCAGGCTCGACTCGACACGCACGTTGTTCAACAGAATCGTGCCGCTGGCAGTGGTGCGCTGACCGAAGCCTGACCAGTCATCAACGATGCGCAGGCCCGGCGTACCACGACGGACAAAGGCCAGCACTTGCTTGCCGTCATCGTTGAGCGCCTTGACCGCCACCCAATGCGCAAACAGCGCACCGGTGGAATAAAACTTCTGGCCGTTGATCACGTAATCATCACCGTGGGCGGTGATCCGAGCTTTCAGCTCCAGGGTGTTTTTTGTGCCGCGTTCCGGGCCGGCGTTGCCGATGCGCCAGCCTTCCAGAACGCTCTGGAACAGCTGCTTTTTCTGCGCTTCGGTGGCGCTGCCGAGCACCAGATTGATGATGCCGAACTGGTTCTGCGGGATCTGTCCCAGCGCCGGATCGGCGGCAGAAATGATCGCGAATACTTCGGCCAATGTGACGAACGAAACCTGCGGACCACCGTATTCACGCGGGATGGCAATGCTGCCCAGACCGCTGCGGGTGAATTGCTCGATTTCTGACCACGGCAACTTGCGCTGACGGTCGCGTTTGGCAGCCTGCACGCGGGCGACTTGCGCCAGTTCATGGGCGGCCTTGATGGCTTGGGCGTCGTTGCGCAAGACCTGCGCGGGCAACAACAGTGGGGCGATGTCCAGATCCGACTGGACGTTTGCGTCTGCCAGACTGGACATCAGTGCCGCTCCTTGGCTGCACGCAATGCCCTGGCGATCTGCACTGGGGTGATTGTGTTCCGGACCATACTACCTACCTCACATCTCATGAAAAACGCCGCAAAAGTGCGGCGAACGAAAGAATGTCCGGTGGTCCGGTTCATATACCCTAAGCGTGTATAAATATTAAATAAACTAACTTTTAGGAATATGTATAGAAGGGGTGATGGTCGGGTTGGTTAAGAATTTTCAGATAAGGGGGCCGGGGCCCCTTCATCGTTGAGAGGATCAATCTTTACGCGATTCGGCAGCCAAGAGTTTTGGCCTGAGGGGCACTTTCAGATAAGGGTTTGCGCAACCGATCTTCAGCGTTCTTGGCGGCGCCCAGCGCGAGTTGTTGCCGACCCGATCGAGAATGCAATACGTCACGTCCAGCCGCAGATCCTCGCCTGCTTCGACAATCACCGCCGGGGGCACCCAGACCTGAATCGGCAACCCGATATCCGCTGCCGTGATCGGCGCCAGATCCATGCGTACATCGCCCCAGCGCAAGGTAATGGCGTCGTCCTCGGCCATGTTCAGGTAGGGCTCAATGGTCAGCGGAACGCCGCGTTTGATCTGGTTTGGATTCACACCCTGACGGCGAATGGCGTCGGGGATGGTCACGGGGGCCAGTTGCTGGTTTTCGTCTCCGCTCAGCGCTGAAGGTTGCCCGCCGGGGCAGTCCAGTTTGACCTGCACGCGCGTCGCCGCCGATAACGCCGGCCCCTGACCGACCTGCATCACCCGGTAGTGAATGCGCGTGGTGCCGTTGACGATAAAGCTTTCCGGGACCCGTAGGCTGATTGCGGTGCCGACGTCATCCGCTGTCAGCACCCTGGAGGCGACATAGCATTTGTTCCAGAACAGCTCGATCAGGTCTCCGCTATCCATGTCGGGATAGGGTGACACCTCGACCACCAGATGGGCGGCGGCGGCCAGATTGATGCCGTTTTTTTGCGCTGGCGTCACGGTCGGCGCTGCCAGTTCGGGGGTATGCGAAGTTCGGGTCATCGATTTCTCTCCTTGAAGCCTTGCAGCGAAGTCCGTTTCTGGAAGAACAAAAGGCGTGAATAAACTGGCAATAAAACATTGAACTTTTATTCAAGTTGAATACGGGGTTGGTTGAACTAAGTGGTGCCGGTTGTCGACTAGATAAGAGTCTGCGGGAGGGGGTGTCAATAGACGATGTTAGTTAATCCGTTAATTACGAATTAATCAGAAGTTTCCTACGTCGTTGAGGCCGGATGCCTAAGTGCCAAGACGAAATGAGCCACGGAACTGAAGGTTTTTTTGCGTTTTTTGCTTAGATTTATTCGAGCGCTCTCATGCCGGGTGGAGCGGGTAGCAGGCGGGCATTATCTGTTGCAGAACATATATATGTACCGCTTCGGATATGTGTTGTCTGGAGGGGTAATGCTGGTGTTTGTTGAAGGTAACTTCCATCCGTGGAAGTTTCCGATGCGGCGATAAAATTATTTAGGCGTGATTCAGAAACTTGCTGAGAAACTGTTTAGTGCGTTCTTCTTTCGGATTGGCAAACAATGCTTTGGCTTCGCCTTGTTCAACGATCACGCCTTTGTCAAAAAACACCACACGGTTGGCCACGTCGCGAGCAAAACCCATTTCGTGGGTGACGATGACCATGGTGCGTTTCTCTTCAGCCAGGCCACGAATGGTCGCCAGCACTTCGCCGACCAGTTCCGGGTCGAGAGCCGACGTCGGTTCGTCGAACAGGATCACTTCCGGTTCCATCGCCAGCGCCCGGGCAATCGCCACGCGCTGTTGCTGACCGCCGGAGAGGCGACGAGGATAAGCATCTTCCTTGCCGGCGAGCCCCACCTTGGCCATGAGCTTTTTGCCCAGAACAATGGCAGCGTCGCGCGGCATCTTCTTGACCACGATCGGGCCTTCGATGACGTTCTCCAATGCGGTGCGATGGGGGAACAGGTTGAAGTTCTGGAACACAAAGCCCACATGCTGGCGCAGGTTGCGCACCAGACTTTGCTGCTGGTTGAGCGGGCGGCTGGTATCAATCTCGATATCGCCGACCTTGATCCGGCCGCTGGTGGGTTGTTCAAGGAAATTCAGACAGCGCAGGAATGTCGTTTTCCCCGAACCGCTGGGGCCGATGATCGCGACGACTTCGCCTTCCTTGACCTCAAGGTCGATGCCATTGAGCACCACTTGACCCTTGAATTGCTTGGTCAGTTTTTCCACGACAATCATGGGGTCAGGACTCCTGGTCGTGCCGATTGACCCGCTCTTCCAACTTGTTCTGGAAGTGCGAAAGCACCGTGGCCAGAATCCAGTAGATCAGCGCGGCGGCAAGATACATGGTGAAGACTTCAAAAGTCCGGGCGGTAATCAATTGCGCCTGACGGAACAGCTCCGGCACCTGAATGGTGGCGGCCAGTGCCGTGTCCTTGACCAGCGAAATGAAGCTGTTGCCCAGCGGCGGCAACGCCGTGCGCATCGCTTGCGGCAGGATGGCCCGGCGCAGGGTTTGCGCACGGGTCATGCCGATGCTCGCAGCGGCTTCCCACTGACCACGCTCGATCGAACCGATCGCAGCGCGGAGGATTTCACAGGCGTAAGCGGCCATGTTCAGCGAGAAGCCAATCAGTGCCGCCGGCAGCGGATCCAGTTCGAGACCCAATTGCGGCAAGCCGTAATAGATCACGAACAGTTGCACCAGCAACGGCGTGCCACGAAAGAACGACACGTAGATGCGCGCCAGCCAGCTCACCGATTTGAAGCGCGACAGGCGCATCAGCGCCAGGCCGAAGCCCAGCAGCAGGCCGAAGAACATCCCGCCGAGGCTGAGGACTACCGTGTAGTACGCGCCCTTGAGCAAGAAGGGCGCGGAGTCCAGTGCGAGTTGGAAAGCCTCTTCCATTACTTAGTGACGTCAGCGTTGAAGTACTTCTCGGACAGCTTCTTCAGGGTGCCGTCGGCACGCAGCTCGTCGAGGGCCTTGTTCACGGCGGCCAGCAGTTCAGGCTCGCCCTTGCGCAGGGCAACACCGGCTTCCTGACGGGAGAAAGCTTCACCGGCAGCGACGGTTTTCGGCGCTTTCTTGGCATACTCGAGGGCGGCCAGACGGTCGATCAGGATGGCGTCGGTGCGGCCGTTGTTGAGGTCGGCGAACTTGGTCGGATCATCGTCGTAGGTGCGCACGTCAGCGCCTGGCACGTTGGCGCGGACCCATTGTTCGTAGTTGGTGCCCAGGCCTACACCGACTTTCTTGCCGGACAGGTCGGCGGCGGTCTTGATGTTCAGCGTCGCTTCTTTGCTTTTCAGCACCAGCGCCTGAATCCCGGAAACGGTGTACGGCTCGGAGAAGTCATACTTCTTCTTGCGCTCTTCGGAGATGGTCACCTGGTTGACGACAACGTCCAGACGCTTGGATTCCAGCGCCGCGAGGATACCGTCCCACTTGGTTGGCTGAACCTTGGCTTTGACACCAAGCTTTTGCGCCAGCGCTTCGGAGAGTTCGACTTCGAAACCGGACAGTTTGCCGTCGGCATCGACGAAGCTGAACGGTGGATAAGTGCCTTCCAGGCCGACGTTGATAACGCCCTTGTCCTTGATCTGTTGCAGCTGCTCACCGGCCACTGCCTGGCCGATCAGACCGGCGCTCAGCGCCAGGCCCAGCGAACCCACCAGCAGATTGCGACGTAGTGCGGAAAAATTCATGACGAGCCCCTGTGTTTTCTTATGGAAGACGCTTAAGGAAAGTTGGCGAATTTATGATTTCGACGACAGCGCTATCCTGCCTTAAAGCAGCTTATGCGTCTTGCGCGAAATTCGCCTGCGGCGAGACTATAGGATGTCTTGGTTAGACTTGAAAATACTTAATATTGAAAATGATATTCTTTATTGGAATATGAAGCGTCTGTGGAAAAAGATCGCAGCCTGCGGCAGCTCCTACAGGTAATCCCGTGTAGGAGCTGCCGCAGGCTGCGATCTTTTGATTTTGCTCTTACAGAAAATCCCTATAAGCAAACAACGCCGGCGCGCCGCCGGTGTGCAAGAAAATAATCGGCCCCTCATCAAAGCGCTGACGCCCGATCCCGTCCAGCAACCCCGCCATCGCCTTGCCGGTATAAACCGGATCCAGCAACAGCGCTTCCTGACTCGCCAGCAACTTCACCGCCGCCAACGTTCCGGCATTCGGCTCGCCATAACGCGGGCCGAAATATTCGTCCCACAACTCAACCTTGAAACTCGCTGGCAGCTCGACGCCGAGCAGCTCCGCCGTACGTTCGGCGAGGCCCTGAACCTTCGGCCGCTGGTCTTCTTCACTGCGCGAAACCGTCACGCCAATCACCGGCAATTGCGGCAACACTTCGCTCAACGCCAATGCCAGGCCACTGTGCGTCCCGGCGCTGCCCGAGGCCAACACCACTGCGGCGAAATTCGGCCCGGTGTCCTTGATCTGCTCAGCCAGTTCCAGCCCTGCGCGCACGTAACCCAACGCACCGAGCGCATTCGAGCCTCCGATCGGCACCAGATACGGCTTCTTGCCATTGCTGCGCAAACGCACGGCGAGGGCCGCCAGTTGTTCGTCAGCGTTGTCGAGGTTGGCGACGAGTTCGACCTTGGTGTCGAACAGATCCAGCAGCAAACGGTTGCCGTTGCCTGTGTAATTGCTGTCGTCAGTGCCCAGCGGATTTTCCAGCAGCGCCACGCAACCCAAGCCCAATTTGGCGGCCAGTGCGGCGGTCTGGCGGACGTGGTTCGATTGCAAGGCGCCGGCGGTGATCAGCGTGTCGGCGCCTTGCGCCAAGGCATCGGCAGCGAGGTATTCGAGTTTGCGCAGTTTGTTGCCGCCCATGGCCAGCGGCGTCAGGTCATCGCGTTTGATGTACACCTCGCGACCGAGCCAGGTGGACAAGCGTTCGAGTTTTTCCAGTGGCGTCGGGTGGCCGAGCAGGTCGAGACGGTTAAAGCGGTCCAGCTGTTGTTTGATCATGAGTCCGTACTGGCGGAGGAAGATGAAAGGACTATAGGCACGCGCTTTTGCTGGGGCAACCGTGGATCGCTTATAGCCAAATGAACTGAGGCCAGCACTATCGGTTCTTAATTCGCCCTCGTAAGCATGCCGTAAAGTAGGCGCCGTTGACGCGGCCAGACAGTCCGGCCGCCCGTGAGGAGTCTTTACCGTGAGCGAGCGTTCCAGCCATTGGCAATTGCAGACCATCGTCAGTCAACTGCGCAGCGCGCGGGATCAGTGGCGGGCACAGAACGGCCGGGCCTCCGGCGAGCAGGGGGGGCGCGAGTTACCGTCGCGGGCAGCGATGGCGGAGATTCTTGAAGCGTTGTGTGGCGCGCTGTTCCCGATGCGTTTGGGGCCGGTCGATCTGCGCGAAGAGAGTGAGGATTTCTACGTCGGCCACACCCTCGATGTCGCGCTGAATGCCTTGTTGGCGCAGACCCGCCTGGAGCTGCGCTACGTCGCCCGCCATAGCGCGCAGGCTGACACTGAGGTCGAGGCTCGTGCCATCCAGATCGTGCAGGACTTTGCCTTGGCGTTGCCGGGCCTGCGCACGCTGCTCGACACCGATGTGCTGGCCGCTTATCACGGTGATCCGGCGGCGCGCAGTGTTGATGAGGTGCTGCTGTGCTATCCGGGGATTCTGGCGGTGATTCACCATCGTCTCGCTCATCATTTGTATCGTGCCGGGCTGCCGCTGCTGGCGCGGATCAGCGCGGAAATCGCCCATTCGGCGACCGGCATCGATATCCATCCGGGTGCGCAGATCGGCCGCAGCTTCTTTATCGATCACGGTACGGGTGTGGTGATTGGTGAGACGGCGATCATTGGCGAGCGCGTGCGGATTTATCAGGCGGTGACGTTGGGCGCCAAGCGCTTTCCGGCGGATGAGGACGGGCAGTTGCAGAAGGGCCATCCGCGTCATCCGATCGTGGAAGACGATGTGGTGATTTACGCCGGGGCGACGATTCTTGGGCGGATTACCATTGGCAAGGGGTCGACCATTGGCGGCAATGTCTGGCTGACGCGCAGCGTGCCGGCCGGATGCAATCTGACCCAGGCCAACCTGCAGCACGATGACGGCACGCAAAAGTAAGATCCCATGTAGGAGCTGCCGAAGGCTGCGATCTTTTGATCTACAAAAACTACAGCAAAAGATCGCAGCCTTCGGCAGCTCCTACAGGTATGGGCATAAGGCCATGTTGCTGTTGAACGAATTCCTCCAAACCCGCGTCATACACCTCCTTGGGCTACTGTAGGAAAACTACCGCCCAGCCCTGCGATTAGTCCTTACCACCCTATCCATGTTTAACTTGAACGTTCATTCAAGTTAAACCGGTGGTTCGCTGCCCGCTCACAACAGGAGGCTTGCCTTTGCTGAGTCCGATCATTTCAGCCATGTTTCAACCCCTCGAGGTGCACGTTTCATGAGTGCATCGTCTACCCCCGCCAGCGGTCTGGTGCGCATGAATCCGCCGGTGTTCTACTTCGCCGCGACGGTCATTCTGCTGTTTGGTCTCGTGGTCATCGCCATGCCTGAACAGGCCGGCGCCTGGCTGCTGGAGGCGCAAAACTGGGCGGCCAACACGGTCGGCTGGTACTACATGCTCGCGATGACCCTGTATCTGGTCTTCGTGGTGGTCACCGCCTTATCCGGCTACGGCAAGATAAAACTCGGTGCCGACCACGACGAACCCGAATTCAGTTACCTGTCCTGGGCCGGCATGCTGTTCGCCGCCGGGATCAGCATCACGTTGTTCTTCTTCTGCGTCTCGGAACCGCTGACGCACATGCTGCAACCGCCGCAAGGCGAGGCCGGCACGGCGGATGCGGCACGTCAGGCGATGCAGGTTCTGTTTCTGCATTGGGGCCTGCATGGCTGGGGCGTGTTCGCCTTCGTCGGCATGGCGCTGGCCTATTTCGCTTACCGCCACAACCTGCCGCTGGCCCTGCGCTCGGCGCTGTACCCGCTGATCGGCAAGCGCATCAACGGCCCCATCGGTTACGCAGTGGATGGCTTCGGCATCATCGCCACGGTGTTCGGTCTGGGCGCCGACATGGGCTTTGGGGTGTTGCACCTCAACTCCGGTCTCGACTACCTGTTCGGCATCGCACACACCCAGTGGATTCAGGTCGGCCTGATCACGCTGATGATGGGCGCGGCGATCATTGTTGCGGTCTCCGGTGTGGATAAAGGCGTGCGGGTGATGTCCGACATCAACATGCTGCTGGCCTGTGCACTGCTGCTGTTTGTGTTGTTCGCCGGGCCTACCCAGCACCTGCTCAACACCTTGATCCAGAATATCGGCGACTACCTCGGCGCCTTGCCGATGAAGAGCTTCGACCTCTATGCCTACGACAAACCGAGCGACTGGCTCGGCGGCTGGACGGTGTTTTACTGGGCCTGGTGGATTGCATGGTCGCCGTTCGTGGGCCTGTTCATCGCACGGATTTCCCGTGGCCGCACCATCCGCGAATTCGTCTTCGGCGTGCTGCTGATTCCGCTCGGTTTCACCCTCGCGTGGATGTCGATCTTCGGCAACAGCGCCATCGATCAGGTACTCAACCACGGCATGAGCGCGCTGGGCATGTCGGCCCTCGACAACCCGTCGATGAGCATTTACCTGCTGCTGGAAACCTACCCATGGAGCAAAACCGTCATCGCCGTGACGGTGTTTATCAGCTTCGTGTTCTTCGTCACCTCTGCCGATTCCGGCACCGTGGTGCTCTCGACCCTGTCGGCCAAGGGCGGCAATCCGGACGAAGACGGGCCGAAATGGCTGCGGGTGTTCTGGGGCGCGATGACGGCGCTGATCACCAGTGCGTTGCTGTTCTCTGGCAGCATCGATGCGCTGAAGTCAGCGGTGGTACTGACCTCGTTGCCGTTCTCGCTGATTCTGCTGCTGATGATGTGGGGCCTGCACAAGGCGTTCTATCTGGAGTCGCAGAAGCAGATCGCGCAGTTGCATTCGCTGGCACCGGTCTCCGGTTCGCGGCGCGGCACGGGCGGCTGGCGACAGCGCTTGAGTCAGGCTGTGCACTTCCCGTCGCGCGACGAGGTGTACCGCTTCATGGACACCACGGTGCGCCCGGCGATTGAAGAAGTGACGGCGGTGTTCGTCGAGAAAGGCCTGAACGTCGTCACCCAGCCGGATCCGGCGAATGACAGCGTCAGCCTCGAAATCGGCCATGGTGATGCGCATCCGTTCATCTATCAGGTGCAGATGCGCGGCTATTTCACGCCGTCATTCGCGCGTGGCGGGATGGGCTCGAAGCAGCTCAACAACCGCCGCTATTACCGCGCCGAAGTGCATTTGAGCGAGGGCAGTCAGGACTACGATCTGGTCGGCTACACCAAAGAGCAGATCATCAACGACATCCTCGATCAGTACGAACGCCACATGCAGTTCCTGCATCTGGTGCGTTGATCGGCAGCTGGGCGCCGGGCCGTTTACGACTCGGCGCTCAGCACCATGAACAACACCATCGCCGCCACCGGCACCCCGAATACCGCACTGCCAATGGCTATCTCCGATCCCACAGACTGGCCGGCATGCACCACGCCCACCGCGCCATTGATCACCGTCAACGCCAACCACAGCGCGGCGAAGCCGTAGCCCATGGTCTGGCGGCTGAAGCCGATGCGCTCGCCGATGTACAGCATCAGGGCGAGCAGGATCAGGCCGAAGAAAATAATGATGGCGGTGTGCATGGGGCGTTCTGCCTGATGGATGGGTATCGCCTGAAAGACCGCTTTCGCGAGCAGGCTCGCTCCCACAATGGATCCCGGCTGGACATAAATTTCATGTACACAGGAAATCCCTGTGAGAGCGAGCCTGCTCGCGAAGGGGCCACCTTGGTGTTCTTTAGAGCATAGCCAATCCAGCCCCCGCCATATTCATCAGGTGCTTTCGCGTTCGATGACCTGGCACTGCAGCAGGTTCAGCCGCTGCACCTCGTCGCTCGGCAATACCCCAAGGCTTTCCAGTACGCGGGTTGCGGCGAGTACACCGATCTCGAGTGCCGGTGGTTTGATCGTGCTCAGGCTGGGCAGCAACATCTCGGCGAACGGGTAATCCCCGAAGCCGATAACGGCGCAGTCTTCGGGGATTTTGATACCCGCGCGTTGCCCGGCCAGCAGGCCGCCGGCGGCGAGGTTGTCGTTGGCGAAGATGATCGCATCGGGGCGCGGTGAGGCGTTCATCAGGACGTCCATCGCCTGTTTGCCGGCCTCGAATGGCGTGCGGTCAGCATCGGGGGCGAAGACCCACGGCTCCAGGCCGGAATTTCGTAAGGTCGCCGCGTAACCGTCGCGGCGCTCCAGTGCGCTGAAGTCGCCCGCAGCGCTGTTCTGCACGAAGGCAATGCGTCGGTAGCCTTTTCCCAGCAGATACTTCGCCGCCGTCACGCCCACTTCAAAATGCGAAAAACCGATCTGCATCGGCTCGCGATCCGGCTGGTAATCCCAGGTTTCAATCACCGGAATATCCGCTTCGGCAATCATCTTTTCCGTGCCCGCACTGTGAAAGTGACTGGTCAACACCAGCGCCGCCGGCGCCCAGCCGAGAAACGCACGCACGGCGTTTTCTTCTTGTTCAGTGCTGAAGTAACTCGACGCCAGCAATAGCTGATAACCATGACGACTGAGCGTGTCGCTGAAACCCTGAATGGTATTGGCGAAGATCGGCCCGGAGATGTTCGGGATGACCATGCCGACGATTTTCCCCCGCGCCGAGGCCAGGCCACCGGCCACCAGATTCGGCACGTAACCCAACTCAGCCACCACCGCCGCAATCCGCTCGCGGCGCTCGGGCGAAACCTGCTCGGGCTGATTGAAATATCGCGACACGGTAATCGCCGAAACCCCGGCCTCACGTGCCACGGCATTGAGGGTCACACGTCCGGCGCCACGACGTTTGCGGGGTTTTTCTTCGCTCAAGGCTCGATCCTTCTTAAAAACCAAATCGAATATAAAAGTAATTTTTCAGTATTGGACGCTCTATGTGTGGCTTGCCAATACTGTCGATGGTAGCGCTAACAAAGCGCGCTGTCTGCTACTCGCTCGAGCGAATGCCCAAGACACCGATTCAGGCGCTGTCGTCGCAGAACGGCAGCGGTTAAGGGCCAATTTCGAGCGGGCAAACATGCACAACATTCCTGGGGCGACACACACACTGGCGCAGTCGATTCGCGCCGCCGGCTGGTTATTCACGGGGTTGGCGGCGCTGCCGTTGCCCAACGCATTCGCTGCCGAGAGCAGTGATCAGGAGCCGACACTCAAATCCGTGACCGTCACGGCCACGCGTCGCGAAGAGTCGCTGCAAAAAGTGCCGGTGGCGGTGTCGGTGATCGACGGCGAACAGCTTGAACGCGATAACCGCAACGGCGTGGCGAGCATCGTCCAGCAAGTGCCGTCGCTGAACTTCCGCACTGGCGCTTCGAACAAGGACACCTCGTTGTTCGTGCGCGGTGTCGGCACGATTTCCACCTCGCCGGGCGTCGAGCCGACCGTGGCGACGGTGATCGATGGCGTGGTCTATGCGCGCCCCGGCCAATCCACTCTCGACTTGCTGGATCTGGAGCGCGTCGAAGTATTGCGCGGCCCGCAAGGCACGCTGTTTGGCAAAAACGCCTCGGCCGGCGTGCTCAACATCACCAGCAAGGCACCGACCGCCGAAACACACGGCTACATCGATCAGTCCTACTACAGCGGCAACGAAAGCCGCACCCGGTTCGGCATTGGCGGCAGCCTGATTCCGGAGACGTTGAAGGGCTCTATCAGCACGCTGTTCGGCACCTACGATGGCAACGTCGACAACCAACACAACGGTCAGGAAGTCAACGGCTACAACCATCGCGGCGTGCGCGGCAAACTGGAATTCACGCCAAATGACGACGTCACTTTCACCCTGATCGCCGACTACATGCAGTCCCACGACGACGGCCCCAACGGCGTGGTCAGCAAGTCGCTGACCCCGGCCTTCGCCAACGCGCTGAGCCCGGTCAATGCGACTAGCCACAATCGCGACATCAACACCGACACCCGTTCACACGTCGAGGACATCAACAAAGGTTTGTCCGGCCAGCTCGACTGGCAACTGGGCGATTACACGCTGACGTCGATCACCGCGTGGCGTGGCTGGGACAACACGCAGTATCAGGACGGCGATCGTCTCGGCACGGTGACCGCAGCGTTTCCCGGCACGGCAGACAAGGGTGATCTGGCCTTCGATCAATACTCGCAAGAGCTGCGTCTGGCCTCACCGAAAGGCGAATTCCTTGAATACGTCGGCGGTCTGTTCTACATGCACGGCAAAGACGAGGAAACCTATCAGCGCACCCTGACGACCACCACGCGCACCGACCGTGGCGTCGCCGATTACAGCACCACCAGCGACAGTTACGCGGTGTTCGGCGAGAGCACGCTGAACTTCACCTCCGACTTTCGCGGCATTGCCGGCCTGCGCTACACCCACGATGATCTCGAATACGATCACCGCCGCGTTTCCACTTCGGCGACCACGGTCAGCGGCATTCAACCGGCGACCAGCAGTTCCGGTTCTGTGGACGAAGACGGTTGGTCCGGCCGCCTCGGCGTGCAGTACGACTTGAGCGATACGGTCACCACTTATCTGACGTATTCGCGCGGCTACAAAGGCCCTGCCTACAACGTGTTCTTCAACATGCAGCCGCGCGACACCGAGGCGCTTAAACCGGAGACCTCCAACACCTGGGAAGCGGGGATCAAAGCGACGAGCTGGAACAATCGCCTGACCACCAACCTCGCGGTATTCCACAGCGACTACGACAACTATCAGGCGAACTTCTTCGACACCGTCGCCGGTCAGGTTGTGACGCGTTTGATCAACGCTGGCAGTGTCAGCACCGAAGGTGTCGAACTCGATTACGCCTTGCAGGCCACCCAGCAGTTGAAACTGTCCGGCGCACTGGCCTACACCCGCGCACGCATCGACGAATTCGCCTGCCCGGCGGGCGCGGCGGCGTCGTGCAACGTCAACGGCAAACCGCTGCCGTTCAGCCCGGACTGGAAAAGCTACGTGCGCGCCGACTACAGCATCCCGCTGGATAACGGTCTGGATCTCGAACTCGGCACCGACTACAGCTGGCAGAGCGAAGTGCAGTACGACATCAGCCAGAACGTCGACACCAAACAGGGCGCCTACGGTCTGTGGAACGCCAGTGTTGCGCTGGCCGATTACAGCAATGGCTGGCGCGTCGCGCTGCTGGGCAAGAACCTCACCGATAAGTCCTATTCGCCATTGCTCGCCAGCGGCGGCAATTACATTTATCGCGCCGTGCCACGGGATGACGAGCGCTATTTCGGCGTGCAACTGCGCAAGGATTTCTGAGATGAGCAGACAGTTGAAACTCGGTGCGTTCCTCATGGCCACCGGGCACCACGTTGCGGCGTGGCGTCATCCGGATGTGCCGGCCAATGCGGGTCTGGATTTCGCTCATTACAAATGGCTGGCGCAGATTGCCGAGGCGGCGAAGTTCGATGCGTTGTTTGTTGCTGACAGTGTTGCCGCGCCGACCCAGGACATCGCCAGTCGCATGGCGCGCTCGGATCACTTTGAGCCGCTGACCTTGCTCTCGGCCCTCAGTGCGGTGACCGAGCACATCGGCCTGATCGCTACGGCGACCACCAGTTACAACGAGCCGTATCACGTGGCGCGCAAATTTGCCTCGCTCGATCATCTTTCGGGTGGGCGTGCGGGGTGGAATCTGGTGACATCGGACAACGCTGCCGAGGCGCTTAATTTCGGGCGTGACGAACATATCGGCCATGCCGAACGCTACAGCCGCGCTCGCGAATTTCATCAGGTAGTCACCGGGCTTTGGGACAGTTGGGAGGATGATGCGTTTGCGCGCGACAAGGCCAGTGGGGCGTATTACGACCCTGCGAAGCTGCACGTGCTGGATCACGTCGGCGAGCACTTCCGGGTCAAAGGCCCGCTCAACGTTGCACGCTCGCCGCAGGGGCAACCGGTGATCGTGCAGGCCGGCTCTTCCGAGACGGGGCGTGAATTGGCGGCGCAGACCGCTGAGGTGGTATTCACCGCGCAGACATCCTTGGCCAGTGCTCAGGCGTTTTACGCTGACCTCAAAGGACGTCTACCGAAGTACGGACGCAGCGCCGATTCGCTGAAAATAATGCCCGGGGTTTTTGTCGTGGTCGGTCGCACCGAAGCCGAGGCGCAGGAAAAATGTGAAACGTTTCAGCAATTAGTCGAACCCGAGGTTGGCGTCGCCTTGCTTGGGCGTATGCTGGGCAACTTCGATTTGTCGAAGTACCCGCTGGATGGGCCGTTGCCGGAGTTGCCGCTGACGGAAAGCGGTCAGCAGAGCCGGCAAAAATTGCTAACTGAATTGGCGGGTCGGGAAAACCTGAGCCTTGCCGAACTGGGTCGCAAGATTGCAGGTGGGCGAGGGCATTACAGCCTGGTCGGTACGCCGGAGCAGATTGCTGATCGTTTGCAGGAATGGTTTGAACAAGGCGCGGCGGACGGCTTCAACGTGCTGGTACCGCACCTGCCGGGTGGGCTCGAAGACTTCGCCGGTGGCGTGGTCCCGGAACTGCAACGGCGTGGTTTGTTCAGAACGGAGTATGAGGGCCGGACGTTGCGCGAGAACCTTGGCCTGGCCCGGCCCGGCAATCGATTTGTGTAACACCCTTCGCGAGCAAGCTCGATCCCACAGGGAAATGCATTCCAAAGGTGGGAGCGAGCTTGCTCGCGAAGCAGTCGACACCCATTTCAAGACAGACAAGAGAGGATTCGATGACTTACACCGCTGCCGAAAACCGCTACGACTCCATCCCTTACCGCCGCGTCGGCCGCAGCGGATTGGTGCTGCCGGCGCTGTCGCTGGGCCTGTGGCACAACTTTGGCGACAGCACGCCGATCGACACCCAGCGCGCCTTGCTGCGCACCGCGTTCGATCTGGGCATCAATCACTTCGACCTGGCCAACAACTATGGCCCGCCGTACGGCAGCGCCGAGATCAATTTCGGCCGCCTGCTGCGTGAAGACTTCAAGCAGTACCGTGACGAACTGATCATCTCCAGCAAGGCCGGCTGGGACATGTGGCCCGGCCCTTACGGTCAGGGCGGCGGCTCGCGCAAATACGTGCTGGCCAGCCTCGACCAGAGCCTGCAACGCCTCGGGCTCGACTATGTAGATATTTTCTATTCGCACCGCTTCGACCCGGACACCCCACTGGAAGAAACTGCCAGCGCCCTCGCCACTGCCGTGCAGCAGGGTAAGGCGTTGTACATCGGTATCTCGTCGTACTCGGGTGTGAAAACCCGCGAGATCGCGGCGCTGTTGAAAGAGTGGAAAGTGCCGCTGCTGATTCATCAGCCGGCCTACAACCTGCTTAATCGCTGGGTGGAAAAAGATCTGCTGGATACCACCGATGAACTGGGTACAGGCGTGATTGCCTTTACGCCGCTGGCGCAAGGGTTGCTCACCGACAAATACCTCAACGGCGTGCCGGCGGATGCGCGGGTCAATCGTCCGGGCGGTGGTTCGCTGCAGGCTTCGCACTTGTCCGAGGCCAACATTGCTCACGTGCGGGCGCTGAATGAAATCGCCAAGCGTCGCGGTCAGAGCCTGGCGCAACTGGCGCTGGCGTGGACGCTGCGCGATCCTCGGGTGACTTCTGCGCTGATTGGTGCGAGCCGGCCGGAGCAGATTATCGAGAACGTCGGGGCGTTGAAGAATTTGAGTTTTAGTGCTGAAGAGTTGGCGGAGATTGACCGGTTTGCCCAAGAGGGTGGGATCAATCTTTGGGAAAAACCTTCGACGGCGGAGTGATGAAGATTGGGTTGGGTCAGCAAGATCCAACCCCCTCACCCCAGCCCTCTCCCCCAGGGGGGCGAGGGGGAAAGGGAGCCGATCTTCATGCTTTTCAATACTTGAATTCAACCCGATATTTCAGGTCGATGTAGCTCGTACAAACACCTCGGTCAGTCCCCTCTCCCTCGGGGCGGTCCGACGTTTCGGGAGGGTTAGGGTGAGGGGCTTTTGCTGTTCAAGGCTCAACGAAAAAACGGCACATCCCCCAACACCGTCGCCCGCTGCATCACCCGCCGCGCCGGGCGGTAATCATCCACCGCGTAATGCTGCGTCACGCGGTTATCCCAGAACGCAATATCGTCCTGCTGCCAGCGCCAGCGAATGGTGAATTCCGGCCGCGTCGCATGGGCGAAGAGAAACTTCAGAATCGCCTCGCTCTCGGTTTCCGATAGCTCATTGAGCTTCGACGTGAAGCCTTCATTGACGAACAACGACCGCCGTCCACTGACCGGATGCGTACGAATCACCGGATGCGACAGCGGTGGATTCTTGCGTCGCGCCTCCTCCCACTGCGCCAATGCTTCAGGCGTGTTGCCATAGCGCTCCAGCGGAAACGAGCGTGTGAAATCGTGAGTCGCGGTCAGCCCTTCGAGCAAACTTTTCAGCGGCGCCGACAGCGCTTCATACGCGGCAATGCCGCTGGCCCACAATGTGTCGCCACCAAACTCCGGCAGCAACTTGGCGCTGAGCACCGCGCCCATCGCAGGTGTCGGCAGGAAGGTCACGTCGGTGTGCCAGATCGCGTTGTCACGCACGTCGGTGACGGCGGTGTCGAGGATCAGCACTTCCGGTTGTTCCGGTACGTTCGGGTAGATCGGGTGGATGTGCAGGTCGCCGAAATAGGCGGCGAAGCGCGCCTGTTGCGGCGGCTCGATTGGCTGATTGCGGAAGAATAAAACCTGATATTTGAGCAGCGCCTGCTCAATCGCGTCGCGGTGTTCCAGGCCCAATGGCTGGCTGATGTCGACGCCGCTGATTTGTGCGCCGAGGGCTGAGCTTAACGGGGTGATGTTGAGGCTGCTCATGGTCTTTCTCTTCAATTCTCGGGCCCCGATGTGTCGGGGTAGTCAGTGCTGAAAAAAATCAGTGGGCCTGGCCGTGCCACGGCACCAATTTGCGCTGCAGGGCGCGCAGGCCCATTTCCATGGCGAAGGCGATCAGGGCGATGACCAGAATCCCCAGCACCACGACATCAGTGACCAGGAATTGCGCGGCCGACTGCACCATAAAGCCCAAACCACTGGTGGCGGCGATCAGTTCAGCGGCAACCAGTGTCGACCAGCCAACGCCCAGACCAATACGCACGCCGGTAAGAATGTCCGGCAACGCGCTCGGCAAAATCACATGACGAATCAGCTGCACGCGCGTCGCTCCCAACGACTGCGCTGCGCGCAATTTCGCTGGATCAACTGTGCGCACGCCAGTGGCGGTAGCGATGGCAATCGGCGCAAAAATCGCCAGATAAATCAGCAGCACTTTCGACAACTCACCGATGCCGCACCAGATCACGATCAGCGGCAGATAGGCCAATGGCGGAATCGGACGGTAGAACTCGATCAGCGGATCGAGCACACCACGGGCGATGCGGTTGGCGCCGATCGCAATGCCCACCGGCACAGCGGTCAAAATCGCAAAACCAAGACCCAGACCGATGCGGCTCAGGCTCGCGCCCAGGTGCTGCCACAACGTCGAATCCATGTATCCCGTGGTCGCCAGCAGCCAACCTTTTTGCAGTACGGCGGACGGTGGCGGCAAGAACAGTGGTTCGATCAAACCAGTGGCAGTCACCGCCCACCAGATGGCCAACAAAGCGAACAGCGTCAGCAGGCTGATCCAGCGCGTGCTGAGGCTGCGGCGCACAGGAATCGCCACCGAAGCGCTGACCGGTTTTACTGCTGCCGAGGAAACGTCGTAACTGCTCATGCGCGCTCCTGCCGTTGCCCGGCGCTGCGTTGCGAGAACACTTTGCTCAGCACGTGTTCGCGGGTTTCGATAAAGCGCGGATCGGATTTGATCGCGCGGGCGGACTCGCCAGCGGCGTAACGCTGACCGAAATCCAGATGCAGACGTTCAACGATTTGCCCCGGATTCGGTGCAAGCAGAATCAAGTCAGTGGCAAGGAACACCGCTTCTTCAATGTCGTGGGTAATCAGGAAAACCGGCTTGGCCGTGCGCTGCCAGACTTGCAGCAACAGCTCCTGCATCTGCTCGCGGGTGAACGCGTCGAGGGCACCGAAAGGCTCGTCCATCAGCAACACACGCGGGTCAGCGGCGAGGGCGCGGGCGAGGCCGACGCGTTGTTTCTGGCCACCGGAGATTTGCCAGATGCGGCGGCTTTCGAAACCGGAAAGATCAACCAACGCCAGCATTTCACGGGCGATTTTTTCGCGTTTGTCTTTGGCGACCCCGGCCAGTTCCAGGCCGAACGCGACGTTGGCCAACACGTCCTGCCAAGGCAGCAACGCGTCATCCTGGAACACCACGCCACGTTCGGCGCTCGGGCCTTTGACCGGCACGCCGTCGAGAGTGATGCGCCCGGCGCTCGGTTCGACGAAACCGGCAATCAGGTTCAACAACGAAGTCTTGCCACTGCCGGACGGGCCGAGGGCGACCAGCAGTTGCTGAGGCCCCAGGGTCAGAGAAATATCCGCCAGCACCGGTGTCGGGCTGCCCGGGTACTGTGCGCTGATGCGCTCCAGCTGTAGCAAGGCCATCGCGGTTAACTCCCGATCAGTTGGTGATGAATTTGGCGCTGACGTACGGCGCGTAGTCCGGCAGAACGGCTTCGACCTTGCCTTGCTCCTTGAGGAACGCAGCGGTGTCGGTAATGGCTTTGGTGGTCGGCGCGCCGAGGGTGACTACCTGATCAGCCGCCAGCGGGTAGACGTTGCCTTGCAGCAGCAGCGGAATGTCGCTGGCCTTGGCGCCGGAGAGTTTCACCAGTTTGTCGACGTTGGATTG
This sequence comes from Pseudomonas sp. NPDC085632, assembly GCF_044541255.1. NCBI lineage: Bacteria > Pseudomonadati > Pseudomonadota > Gammaproteobacteria > Pseudomonadales > Pseudomonadaceae > Pseudomonas > Pseudomonas sp. NPDC085632. Next base: position 191,686 of record NZ_JBITSX010000002.1, on the reverse strand, counting down.
ATCGGCGAGCCAGGCTTTCGGGTCTTTGCGGTAATCGGCGTAGGCGTCGAGGGTGACCTTGGCGAACGCGGTGACGATTTCCGGGTGCTTCTCGGCGAAGTCTTTGCGCACGATCCACGCATCGAAGGTCGGCGCGCCAAACTTGGCCAGTTCGCCGGAAGTGATCAGCACTTTGCCGTTTTCCTTGGCCACGCCCAGCGCCGGATCCCACACGTAAGTGGCGTCGATGTCACCGCGTTTCCACGCCGCGATGATCGCTGGCGGGGCGAGGTTGAGCACGGTGACTTTCGACGGGTCGATGTTCCAGTGCTTCAGCGCGGCGAGCAGGCTGTAGTGCCCGGTCGACACGAACGGCACGGCGATTTTCTTGCCGATCAGATCCTGCGGGGTCTTGATGCCGGAACCGTCGCGGGCGACCAGTGCTTCGGCGGCGCCGATCTGGGTGGCGATGAGGAAGGTTTCGACCGGGACTTTGCGGGTGATCGCAGCGGTCAGCGGACTCGAACCGAGGTAGCCGATCTGCACATCACCGGAAGCGATGGCGGCGATGATGTCGGCGCCGTTGTCGAACTTGCGCCAGGCGATATCGGCTTTGGTGGCTTTTTCGTAAGCGCCGTCGGCCTGGGCGACTTTCGCTGGGTCAACGGTGGTTTGGTAGGCGACGGTGAGGTCGGCGGCCTGAGCCAGAAAACTCGCGGCGGCCAGGGAGGCTGCGGCGAGCAGGCGAAGCGGAAAATTCAGTTTCATTGAAGAGCTCCATATCAGGCGACCGAGCGTCGGCGTGAAAGGAGACTAAATGATCTAAGAATCGGTAAATAAATAACTTTTTAGAATGAGCTTATGAGCGGAAAAATCTAAGGAGGAGAGCAGATCGGTCCTACGCTCCGCGTCACCTGGACGCGGAGCGTCCCTTGAGGCGTTACCACGCGGAGCGTGGGAACGATCAATCTAAGCAAAGCAAAAGATCGCAGCCTTCGGCAGCTCCTACAGGAAATCTCATTCCCATGTAGGAGCTGCCGCAGGCTGCGATCTTTTTACCGACAACTTTTAATTACTGATTGCCAGAATGCTCGCCTGATAGGACCCGACAAACACATCAAAATCCCCCACCTCGTTCTGCTCCAGCTCAGCCTGCGCAGCCAGAGAAGTACGCGCCAACTCCTCAAACTTCGCCTGCTCATCCGCCGCCAAAGGCTCGCTACGGAAAAACTCGGCATGCGCCTGGCTCTGACGCAACGAGAACTGCGCAAAGCTTTCCTTGTGCTCAGCCATCGCCGCCAACACCTGCGCGGATGGCGTCAGTGACGGGTCACTGACCTTGGCCAGTTGCGCATCCAGCGCCTTGCTGTGCGCATCGCCGCCATGGCTCTGATCCAGCAACGCCGCCAGCGGGGCGATTTGTTCCAGCAGTTCGGCAGCCCAGGTCTTCATCTCGACAGACTCACCGTCACGCTGCAACTCTAGGCCCGGGCGGCGACCTTCCTTGACCACGCTGAGGAAGTTCGACGTGGCGTTGCCGCACGAGGTATTGGTCAGCAGCGGGCTATCGTTCAGCGCGCAGAACAGCAGGAACGCGTCGAGGAAGCGCGACTCGGTGAGGTCGATGCCCATCGGCAGGAACGGGTTGATGTCCAGGCATCGCACTTCAACGTACTGAATGCCACGCGCCACCAGCGCCTGAATCGGCCGCTCGCCGGTGTAGGTCACGCGTTTCGGGCGGATGTTGGAGTAGTACTCGTTTTCGATCTGCAGGATGTTGGTGTTGAGCTGCACCCACTCACCATCCTGGTGCGTGCCGACTTCAACGTACGGTGCGTACGGCGTGGCCACGGCTTTGCGCAGGCTGTCGGTGTAGCTCGCCAGATCGTTGTAGCACGGCGTCAGGCCGGCCTGGGCGTTGCTCTGGTAACCGAGGTCGCTCATGCGCAGGCTGGTCGCGTACGGCAGATACAGGGTGTCCGGATCAAGTTGTTCGAGTTGATGCGAACGACCACGGAGGAAACCGGCGTCCAGCGCTGGCGACGCCCCGAACAGGTACATCAGCAGCCAGCTGTAGCGACGGAAATTACGGATCAGCGCAATGTAGGAAAACGACTGGAAGTCGCGGTCAGTGCCGACAAAACCTTCGGTTTCGCGCAGCAGTGGCCAGAGCTTTTCCGGCAGGGAGAAGTTGTAGTGAATCCCGGCAATGCACTGCATGGTCTTGCCGTACCGCAGGGCCAGGCCTTTGCGGTAGACGTACTTGAGCTGACCGATGTTAGAGGTGCCGTAATAGGCGATCGGGATGTCTTCCTCGGCCGGCAACGGGCACGGCATCGATGGACTCCACAGGTACTCGTTGCCGAGTTTGCTGTAGGCAAAACGGTGAATCTTGTCCAGGCTCGCCAGCGTATCAGCCGGATCCGGCAGGGCGGGCGTGATGAATTCCAGCAGCGACTCGGAGTAGTCGGTGGTGATCTGTTCGTTGGTCAGCGCGGAACCCAAGGCTTCGGGGTGCGGCGTTTGCGCCAGGCGACCTTCGCTGGTCACGCGCAGGCATTCACGTTCGATACCGTGCAGGCACTGCTCGAGCAGAGAGAGGTTAGCGCGCTCGCCGAGCAGAGCCAGGCGGCGGTTGAGAAGTTCGCTCAATTTGGATTCCTTCACGCGTCAGTCGCCCCAATATGGGGGTGGGCAGGACGGTCTACAAGGGTGAAGTTGAAACTGGCGTTTTCGCCTGGTTTTGTAGCGGCAGGCCATTTGCCGGTCAGTCAGGAACTGCACAATCCCTGTGGGAGCGAGCCTGCTCGCGAAGGCGGTGTGTCAGCCGACATCTGCATTGCTGATACACCCTCTTCGCGAGCAGGCTCGCTCCCACAGGATTCGTTGCGCCGAAATTAACTCAAATTGATGGCGTCTAGCTACAGGACAGCGAACGTGCCTTGTGCTTTTGCGACCAGTTTGTCGCCCTGCATCACGTCGGCTTCGACCACTAAAGTGCGGCGGCCCGGGTGGATGACCCGCGCCGTGCACAGCACCTCGCCATCGGAAACGGCGCGGATATAGTTGATCTTGCACTCGATGGTCGCGCTCTGCTGATCGAAGCCGTGGGTGCTGGAACAAGCCAGCCCCATGGCGATGTCGACCAGACTGAACAGCGCGCCACCGTGCAATTTGCCGCCGCGATTGCGCAATTCGGGTTCCAGCACCAGGGCGACTTGCGCCACCCCGGTTTCCAGGCTGTGCAGGCGGCAGCCCAACAGCTTGAAAAACGCGCTCTCGACGAGCCCGGCCGGAATTTCCATCAGCGTTTCTTCAACTGCTTGGCGTTGGCGAACAGCGAGGCCATCGCATTATTCACTGGTGCGGCGGTTGCTGTTTCCTTGCGTGGCGCGTTGTTCGACGGCTGGCGTTGCGCCGAGCCCGGACGCGAGCCACGGGCACCGTCGATCTTCTCGCCCGGAGTGTCGCCCATACGCATCGACAGGCCGACGCGTTTGCGCGGGATGTCGACTTCCATGACCTTCACTTTCACCACATCACCGGCCTTCACCGCTTCGCGTGGATCCTTGATGAACTTCTCCGACAGTGCCGAGATATGCACCAGACCGTCCTGATGCACGCCGATGTCGACGAAGGCACCGAATGCGGTCACGTTGGTCACCACGCCCTCGAGAATCATCCCCAGTTGCAGATCCTTGAGGTCTTCGACGCCTTCCTGGAACTCGGCAGTCTTGAACTCCGGACGCGGGTCGCGGCCCGGTTTTTCCAGTTCCTGGATGATGTCGGTCACGGTTGGCAGACCGAAGGTTTCGTCGGTGAATTTCTTCGGGTCCAGACGCTTGAGGAAGCTTGCATCACCGATCAGCGAGCGGATATCACGGTCGGTTTCAGCGGCAATGCGTTGCACCAGCGGATAGGCTTCCGGGTGAACTGCCGAGGAATCCAGCGGGTTGTCGCCGTTCATCACGCGCAAGAAGCCGGCAGCCTGTTCGAAGGTTTTTTCGCCCAGACGCGCGACTTTCTTCAGTGCTGCACGGGTTTTGAATGCGCCGTGTTCGTCGCGGTGAGCGACGATGTTCTGCGCCAGCGTTGCGTTGAGGCCGGAGATGCGTGCCAGCAGCGCCACCGAAGCAGTGTTCACGTCAACGCCGACGGCGTTCACGCAGTCCTCGACCACAGCGTCCAGACCACGCGCCAGTTTCAACTGCGAGACGTCGTGCTGATACTGGCCGACACCGATGGATTTCGGATCGATTTTCACCAGTTCAGCCAGTGGATCCTGCAGGCGACGGGCGATGGACACGGCGCCACGGATCGACACGTCCAGATCCGGGAACTCCTTGGCCGCCAGTTCCGACGCCGAGTACACCGATGCACCCGCTTCGGAAACCATGACCTTGGTCATCTTCATCGCTGGGTATTTTTTGATCAGCTCGATCGCCAGTTTGTCGGTCTCGCGGCTGGCGGTGCCGTTGCCGATGGCAATCAGGTCGACCGAGTGCTTGGCGCACAGGGCGGCCAGAATGGCGATGGTCTGATCCCACTTGTTGTGCGGCACGTGTGGGTAAACCGTGGCGTGATCGAGCAGTTTGCCGGTCGAGTCGACCACGGCAACCTTGCAACCGGTACGCAGGCCCGGGTCGAGACCCAGGGTTGCGCGGGGGCCGGCCGGCGCGGCCAGCAACAAGTCGTGCAGGTTGTGCGCGAACACGTTGATCGCTTCGGTCTCGGCGCCGTCGCGCAGTTCGCCGAGCAGGTCGGTTTCCAGGTGTGTGTAGAGCTTGACCTTCCACGTCCAGCGCACCACTTCGCCGAGCCATTTGTCGGCCGGGCGATTCTGGTTCTGGATGTTGAATTGCTGGCCGATCATGCCCTCGCACGGGTGCATGGTGCCCGGCAGTTCGTCGCCGACTTTCAGCGCGGAGCTGAGGATGCCTTCGTTGCGGCCACGGAAAATTGCCAGTGCGCGGTGCGATGGCATGCTTTTCAGCGGTTCGTCGTGTTCGAAGTAATCGCGGAACTTGGCACCTTCCTCTTCCTTGCCAGCGATGACGCGGGCACTGAGGGTCGCTTCCTGTTTCAGGTAGTTACGCAGTTTTTCCAGCAGGCTGGCGTCTTCGGCGAAACGTTCCATGAGAATGTATTTCGCGCCTTCGAGCGCAGCCTTCACGTCGGCCACGCCTTTTTCGGCGTCAACGAAGCGCGCGGCTTCGGTTTCCGGGGCCAGGTTCGGGTCGTTGAACAGGCCGTCGGCCAAGTCGCCGACGCCGGCTTCCAGGGCGATCTGGCCCTTGGTGCGGCGCTTCTGCTTGTACGGCAGGTACAAGTCTTCGAGGCGGGTCTTGGTGTCGGCGAGTTTGATGTCGCGTTCGAGGGCAGGGGTGAGTTTGCCTTGCTCTTCGATGCTGGCGAGGATGCTGATGCGCCGTTCGTCGAGTTCTCGCAGGTAGCGCAAACGCTCTTCCAGATGACGCAACTGGGTGTCATCGAGGCTGCCGGTGACTTCTTTCCGGTAACGGGCGATGAAGGGAACGGTAGACCCTTCATCGAGTAGCGCGACGGCCGCTTCGACCTGTTGTGGGCGTACACCGAGTTCCTCGGCAATGCGGCTGTTGATGCTGTCCATAAAACCACCTGACATATTGTGAAAGCAGGCTCTCAGGCGCGCAAATAAAGGCCCGGAGTCTGGTTGAGCGGCTAGAAAATTGCCGCTGCCTGGGTCAAAAGGCAGCCCATTGACCCGTGAAATCGAACAATTACTGCGCACGACAGGAAAAAAAGCCTGCCACCTGCGGTAACGATTCAGACGTTGCCTGGCACAAAACGCCGCGCATTATAACCAGCGTTCTGTCATTCGGGGGCGTCGCAGTCTGTAGGCATAAACCCCGGTTTTCTGGCAGTGAAGGAAAAATCTGCTAACAATGCACACGGTGCGTATAACGGCAGCTACGCCATAATGCGCGCCGAGCTAAAAGGAGCATCCAATGAGCAGCACTGCACAAACTGCTGAAGGCGAAAAAATTCTCATCGTTGACGACGATCCAGGCCTTAGCAGCCTGCTGGAACGTTTTTTCGTCAGCAAGGGCTACCGTGCCCGTACCGTACCGAACACCGAGCAGATGGATCGTCTGCTGTCGCGTGAAGTTTTCAATCTGGTCGTTCTCGACCTGATGCTGCCCGGCGAAGACGGTCTGACCGCTTGCCGTCGCCTGCGTGGCGCCAACAACCAGATTCCGATCATCATGCTCACCGCCAAAGGCGACGAGCTGAGCCGTATCAAGGGTCTGGAACTGGGCGCCGATGACTATCTGGCCAAGCCGTTCAACCCGGACGAGCTGATGGCCCGGGTCAAAGCCGTCCTGCGTCGCCAGGCCGCACCGGTACCGGGCGCACCGGGCAGTGAGGACGAAAACGTCACCTTCGGTGATTACGTGTTGTCGCTGGCCACCCGTGAACTGAAACGCGGCGACGAAGTGCACATGCTCACCACCGGTGAGTTTGCGGTACTCAAGGCACTGGTGATGAACGCGCGTCAGCCGCTGACCCGCGACAAACTGATGAACCTGGCCCGAGGCCGCGAGTGGGATGCCCTTGAGCGTTCCATCGATGTGCAGATTTCCCGTCTGCGCCGCATGATCGAGCCGGATCCATCGAAGCCGCGCTACATCCAGACCGTCTGGGGTGTGGGCTACGTGTTTGTACCGGATGGCGCCGCCACCAAGTGATCGGCGATTTGTAGGAGCGGGTCTGCAGGTTTTGGTCGAACGGTCATGCCCGCAGACTCGCAATCCGCAATATGCGAGCATTGCTCGCTCCTGCAAGTGTGTAGCGGTTATAGATGAAAACCCCTGTCTGGTTCCCCCAAAGTTTTTTCTCCCGCACCCTTTGGCTGGTGCTCATCGTCGTGCTGTTTTCCAAGGCGCTGACCCTGGTTTATCTGTTGATGAACGAAGACGTGCTGGTGGACCGCCAATACAGCCACGGCGTCGCCCTGACGCTGCGAGCCTATTGGGCTGCCGATGAAGAAAACCGCGCGAAGATCGCTGATGCCGCCACCCTGATTCGGGTCGTGGGCGCCGGTGTGCCGGAAGGTGAACAGCACTGGCCCTACAGCGAAATCTACCAGCGACAGATGCAGGCCGAACTGGGTGCCGACACCGAAGTGCGCCTGCGCATGCATTCACCGCCAGCGCTGTGGGTGCGTGCACCGAGCCTCGGTGACGGCTGGTTGAAGGTGCCGTTGTATCCGCACCCGCTGCGCGGCCAGAAAATCTGGAACGTGCTTGGCTGGTTCCTTGCGATTGGTTTGTTGTCGACGGCGTCGGCATGGATTTTCGTCAGCCAGCTCAACCAGCCCTTGAAACGCTTGGTGTACGCCGCCCGGCAGCTCGGTCAGGGCCGCAGCGTACGGCTGCCGATCAGCGATACGCCGAGCGAGATGACCGAGGTGTATCGCGCCTTCAACCAGATGGCCGAAGACGTCGAGCAGGCCGGGCGCGAGCGCGAGTTGATGCTGGCCGGCGTATCCCATGACTTGCGCACACCGTTGACGCGGTTGCGGCTGTCGCTGGAGTTGATGGGCGACCGCAACGACCTGACCGACGACATGGTGCGCGACATCGAAGACATGGACGCGATTCTTGACCAGTTCCTCGCGTTCATCCGCGACGGTCGTGACGAGTCGGTGGAAGAGGTGGATCTGACGGATCTGGTGCGCGAGGTCGCGGCACCGTACAACCAGAATGAAGAGAAAGTGCGTTTGCGTCTGGAGCCGATCCAGCCGTTTCCGCTGCGTCGGGTATCGATGAAGCGCTTGCTGAACAACCTGATCGGCAACGCCTTGAACCATGCCGGCGGTCACGTTGAAGTCGCGGCTTATGTGTCCGGTGACGTCAGTGCGCCGTATGTGGTGCTGAGTGTGATGGACCGTGGCGCGGGGATCGATCCTTCGGAGCTGGAGGCGATTTTCAACCCGTTTACCCGAGGCGATCGTGCCAGGGGCGGGAAGGGCACCGGGTTGGGGTTGGCGATTGTGAAGCGGATCGCTTCGATGCATGGCGGCAATGTTGAACTGCGCAACCGGTCCGGTGGTGGGCTGGAAGCGCGGGTGAGGTTGCCGTTGGGGTTGATGTTGCCGCGGGATGCTGTGTAGACAAAAGCCCCTCACCCCAGCCCTCTCCCGGAGGGAGAGGGGGCCGACCGAGGTGTCTGGCGGCATACATCGACCCGAAATTCCGAGTCGATTATGGATTCGGCACAGCAGGATCAGGTCGGCGTATCTCTTAAGCATCCCCCAATCAGTCCCCTCTCCCTCTGGGAGAGGGTTAGGGTGAGGGGCTGTTGCTCTTGGCTCTAGCCCTTGCCTTTGGTCCGGGTCATATTCGGCCCGCCATTCTTCTCAAGATGCTCAATGATGATCCCCGCCACATTCTTCCCGGTGGTGGTCTCGATCCCTTCCAGCCCCGGCGACGAGTTCACTTCCATCACCAGCGGCCCGTGATTGGAGCGCAGGATATCCACACCCGCCACGGCCAGGCCCATGACCTTCGCTGCGCGCAACGCGGTCATGCGTTCTTCCGGGGTGATCTTGATCAGGCTGGCGCTGCCGCCGCGATGCAGGTTAGAGCGAAACTCACCCGGTTTGGCCTGACGCTTCATCGCCGCGATGACCTTGTCGCCGACCACGAAGCAACGAATATCCGCACCGCCGGCTTCCTTGATGTATTCCTGGACCATGATGTTCTGCTTCAGGCCCATGAACGCCTCGATCACCGATTCAGCAGCGGTCGCGGTTTCGCACAGCACCACGCCGATACCCTGGGTGCCTTCCAGCACTTTGATCACCAGCGGTGCGCCGTTGACCATGTCGATCAGGTCAGGAATATCGTCCGGCGAGTGAGCAAATCCGGTGACCGGCAAGCCGATACCGCGACGTGACAGCAGTTGCAGCGAACGCAATTTGTCGCGCGAACGGGCGATGGCCACCGATTCGTTGAGCGGGAACACCCCCATCATTTCGAACTGGCGCAACACCGCGCAACCATAAAACGTCACCGACGCACCGATCCGCGGGATCACCGCATCGAAGCCTTCCAGCGGTTTGCCGCGATAGTGGATCTGCGGCTTGTGGCTGGCGATGTTCATGTAGGCGCGCAGGGTGTCGATCACTACCATTTCATGCCCGCGCTCGGTTCCGGCTTCGACCAGACGGCGGGTGGAATACAGACGCGGGTTTCGCGACAGCACAGCGATCTTCATGCAACACCTGTGGAGGAGGTAGATACCGGGAACACCGGCTTGTCTTGTACGTACTTGATGCCCGGATTGACCACCAACTGGCCGTCGATCAGGGCTTTGGAACCGAGCAACAGGCGATAGCGCATGGACTTGCGGCAGGCGAGCGTGAACTCGACCGGCCAGACCCGATCACCGAGAGCCAGTGTGGTGCTGATGACGTAGCGCACCTGCGCATGGCCGTTGGAGCTTTTGATGGTTTTGCGTGTTACCAGGGGTGCTTCGCAGCGACGGTGGCGCAATTGCACCACCGTGCCCAGATGCGCAGTGAATCGCACCCACTTCTCGCCGTCGCGTTCGAACGGCTCGATGTCGGTGGCATGCAGGCTGGAGGTGCTGGCGCCGGTGTCGATTTTTGCTCGCAGGCCCGCAACTCCCAAATCCGGGAGCGCCACCCACTCGCGCAGACCGACAACGGTCAAATGGTCAAATGTCTTCAAAAAAATGCTCAACCGTGACAACCGCTTCAGCCCGCACGAGGCCGGATTCGCGGTATTCACGCAGAATAAGGGTTAAAAGGCGACAGATTTCTACAGCCCGGATTTCCGGCCCCTGAAGCAGGCGCCGAAACGCGCACATTGTAATCCGGGACGCGGTCATTCATGACATGACTGAAACGGTAGTACAGTTCATCAATATTTCAGAATGAGGAAATGCCATGGCACAAAAAAGCGAAGAGGACGACAAGGTCCGTCTCGACAAGTGGCTGTGGGCTGCGCGTTTTTACAAAACCCGCGCCTTGGCCAAAGCAGCGATCGAGAGTGGCAAGGTGCATTGTCGCGGCGAGCGCTGCAAGCCTGGCAAAGAGCCACGCATTGGCGATGAGTTCGAGATTCGTACCGGGTTTGAGGTTCGTTCAGTGAAGGTCGAAGCATTGTCGATTGTACGACGCGGCGCACCGGAGGCGCAGATGCTGTATGCAGAAACCGAGGCGAGTATTGCCAAGCGTGAAGCGGCTGCGGCGATGCGCAAGGCGGGGGCGTTGGGCGTGAGCACCGACGGCAAACCGAGCAAAAAACAGCGGCGGGATTTGTTCAAGTTTCGCGGCAGCAGTAACGACGAGTAATGCTTGGTGAGTGTGGCCCCATCGCTAGCAGGCTAGCTCCCACAAGGGACTGCATTCCAATGTGGGAGCGAGTTGCCTGAGCTCGACGCGGTCACTGTGGGAGCTAGCCTGCTAGCGATTCGAGTGCGCAGCACTCGCCATGAACAACTCGGTATCAGGCGCTACGCACCACACTCATCCGCGAAACCAGTGGCAACTTGCCCAGCAACGCAAAGATCGGCGCCGTCACCTTCAGCCAGAAGTTTGAAGCGTGATACGCAAACGGCGTGTAGTAACCCCACCCCAACGCCCATACCGCCAGCAATACGCCACCGATGTAATCGTCCTGACCCCAATGCGCACCGGCCACCAGTCGCGGCAGCATGAACAACAGCGCCAGGCCCCAGATCGTCACAAACTGGCCGGCCGTACGGCTGAACACGCCCATGAACAGCGCCCAGATCAACAACACTGAAGCGTGGTCACCGGGAAAGCTCTGGCTCGAGCGATCCTTCACTTCCCAGGTTTTTTCCAGAACCGGGAAGTAATCGCTGATGTGCACGGCACCCTCAAGCACCATCGACGGGCTGCTGTGCTGCCAATTCATATGGTCGGCGAACTTGGAAAACAGCGCACGAATCACCACCATCAACAGCAGGATCGAAAGAAAACCGAAAAAAGCCCGGCGCACGTCAATGGCCTTGAACACCCAGTCGCCCTTGATCAGCAGCGTCAGCAGGATCAAGCCAACGACGACGTCGAATGGACGCATACTTGCAATTGCCCAGATATGGAGCCATATCGGGTTGCTGGCCAGCGGCGCGTTGAGTGAGCGAAACAGCCACTCGTCGAAAATCACACACAGCGAGTTGCCCGTAGGCCATAACCAGAAAGCCAGTAGCGCTAATGGCACTATGTTGCACAGAACCAGCCGGCCGAGGTTCCACCTTGATTGGAACAAACCCGGATTGTTCATAAAATGCCTCCCATGGCAGAGCAGTCGGCACTAAAAAGAGTGCCAAGAAGTGCAAATTTTCACGTCTTGTAACCATTTTGTCACCACATTCAGATACCCAAAATTATGACCGACCTACCGGATACCGATTTCACCCAACGTTTCATCTTCGATGACAGCGATACGCGCGGCGAACTGGTTGCGCTTGAGCGCAGCTATGCCGAAGTCCTTGCCAAGCACCCGTACCCGGAGCCGGTCGCGCAATTGTTGGGCGAACTGATGGCGGCCGCCTCGTTGCTGGTGGGCACCCTCAAGTTCGATGGACTGCTGATTCTGCAGGCGCGTTCCGAAGGGCCGATCCCGATGCTGATGATCGAGTGCTCCAGCGACCGCGACATCCGTGGTCTGGCGCGTTATCACGCTGACCAGATTGCCGCGGACGCTACCCTCGCCGATCTGATGCCCAATGGCGTTCTGGCGTTGACCGTCGACCCGACTGTCGGCCAGCGCTATCAGGGCATCGTCGATCTCGACGGCGAAACCCTGTCCGATTGCTTCACCAACTATTTCGTCATGTCGCAACAGGTCGGCACCCGCTTCAAGCTGTTTGCCGACGGTCGTCGCGCTCGTGGCCTGCTGCTGCAGCAACTGCCGGCCGATCGTCTGAAAGACGAAGAAGATCGCGCCGCCAGCTGGCAGCACATCACCGCACTGGCCACCACCCTGACCGCCGATGAATTGCTCAGCCTGGACAACGAAACCGTACTGCATCGCCTCTACCACGAAGAGCAGGTTCGTCTGTTCGATGTGCAGAAACTGCGCTTCCGTTGCAGCTGCTCGCGGGAACGCTCAGGCAATGCGTTGGTCAGTCTCGGTCTGGAAGATGCGCAGCAATTGGTGGTCGAACACGGTGGCAACATCGAGGTTGATTGCCAGTTCTGTAACGAGCGCTACCTGTTCGATGCCACGGATGTTGCTCAATTGTTCGCTGGCGCAGGCGTCGACACGCCGTCAGATACCCGGCACTAAAACGGTTCAGCGCAGGTAAATTCACTGCGTAACGACGGAATATCGCCGTTACGACGGGAGGACCCTACTCTTTTTGGGCTTTTCTGGCATAATCCGGCCCACTTTTTTCGCGGTAGTAGTGCACGACTTTCTACTACAAAACGTTTGGAGCACACTCGGCCACTGGCCGACGGGGAACCTCATGACGCAAGCCAATAACGCCGTGTACACCGATCTGAGTGTTGATGATCTGGTAAAAGAAGCCCTGAACCGCGGTGAGGGCGAGCTTGCCGATACCGGCGCTCTGGTTGTTCGCACTGGTCACCGCACCGGTCGTTCGCCTGTTGACCGTTTCATCGTTGAAGAGCCTTCCACCCAGGCCGCTATCGCCTGGGGCCCGATCAACCGCAAGTTCCCGGCCGACAAGTTCGACGCGCTGTGGGCTCGCGTAGAAGCATTCAACAACGCGCAAGAGCACTTTGTGTCCCACGTGCATGTAGGCGCGGCGGAAGATCACTACCTGGCCGTGAAAATGACCACCCAGACTGCCTGGCAGAATCTGTTCGGTCGTTGCCTGTTCATCAACCCGGCCCAATACAACCCGGCCGGTCGTGAAGAGTGGCAAGTGCTCAACGTCGCCAACTTCGAGTGCGTGCCTGAGCGTGACGGCACCAACTCCGACGGTTGCGTGATCCTCAACTTCGCACAGAAGAAAGTGCTGATCGCTGGCATGCGTTACGCCGGTGAGATGAAGAAAGCCATGTTCTCCGTGCAGAACTTCCTGCTGCCGGCCGCTGACGTGCTGCCAATGCACTGCGCTGCCAACATCGGCGAAGAAGGCGACGTGACCCTGTTCTTCGGTCTGTCGGGCACCGGTAAAACCACCCTGTCGGCTGACGAAAGCCGTTACCTGATCGGTGACGACGAACACGGCTGGGGCGAAGGCGTGGTGTTCAACATCGAAGGCGGTTGCTATGCCAAGTGCATCGACCTCTCCGAGAAGAACGAGCCGGTTATCTGGAAAGCCATCAAGCACGGCGCAGTCCTGGAAAACGTCGTCATCGACGACGCCAAGAACGCCGACTACGCCGATGTCAGCCTGACCCAGAACAGCCGCGCCGCGTACCCGCTGGAGCACGTTGCCAAGCGTTCCGAGCATAACCTCGGTGGCGAGCCAAACGCGGTGATCTTCCTGACTTGCGACCTGACCGGCGTACTGCCGCCAGTGTCGATCCTCAACGAAGAACAAGCGGCCTACCACTTTCTGTCCGGCTACACCGCACTGGTGGGCTCGACTGAAATGGGTTCGGGCAGCGGCATCAAGTCGACCTTCTCCACCTGCTTCGGCGCACCGTTCTTCCCGCGTCCGGCTGGCGAATACGCAGAGTTGCTGATCAAGCGCATCCGCGGCTTCGGCTCCAAGGTCTACCTGGTCAACACCGGCTGGACCGGCGGCGGCTACGGCGTCGGCAAACGCTTCAACATCCCGACCACCCGCGCAGTGATCGCAGCGATCCAGAGCGGCGCGCTGATCGGTGCAGCCACCGAACACCTCGACACCATCAACCTCGACGTGCCACTGGCCGTACCGGGCGTTGAAACCAACCTGCTCAACCCACGCAACACCTGGGCTGACAAGGCTGCGTACGACGAGGCTGCGAAAGCACTGGCCGGTCTGTTCATCGAGAACTTCAAGAAGTTCGAAGTGAGCGACGCGATCAAGGCTGCAGGTCCGAAGTTGTAAGACTTGGTTTGTAGTGAATGAAAAAGCCGCCCTTTAGGGCGGCTTTTTTGTGGGGAAATTGATAATTGGCTAACAAGTAGATGTGGCGATTATCTGTATAAAATTTAGAATGTGTTTGTAAAATGCAAAAAATATAAGTAAAAAAATTGATGTGAAGTATGTGTGCTCCGCGATTTTACGTATTTTGTTGTAGGCAGAGACAGCATCCCGAAAGGGTTTTTCAGAAAGCTCTTTAAATTCGGAAATTGGTATTGTTGTATTAACTTTTCTGCTCCAAAAGAATCTTGATTTTGCAAGTGACCTTATATATAGGTAGTTTGTTTTCGTCGTAATTCTCAAGCTAGTAAGTAGCCATCCAGCTGATAAAAGCAAAAGAATGATTTTTTCATTTTCCAAGCTGCCTTGTGCAGGAATTGTTATTATTCGAATACTTATAGCGCTGAAAGCTATTGCGATATCGCGAAAAAGTGTGACGGAAAGTGCATGTGTTCGATCAATTATTTTTGATGATTCTTCTGCGATTATTTTTCTAATATCTGCTATTGCTTTAAGCGTGTCAGAAGTTTTGCTGTGTATGTGAGCTTTGTAATCGTTTTTTGCATTTTCGAGGCATTTCGGTAATACTCGACTCAAAAAAGTTAGCCAGTTCTCAGATGCCTTAATTTGCAAGTTTGATAGTCTTGTAGTTAGCAGTAGATGCCTAATATCTACTTCTCTATCGAGATCGAACATCCAGTTTGCGGCTTCATTTATGTTGGATTCGTGAATGGAGTTTGGATATAAAGCGTTCGTGTCGAATTCGGCTTCGAGTTTTTTTGTGCCATTGATCACGAGTTTGAGAGATTGGTTCTCTCTCCATATCTCAGAACAGAAAATTAGTGAGGCTTTGGGAATGGATTTTTTTAGCCATATTGAGTAAACATCACTGACGGCCTTCGGCTCAAGATGCGTAATCCAGAACTCAATGTTTGAAGCCAACTGTCCCGCGCTTGCGTCTTTGATTAGCTTTCTAGCATCAATAAATTTTTTTTCTTCGTTGGAGTTATTTTCGTATTTTCCCCATTGCTTAAATTTGCAACTTCTTGAGAAAAATTCTTCAAATTTAGCATTTATAAATATAGTTTTTCGGTTGTCTACAGATTTATGGGAAAGTCCATTTTCAAATCCCTTTAATGTAAAAAAATAAGCATGGTTAGGGTTGGGTGTTTTGGTTATTAGCAAATCTATCGGCTTGTTTAATTGCTCTTGATCAACGCATGGTAGTTTAAACTCGTCGCCATATTCGGTAGTAACAAGTAGTTGAAAGATCTCCGAATTATCGGTGCTGAAAGTGTTTAATAGGGTGCTTTCTTCGCACGTCAAGGAGCTTATCGAAAATAGAGCCTGATCGACGTTTTCATTTTTTAGTATCGATTTTTTGAGTATGGCGTTAATTTTTTCCATGGTATTCGTCGTCTATTCGATACTCAATAGTCGTGGCTTTAAAAGATTTGTAGCCGTTTTCGTCTTCGAATGTAATAGCACCTGAGTCAACATGTTCTTGAGTGTAAATTACTCGAACGCCTTCTTGCGTTTCTTTAATTTTTTTAGCCGGTTTTTTAAAATAGCCTGTTGGTATTTTTATAGTTTCGTTTGCTATTTTCTGTTTTTTTAACGCTTTTTCGAATGTGGCTTTTATTTTCTCATGTGTATGGAGAGGGCCGAATAGTGCATGTAATAGCGTGGCCGGTGACTTAGGGTTGAAGCTTTGAATAGTAGAAATTGCATCTTTCGCTGCAGTCTTTATTTTTCGGATTATTTCTGCTGGAATAATTTCTTTATTAGTGGTTGCAGTTTCAGTTAGTGCAAGAAGTAGGCGGTCGACTAATGTTTCATGGCTAAATTTTCTGCTTGAATCCAAGTATTTTTTAAACATGTCCGTGATGTCGCCGTTTTTTCCACTTCTGTCAATGCAGAGAAGTTGGCCAGCATTATTGTTGACATTTATGAGTGCGGATTTTTGTAGCGCTTTTTTGTCTTGGACAAACGTGTTCAAAATCAAGTCGAGGATTGGTTTTACTTTTCCATCTACTGTCGCTTGAGTTTTGTAAGAAATTACTTTTATGTCATCGTATTTTATAATCGCAGCATAATATTTTTCTTCGCATTTTATTTTCAAAAGCATAAGAACACCAGGGATTAGGCGTTTGTCATTTTCATATAACTCTTGAAATCGGACGGCTAGAATTTCGGAGCAGTCGACGAATGCGTGGTCACTGCTAATGGCAAGAAAAACTTGATCTCTAACCCCTGATGCAGCATTGAAGTTATAGGCAGTGCCTTTAGCCGTTTCTATGAGTCTGTCGATAAAAAAGTCAGAGTGGGTGCTGGGATCTTCCACTTCTGTAAGTATTAGTGGGGTCTTTAATTTTGGGCCAACTATATGAAATATAATTCGCTCAACTACGGCGGTTGAGTTTATGGTGATTTCTTCTTCGATCTGTTCGATACTTGTCATTCGTGTCCCTACTCGTGTCTGACGTTATGACGCGTTTAGTTTTTTTTGGTTACGTTTTATCTTTTGTTTTAGACAATTTTGTAAAAATTGACTTTTCAGAATGTTTTTCTGAGTGACAGTCCGCAAAGTCTATTTGATGAGAGTAGCCGGTATAGCATCAGCTTGCCAGTATCGGATCTAAGATTAAGCTAATACCTTAGTCGCTGCCATACCGGAAAATCGACTTTTCGGGCGAGCATAAGTCATTTTTGAGGACTGAACTACAAATGATGGATAAGCATCGGTATTGAATTAGGTGCTGAAAAAAGCAGATGACATATTGTCTCGCTCACGATTAGATATTCTCATGGCACTCGCTAGTTTTGACCATTGATTTATCACCTCCTTAAAATTCTCAATAGTATTTTCTACATCTTTACGGCTAACTCGAAAATACCCCGCGACTTCCCTCGCAAGCTCCAAATCCAAAGCATTGTCAGCATCAGTGATGTTCAGCTTCAACCCATCCGCATGCGCCACGGGATTCATGTCATACGCTGCCGACAATCGCCATCCCCGACCCGGATCCAGAATAAAGCCATGGTTTCGCAGGTGGTCGTCGGTGTTGGAGACCAGGATGTTGAAGACAATTCGTGACCAGAGTTCACGGAGGTCGGTGTTGGGGTCTGAGCCGTGTTCCATGATTACTTCCGCCAACTCTAGATAGCTGGCGCCGGTTGAGGCGTCGTCGCTGTCGACGCGGTTGGTCATGGTCATGGCTGATGCGAAGTGATGTCGGCCGCCGCGCGCGGTTCGGTCGAAACGCTTCACCAGGAAGCAGTGGTGATCGCTTGCGTAGCGTCGGGCCATGCCGGTCGCAACACGCAGACCACAGTTGACCGCCAAAGCGTTTACTACAAATTCCCAACCACCAACATCGTAGTCATCCCTCGTACTTGGGAATTTGGCGATCCACAGTTGGCCGAACTCGTCGACGACGCTGGCTTTCGGTCTGGCGCCGCCCAGCGAGCCGCCAGGTGCGATGAGCATTCTTAGCCATTCGCGGCCCTCGGTGGCTGTGTTGTCCCTATCGTTTTCCAGGGCGAGACTTGCCTGCTCTAACGCGCGTAGCTCGACAAAGGGTGGGGCGGCAACGCCGTCGCGGTCGTCGAGGAATTTGCCTTCGTCATTGAGTTTGTAGCGAAGGGCGCCGACACGGAACAGGTCGTGCACGCCAAGCAGGTAATCGGATTCGAACAACTTGCTGTTGCTGGGAAGCAAGCCGTCGCGAATGTCCCTTTCCAAGCGGCGTTTCATCAGCAGTTGGCCCCAACGATCGGGGCTCGAGTCTGCAAAGACGCCAAATCGGCTCTGATGTTCGCCGGGGAATTGGCGGCCTTCGAAGGGGCCGATGCGCGGGTCTAGAGTTATGGAACTCAACTCGGGATCGGCCAGCGCTTTCGGGTCGTACTCAAATTCGAACACGTTGGTGTTGCGTGTTTTCCTTGCGTGTAGAAACCCGAGGCGTCTGGCGCCTTTCAAGGATTCCCAGTCTGCATAAACAGCAATCAGCGTCATTCTTCACCTGTCGGGGGGCCGGCCTTTTTCTTCTGGTTCAAAAGGCTGGAGAGTGAGTGTGTGTTGAATGGGAAGTCAGCAGGAATTTTCGTGGTAGTGGCGGCATCGATAACGTTTGAAGTCCCGGCGTGTTCAGATGCGCCCTTTTTTGCCGCACTGACTGCTCGTACTCGCTGGGGCTTTTTCGCTGCGGATCGTGTTGCAGGCATTAACTGCGCATCCTGCAATTGGCGACCCATTTCATCGGCTGCAGCCAGTTTATTCAGATCCTTTTCCAGCCCCAGCACTTGCATGACCGACAAATAGGCGCCGATGGTTACGCCTGATCCACCTGACTCCAGATGGCGCAAGGTTGTTAGCGACATGCCAGATCGTTCAGCGACTTGCTTGGCCGTCAATTTTCGGCGCAGGCGAGCCAGCTTCAGGCGTTCACCAAAGTCGACCAGAAGTCGAGCAGTGGAGGGCAAAAGCGGCGCTGTTTTCTTGGCCATGGTGGCAGTATTCCTTCATTTTTTGACCTTAACTGCCAGAATAATAGCACTTAAGCTGAAGGGCGCTGTTTGCCGCAAGATCCCTGAAAAAAAGAAGTTAAGTGGCATTATTCCATCTGTTTTTGGTTTGTATAGCTAGAATAATGCCACTTAAACGTAAGCGCTTCCTCGAGTCAGCCCGGTTTTTGCCGGTACTTTTCGAGAACCTCCATGCGTGAGGAAAGTGGCTTTTCAGCATCGGCAGGGGTGGTTTCAAAACCTTCAATACTTAGGCTAGCCAAGTAGTTTGACCGGCGAACCTTGTCGTAATGGGCCTGCTTTTGCTGAAACGTCAAAACGCTCGTGTCAGCATTTGAGTCTGAATCGCGATGATTTTTGCGTAAGATCTCGTCCATTTCGATAACGCTTTCCATCAGCTCATCAAAGAATTTGCTCATGGTTGCTCCCATGTTTAATTACCGTTTTTTTGATCGCTCTCACAGAGTGCATAAGAGCGATACGATCACTCAATTTCAGACTGGAGCCTTCCAATTGAGCATCTGCTGCTGTGCGACTTGCAGCAGGTCACAGCCATCCTGCGTCAGCAAATAGAGGGCGTGGGTGATGTGGGGGATGTCTTCGACGTCGGCTTGTTTGAAGCTGAGGCAGTAGAGGGTGCGAAGCAGGTCGCTCGAAGCGCGCAGGCGCTGGACGGCGCATTCGAGGATGTCTTGCGGGTTGGCGGCTGTGTCGATGAGGAGAGGCTTGGTATCGGTGAGGTTGGATTCGAGTGGGCGGTAGCGATCAGGGGTAAGCGGGTTCCATGCTTTCATAATGTGTATTCCAGATGTCGTGAAGTGTCATCCCCACCGTGACCAAGCGATGGGAGGCGAACTGTGTTCAGGTTGGTCAACCGGAGGAACACACAATCCGGCACGCTCGAAAGCGTCCCGAACACAGTCACCATGAAGCATGCAGACATTTGAAGTGTCGGCAGCATACAACGGACGTGTTTGTGTGTTCCATCAGGTGACCAAGCCTGAGTCGCTGATTAGGCAGCGACAGCCACGACTATAGATTTGACTTACCAAGCCGCGATAGGCGGCAACGGAGTCTAGGTTTGTAGGAACTGGACGAATAGCGAATAGGCCATTGCTGTAGGTTTTTTCGTGCGCTCACACCCCCAGCGCCATCAACCAATATTCCGATACTCCGCAACGTTTAACAGGCTCGTCGTCAGCCCCGTTGCCGGCGCGTAGATCGAACCCTTCACCGCCGAGAACGGCACCCCTTTGCTACCCAGCGAAACATAGCGCTCACCTTTATCCAGTTCGGTGAAGTAGGTGTAGGAAATGCTGTGCATCTGCTTGTAGCGCGCTTCGTCGGCGACGATGGCGCCCGTCAGGCGCAGCAGATCTGTTTCGCTCAGATTCAGGGTTTTGTTCAGTTGTACGCCCCAGCGCTTGAGGCAGGTTTCGGCGAGGTGGCGGACGATGCGGCCAGGTTCAACCAGCGTTTTCAGGTCGCCGCTGTTGGTGGGTACGCCGCCGGCGGCGGTGGCGTTGCCGGCCATGGTCGCGTGGCGGCCGGCCATCGGGTACACGCAGGTTTTAGTGCCGGTGGCGGTTTGCGGAATGACACAGCTGAATCCTTTGGAGCGTTCATCGCGGGCATAGAAGGCGACATATTCTTTGACGTTGGCGCCGAGTTTGACGCGTGCGTCCTGGAAGTTACCGATGCCCGGGACTGGATCAAGGGCAAATATATTCACCGGGATATTGTTCAACTCTCGATCATTTAACATCGCATTGGCCAGCATATGGCAACTTATTCCGCCTCGACTCCAACCCACCAGATTGACTTGAGTGGGAATGACAGCGTCCTTGCGAAACGTCTTGATAATCTGCTCCTGTAACTTCTGTTGGGTCACGCTGCGATCACCGTAGTTATATTTGCGCCAGAACCACGAACCTTCGACCTTCACATCCTCAATAGGAATGCCGGCGGCTTTAAGGCGGTTGTATTCCGCCTCGGTCAGTTGCTCACGCTGCCAGTCGCATTTGCCCTTGATGACATTGACGGCATGCTGTACGTTTTCTTCCCAGCCTTTGCCGAACAGCGTGCCGGTGAGGCCGTACTCCTTGGTCTTGGTGAACAGGTCATCGGCTTGCAGGTTGCCGCTGCCGGGGCCGTCGACGACGATCCATTCGGCGAACTCACGGCCGCTATGGTTGGCAGCCAGCGTGGAAACCAGTTCGCCGTCCCAGAAGTTTTCATGGGCGGTATCGAACTTGTTGGAACCCGTGCCGCAAAAAAATATAGTTAAAACTGTCATGGTGTTGCTCTCGTTTAGTTGTAAGAGCGAACAAGTTAGTGTCAGTTGCATGTATAAATAAAGTGTGGTGGTGTTTCCGCATTTGTAATGCGGATTAGTTGTATGTTGTTTGCGGTGTTTTCAGTTTGGCAACTTCAAGTAAGTCGCAACCGTCCTGCACCAGCAGATAAAGGGCATTGACGATGTTGGGAATATCTTTCACGTCAGCCTGTTTGAAACATAAGCAGTAGAGCGTTTCCAGCAAATCACTGGCTGCGCGCAGACGCTGATCGGCGGCATTGATCAGGTCAGTCTGGCTGCAGTGGCTGTCGATAAGCAGTACGGGTTTTTCGCTGTAGCAGGTCTTGAGGGGGCGATAGCGGTTGATCATGGTGAGGCATGTCCTGTTCGAAGGCGCTGGGGCGGGCCGGCAGAGTGTTTGCAGCCGCGCCGGCCACTATAGAAGGGCGATTCTCTGTGGGACAAGACAGCCGCAATGGACAGTATTCGTAGGGGTTTTTCCGTGTTTTGAGGAAATGCCCTACGTGTTTTCCCAGCTTTTTCAGGCCAAAACCCTTAGGCGTAATAATTCCTACGTGATTGTCAGGCGATTCGCGATAAACCGCTGTATCGTGCGCGCCAGAATCTGTAGGGCGTTTCCAAACGTCTGACACGCGCTTAAAGGGAATTAGGTATGCACTGGCTAAGAATGGCCGCACTTTTACTGCTCGGGCTGAGCACTTGCCGTTTGGCCATGGCCTCTGATGTTGGCAATGCATGGGTGCTGGATCGTCTCGATCGTACTGATTGGCCGGAGGCACTCATCAGCCAGGCGAGCATGGACACGGCTTCGCGCGGTGAAGTGTTGATGTTCGCCAAAGCCCTGCTGGCCAGCGAAGCGCTCGATGAGGAGGGGCTTGAGCAGCGGCTCGGTGTGCCCCACGTGCAGTTGAAGTCGATTCGCCACGTGCGTGACGGTCTCTGGGAGGGGTTGCTGAGTACCTATCGCAACGCCAGTCAGAACTGTGATGAACAACCGTTCTGCCCGCGTGTGCGCAGCGTCGCTGATCTGCGTCAGTTGGCGGCAGCGTTCACTGGCGACATCAGCCCAGCCCATGCGCTGTGGGCGAGCAAGAGCCATGGTGTGCATGAGCAGATGCTGAATGAGCAGTTGCGGGTGGCAGTGTTGCGTCCCTGATTTTTAAACTTCGCGGTGTGGCGGCAGGCCTCTTCGCGAGCAAGCTCGCTCCCACAGGGGCCGTGGCGTTCAAGTAATCGCTGTATCATTCCGAATCGATTTGGCCCCGACCTTTTCTCGACTCGCTGCGATCGCCCGCTAGGCTGTTGGCATGGCAGCAGTCAATGGAGTGACAGCGAAATGCACAACACCCTGGAACAGGTTTTTGGTTTTCCACAGTTTCGACCCGGGCAAGAAACCGCGATCAGCGCGGTGCTGGCCGGGCGCTCGGCGGCGGCGATTTTTCCCACCGGTTCCGGCAAGTCAATTTGTTACCAATTGCCGGCGCTGATGCTGCCGCACCTGACGTTGGTGGTCTCGCCGTTACTGGCGCTGATGCAGGATCAGTTGGCCTTCTTGCAGCGTCATGGCATCTCGGCGGGCAGCATCGATTCGGCGCAGAGCCGCGATGATGCCAATGACGTGATGGCCCGCGCCCGTTCGGGTGAACTCAAGATTCTGATGATCTCGGTGGAACGCTTGAAAAACGAGCGTTTTCGCAACTTTTTGCAGCAGGTGCCGATCTCGCTATTGGTGGTGGACGAGGCGCATTGCATCTCGGAATGGGGCCACAACTTCCGGCCCGATTATCTCAAGCTGCCGGACTATCAACGTCAGTTCAATATCCCGCAAACCTTGCTGCTGACCGCTACGGCAACACCGAAAGTCATCGCCGACATGCAGGCTAAATTCGCGATCGCCGCCGCTGATGTGGTGACCACCGGTTTCTATCGGCCCAACCTCAATCTGCTGGTGGAGCCGGTACGTGGCCAGGACAAGCGCCGGCGGCTGGTGGAGTGGATGGCCGAGCGGCCGGGGCAGCCGAGCATCGTCTACGTGACTTTGCAGAAAACCGCCGAGCACATCGCCGAACACCTTGAGCGCAATGGCCTTCAGGCCGAGGCTTATCACGCTGGCTTGGCCCACGACAAACGCGAAGCGATTCAGAAACGCTTCATGGCCGGGCAGTCCAATTGCATCGTCGCGACGATCGCTTTCGGCATGGGCATCGACAAGAGCGACATCCGCAATGTGGTGCACTTCGACCTGCCAAAATCCATCGAAAACTACAGCCAGGAAATCGGCCGCGCAGGGCGTGACGGGCAGCCGTCGGACTGTCTGGTTCTGGCCAATCGTGACAGCCTCAACGTGCTGGAAAACTTCGTCTACGGTGATACGCCGGAGCGCGACGGGATTCGCTATGTACTCGATGAACTAAAGGCCTCGGCGCCGGAAGGGCAGTGGGAGTTTCTGCTCGGTCCACTGGCGGATCAGAGCAACATTCGCGCACTGCCGCTGAAGACGTTGCTGGTGCAACTGGAACTGCGCGGCTTGATCGCGCCGCGCTACGCCTACTACGCCGAATACCGATTCAAATACCTGCTGGAACCCGAAGCGCTGCTTGAGCGCTTCGACGGTGAACGCAGGGATTTCGTCGCTGCAATCATTCAGACCTCGGCGCGTGCGCGCACCTGGGCCACGGTGAATTTCGAGGCGATGTATTCGCAGTATTCCGCCGAGCGCAATCGGGTGGTGAAGGCGCTGGATTATTTTCAGGAAAAGGGCTGGGTCGAGCTGGAAAGCAAGCAGATGACCGAGGTCTACAGCCTGCTGAACAGCGACTTTGACAGCGATTCCCTGAGCGCTGAACTGCACGATTATTTCACTCGGCATGAGCAGGCCGAAGTGGCGCGCATCCACGCGATGCTTGAAGTGTTCGCCAGCGAGCGCTGCCTGGGCTATCGCCTGGCCGAGTATTTCGGGGATCGCAATGCGCCTGAGCAGTGTGGGCATTGTTCGGTGTGTCACGGGCAGGTTGCGCGGTTGCCGGCACCACCGGAGTTGCCAGCGCTTGTGGATAAAAACTTTGCGGCGTTGTGTGGCGATTTTATCCACAAGCATGAGCAGCACACCGGGATCCTGCCGACGGCGGAGCGGCTGACAAGGTTTCTGTGCGGGATCAGCGTGCCGTTGTTCACCAAACTCAAGGCTCGGGCGATTCCCGGGTTTGCGGCACTGGAAGAGTATCCCTATGCCGAAGTCCGGGAATGGGCTGACGATCATTTGCTCGATTAAACATAAATCCTGTGGGAGTCAGGGCGCCTGCATCCATCCGCTGAATGTCGATCATCACGGTAATAAACTTCAAAAACTGTCGTTGGCTGACTATGGTGAGACCAGTCTTTGGATCGCCAACAAGAGAACAACATGAGCCAGACATCCTTCGATATTCAGCAGGCCGCGGTGATCGGCGCGGGTACCATGGGCCGTGGCATTGTCATGTGCCTGGCGAATGCCGGTGTGAACGTGCAGTGGGTGGATAACAATCCACAGATGCTTGAGCAGGCACTCGTCACCGTCGCCGAAACCTATGCACACAACGTGCGCCAAGGACGGATTGATCAGGCCGAGGCGGATGCGCGTATCGCTCGAGTCAGTACGGCGGCGGATTACGCGGCGATTCGCAATGTCGATCTGGTGATCGAGGCGGTGTACGAAAATCTTGAGCTGAAGCAGAAGATCTTCCGTGAGCTGGATGGCTTGCTCAAGCCTGAGGTACTTTTAGCGAGCAATACCTCGGCGCTTGATATCGATGCGATTGCTGCGGCGACAAGGCGTCCGGAGCAAGTGCTCGGCCTGCATTTCTTCAGCCCGGCGCACATCATGAAACTGCTGGAGATCGTACGCGGCGCGCAGACTTCGCCGGCCGCTCTGGAAGCAGCGCTAGCGCTGGGCCAGCGCATGGGCAAGGTCAGTGTGGTGTCGGGCAACTGCCACGGGTTTATTGGCAATCGCATGTTGCACCCGTATGTGCTGGAGGCGCGCAAGATGTTGCTTGAGGGCGCTTATCCACAGCAGGTCGACGCGGCGCTGCAAGGTTTCGGTTTCGCCATGGGGCCGTTTCGCATGTACGACGTGGTCGGCATTGATCTAGAGTGGCGTGCGCGCGAATTGGCCGGCAAGGGCCAGGATGCGCCCGAAGTTCAGGTGGATAACCGTTTATGCCAGTTGGGCCGGTTCGGGCAGAAGTCCGGCAACGGTTATTACCATTACGAGCCGGGCAGTCGTCAGGCTGAGCACGATCCCGAGGTCGATGCGCTGGTGTTGCAGGTCAGCGAGGGGTTGGGTTTCCAGCGCCGTGAGATCGGTCCGGAGGAGATTCTGGAGCGCTGCCTGCTGGCGCTGGTCAACGAGGGCGCGAAGATTTTGCAGGAAGGCATTGCCCAATCGGCGCACGATATTGATCTGGTGTATCTGAACGGTTATGGCTTCCCGGCGGACAAGGGCGGGCCGATGGCCTGGGCGGATCAGCAAGGGCTCGCGGACATTCATCAGCGCTTGCTGGCGCTGGAGACGCGCCAGGGCGATCAGTGGAAACCGGCGCGGTTGATTGCTGAGTTGGCGGCGCAAGGGAAGGGGTTTGCTCAAATGTGATGTCACCGCCAGAATCGATCCCCCTCACCCCAGCCCTCCCGAACCGTCGGACCGCCCCCAAAGGGAGCGAGGGGGAAAGGGAGCCGATCTTCATGACTTTAAAAACTGGAGTTCGACTCTAAGGATCAGGTCGGTGTATTCCGAAAGAACACCTCGGTCAGTCCCCTCTCCCTCCGGGAGAGGGCTAGGGTGAGGGCAAGCGGCCTCACTGAAAAACAGGAGAATCAGCCCAACCATGTCCACCCTTCAACGCGCCGACTACCCGCACTTCCAGCCCATCACCACGCGCTGGCATGACAACGACGCCTACGGTCACGTCAACAACGTCACCTACTACAGCTTCTTCGACACAGCGGTGAACACCTACCTGATTCAGGTCGGCGGTCTGGATATCCATGACGGCGCGGTGGTGGGATTTGTGGTCAGTTCGGCGTGTGATTATTTCGCGTCAATTGCGTTCCCGGATCTGATCGAGATCGGTCTGCGGGTAGGAAAACTGGGCAACAGTTCGGTGCAATATGAACTGGCGGTGTTCAAGGTCGGTGAAAGCGAAGCGTGTGCGGCGGGGCGCTTCGTGCATGTGTTCGTCGATCGGGCGAGCAATCAGCCGGTGCCGATCCCGGCCCGGTTGCGCGAGGCGCTGGAGCGTCTGACGGTTTGAGAAAGGCAAAAAAAATCGCAGCCCTCGGGCTGCGATTTTTATTCAAGCATTCGCCTTAACGATGGCGATAGTACTTGTGATGCTTGCGGTGGCCGTACGCATGGCCGCGACCACGGTGGTCGTCGCGGTAGTAGCGACGATCATCATGACGACGGTCGTAGCGACGATCGTCGTCATCGCTCTTGTTGCCCATGTAGTTGCCCAGCGCGCCACCGGCGCCGCCACCTGCTGCGGAGCCGATCAGGCTGCCGGTGGTGCCGCCCATGCTGCGGCCGACTACGTTACCGCCGGCTGCGCCCAGCGCACCACCGATGGCGGCTTCGCCACGGCTGCGTTTGTCGGCACCAACCGCACTACCACCCGCGCCGCCCAGGGCTGCGCCGATGGTGGAACCTGTATTGCCGCCTAAAGACTGACCGACGACCGAGCCAAGAACCCCGCCCAATGCGCCGCCCACACCTGCTTCGGTGGTGCCGCCAGCAGACGCAAAGCCACTGACCAGGCCAAGGGACAACAAGAGAATCGAGGAGAACTTCATAGAGGAGCCTCAAAGGGATGACGGCGCCGATCCTGAGGCTGTGTAACAAGCGTGACAATCGAAATCCGACGAATAACACGACTTGTATACAATTTCGCAAGTTACTGTTTTGTATGTGGAACTTAAGCTATTTTCGCCGGTCTTTAGCTACTTCGGACAGGCCGCTTTTATGAAAAAGCGGCCTTTTTTGTGGGCGTTCGAAAGGCAAAAGCGAAAAGATCGCAGCCTTCGGCAGCTCCTACATCGATCCTTGTAGGAGCTGCCGAAGGCTGCGATCTTTTGATCTTGTGTTAAGCCGACTTGGCCATGATCAACCCGGTCTCACTCGCCGCTTCCAGGCGAATCGCAATGAACTTCGATGTCGGCGTATGGCTGCCATCCCCTGTGCTTTCCAACGGCACCAGCGGATTCACTTCCGGGTAATACGCCGCCGCCTGACCGGCCGGAATATCAAAAGCCAACAAGGTAAAGCCCTTCACCCGACGCTCACGACCATCGTCCCACAGCGACACGATGTCCGCCTTCTGCCCCGGACGGAAGCCCAGACGAATGATGTCGGCCTCGTTGGCGAACAACACATCACGCTGGCCTTTCACACCGCGATAGCGGTCGTCGAGCCCATAAATCGTGGTGTTGTACTGATCATGGGAGCGCATCGATTGCAGGATCAGATCCGGCAATTGCCCGGTGGCGCGGGTGCGTTCGTGCACCAGATCTTTCGGCAGCATGTTGGCGCGGAAATTGGCCCGGCCCGACGGCGTGTTCCACTTGCGCGCGCCAGCGCTGTTACCGAGATAGAAACCGCCCGGGTTCTTGATCTTCTCGTTGAACTCTTTGAAGTTGGGAATGGTGTCGGCGATCAGTTCGCGGATGCGCCCGTAATCGGCCACCAGCCAGTTCCAGTCCACCGGTTTGCTGCCCAGTGTCGCGGCAGCGATGCCGGCGATGATCGACGGCTCGGAGCGCATCTGATTCGACAGCGGCTGCAACTGACCGTTGGAAGCGTGCACCATGCTGAACGAGTCTTCCACGGTGACCGCTTGCGGGCCTTCGGTCTGGATGTCGATGTCGGTCCGGCCGAGGCACGGCAGGATCAGCGCGTCTTTACCGTGCGCCAGGTGGCTGCGGTTGAGTTTGGTGCTGATCTGCACGGTCAGGTCGCAATTGCTCAGGGCTTCGAAGGTGCGTGGGCTGTCCGGCGTTGCCTGGGCGAAGTTGCCGCCCAGACCGATAAAGACTTTGGCGCGACCTTCGGCCATCGCGTGGATCGCCTCGACCACGTTGTGGCCGTTGTGGCGCGGCACCTTGAACTGGAAGCGGCGTTCCAGCGAGTCGAGGAACGCCACCGGCGGACGCTCGTTGATGCCCATTGTGCGGTCGCCCTGCACGTTACTGTGGCCGCGCACCGGGCACAGGCCGGCGCCGGGTTTGCCGATGTTGCCGCGCAGCAGCATCAGGTTGGCGATTTCCTGGATGGTCGGCACTGAGTGGCGATGCTGGGTGATGCCCATCGCCCAGCACATGATCACATTCTTGCCTTTGGCGTACATGCGCGCGGCTTGTTCGATCTCGACCAGGGTCAGGCCGGATTGCTCGACGATCTGTTCCCACGGCGTGTCATCGACCACGCCCAGGTACTCGAGCACGTTGGCGCTGTGGGCATTGAGGAAATCGTGATCGAACACGGCAGATTCGCCGGCCTTCTGCGCATCGCGCTCCCACTGCAGGAGGAACTTGGCCATGCCGCGCAGCAGCGCCATGTCGCCGCCGAGGGCCGGACGGAAATACGCAGTGTTAGTCGGCTTGTCGCCGTTGGTGAGCATTTCGATCGGGTGTTGCGGGTGCTGGAAACGCTCCAGTCCACGCTCTTTCAACGGGTTGATGCACACGACTTGCGCGCCGCGCTTCACCGCTTCACGCAACGGTTCGAGCATGCGCGGGTGGTTGGTGCCCGGGTTCTGGCCCCAGACGAAAATCGCGTCGGCGTGTTCGAAATCGTCGAAGGTCACGGTGCCTTTACCGACGCCAACGCTTTGCGCCAAGGCGACGCCGCTGGCCTCGTGGCACATGTTCGAGCAGTCAGGGAAGTTGTTGGTGCCGTAGGCGCGCACGAACAGCTGATACAGATACGCCGCTTCGTTGCTGGCGCGACCCGAGGTGTAGAACTCGGCCAGATCCGGGCTCGGCAGGCTTTGCAGGTGTTTGGCGATCAGCGTGTAGGCGTCGTCCCAGCTGATCGGCTTGTAGCGATCAGTTTCGGCGTCGTAGACCATCGGCTCGGTCAGTCGACCCTGATACTCGAGCCAGTAATCGCTCTGCTCCAGCAGCGAAGTGACGCTGTGTTTGGCGAAGAACTTGGCATCCACGCGGCGCTTGGTCGCTTCCCAGTTCACCGCTTTGGCGCCGTTCTCGCAGAACTTGACCATGCCGCTTTCCGGCGAATCGCCCCAAGCGCAGCCCGGGCAGTCGAAACCGCCGTTCTGGTTGGTCTTGAGCATCATGCGCAGGTTTTTCAGCGCGTTGTCGCTGGTCAACCAGGCCTGAGCCACACTGATCAGGGCACCCCAGCCGCCGGCAGCGCCTTTGTAAGGCTTGTAGCGCGGGACAGGTTTCTGGTCGGCTTGATGATGTTGGCTCACGCTTGATTCTCCATCGCGGGGCTGTACACCCGCGGCGCACTTTTCTGCGGCAGGTGGATGAGATTGAGGTTGTGTCGACGGGCCCATTGCACGGCAAGGCCGGTGGGCGCGGACAGGCTGACCAGCGTCTGGATGCCGGCAC
Source organism: Pseudomonas sp. NPDC085632 (assembly GCF_044541255.1). NCBI lineage: Bacteria > Pseudomonadati > Pseudomonadota > Gammaproteobacteria > Pseudomonadales > Pseudomonadaceae > Pseudomonas > Pseudomonas sp. NPDC085632. Next base: position 162,168 of record NZ_JBITSX010000002.1, on the reverse strand, counting down.
GCAAGACTTTCTGGATCAATTCGAGACTGCAACGGCTGGTGACAATCGCCAAGCCGCCTTCTGTGGATATCTTCTGGCGGATCAGTCCACCGATCAGTTTGTCGAGGGCGTTGTGCCGGCCGATGTCTTCGCGGCCGAGCAGCAATTCGCCGCTGGCGTTCATGAACACCGCCGCGTGTACCGCGCCGCAATGTTGACCGAGCGGCTGAAAAGCCCCGATGCGCTGGCGCAGTCCGTCGAGCCATTCGATCGGTGGCAGCGGCGCGCCGGGCAGAACTTTGAGATCGGGCAGTGCCTGCTCAACTGCTTCAACGCCACACAAGCCGCAACCGCTGGTGCCGGCCATTTGTCGACGTTGTTGCTTGAGGTTCCAGAACGCTCGATTGGCGATGGTTACTTGCGCGTATTGCGCTGAGCCGGCCCCTGTCAGTTGCAGGTCGTAGATATCGGTGGCGTCTTCGATGATGCCGCTGCCGAGGCTGAAGCCGACGATGAAATCTTCAAGGTCGGTCGGTGTCACCAGCATCACCGCCTGGCTGATGCCGTTGTAGGCGATCGCCAACGCGACTTCCTCGGCCAGCGCGGTGCTGGCCGATTCCTCGCGGGGCAAATCGCTGTAACTGTAGGTCTGACTGGCGGCAGGCGCGGGCGTTTCAAGTGCAGGCGCCGCGCAGGCTGGGCGCTTGGCGTTCATGGCATCACCGACGGTTTGATCAACGTTAAGACTAGGCGCGGCAACTTGTCGCGTCTAATCGCTACTGTCGATCTATCGATAGATGCCGTCGATCAAGAGGCTGTTGGTGATACCCGATACAGAGCGAAACAGGCCTCTGCCAGCGCTGAGCGGGGCGCTCCGCGCCGCATGATCAGGCCCAGCGGGGCGAGGGTCTGGGCGTCTTCGATCGGTTGCAGGCGCAGGTGATCGGTGAGTTTTTCCAGGCCGCCGTCCAGCGGCATGATCGCGCAGCAGAACCCGCCGTGTACGGCTTGTAACAATTGATGCACCGCGTCGGTTTGCAGCAACGGTTGCGGGGTCAGGCCACGGCTGTGGAAGTTATGGTCGATGGACTGGCGAAAATGCATGCCGCTGGTGAGCATGCCCAACGGCAGTTCGATCAGCGATTGCCAGCTCAAGGGGGCCTCGCCGAAGGTGAAGGTGCGCTGATCGTAGAGCAGGCCCATGCGGGTTTCGTTGAAGGTCAGTGATTCGAAGCGTTCGTGGTCCAGACGATCAAGGTAGGACACGCCGAGGTCTATACGATTGTTCGCGAGGTGTTCGAGGATCTGTTCGGAACTCAGCGCCGACATTTCGAAACGCAGATCCGGGTGTGCGGCGTGCAGGCGTTGCATCAATGGCAGCGGATCGAAACTCGACAACGGCACCACGCCCAGTCGCAGCGTACCGATGAGGTTGCCGCGACACGCCGCCGCTTCCGCGTGCAAACCGTCATACGCCGCCATCACCGAACGAGCCCACGCCAGCACGCGCTCGCCCGGCGCGGTGAAACCTTCGAAACGCTGGCCACGGTTGACCAGTGGCAGGTCGAGTTCTTCTTCAAGACTGCGCAGGCGCATCGACAGGGTTGGCTGGGTGATATGGCAACGCGCGGCGGCCTGGCCGAAGTGGCGAGTTTCGTCGAGGGCGATGAGGAATTTCAGTTGCTTGATGTCCATCTTCGCTCCGGGCGCTGGCAAGGGTGGGCGATTCTACCGCTTGCGCGGTGGCAGGGTCATTGGTCGGCTTGGAACCGGGTTTGTCTGTCGTGGTCTAGGCTTGGACGACTGAACCTTTATTCCATGGAGAGAAGACGATGAGCCTATTCAGCTTTATCAAAGAAGCCGGTGAGAAAATCCTCGACGCACTGACGCCTGACAAGGCCGAGGCCAATGGTGAGGCGCTGACCAAGCACGTGCAGGACGCGCTTTCGGGGATTGATACCTCGAAAATTCAGGTGAAAGTCGAAGGCGAAAAAGTCATCGCCACTGGTGAAGCCGCCAGCCAGGAAGAGAAAGAAAAGATTCTCTTGGCGCTGGGCAACGTTGCTGGCGTGAGCGGTGTAGATGATCAGATCACCGTGACCGGCGCTGCGGCCACAGCGGCGAAATTTGTCACGGTAGAGAAGGGCGATACCCTCAGCGCGATTTCCAAGCGCGTTTATGGCGATGCCAACAAGTACAACAAGATTTTCGAGGCGAACAAGCCTCAGCTCAAACACCCGGACAAAATTTATCCGGGGCAGGTACTGCGTATCCCTGAATAAAAATCGAAACCGCTATCGCCAGCCTGCTGGCGATAGGGGCAATCCGGTTTCAGAGACCGCCAATCAGATCCCGATAATCCTCAACCGCCGCAAACTCAGCCGTGTCCTTCGGCCCCTTGCGGCTGTCCGGCTCTTTCACCGCCAGCAAATGCGCCACACCAAAATCCCGCGCACTGCGCAGAATCGGCAAGGTATCGTCGATAAACAGACTGCGCGCCGGATCAAAGCCGATGTCCGCCTGCAAGGCATCCCAGAACTGCGGATTTTCCTTGGGATAACCGTAATCATGCGAGCTGATCAGCCGTTCAAAATACGGCGCCAGTTCGATCCGCTCAAGCTTCAGCGACAGTGAGTCGCGGTGCGCGTTGGTGATCATGATCACCCGTTTACCGGCGCGTTTGATCGCCTCCAGAAAGGTATCGGCATCCGGCCGCAGTGCAATCAGATGCGCAGTTTCCAGCTTCAATTCACGCACCGACAACTTCAACTCGGCACTCCAGAAATCCAGGCAGTACCACTGCAACTGGCCGGCGTGGCGTTCGAACAACGGCTGCAATTCCATCTCGGCCATGGCCCGGCTGACCCCGTGCAGTTCGGCGTAGCGCTGGGGCAGGTGTTCCAGCCAGAAATGATTGTCGAAGTGCAGATCCAGCAGCGTGCCGTCCATGTCGAGCAGAACGGTATCGATGTCGGACCACGGTAATGAAGGCATGGCAACGTCTCGAACGGTAGAAAGATATCCGACATAAACAATCGGGAAAGCCGCGTTATAGTAGCGCGTTCACGCCAAGGAGCTTTGCATGCGCCAGAAACCCACCGTACTTGCCCGCGAGATCGTCGCCACCAGCCGTCTGTTTTGCGTCGAAGAACTCAAGCTGCGCTTTTCCAACGGCGTGGAACGCACTTACGAGCGTCTGGTCGGCAAAGGTGCGGGCTACGGCGCGGTGATGATCGTGGCGATGCTGGATGCCGAACATGCGGTGTTGGTCGAAGAGTATTGCGGCGGCACTGACGAATACGAGTTGTCCCTGCCCAAAGGTTTGATCGAACCGGGCGAGGATGTGTTGGCAGCGGCCGAACGTGAACTCAAGGAAGAGGCCGGTTTTGGCGCGCGGCAACTGGAGCATCTGACCGAGCTGTCGCTGTCGCCCGGTTACATGAGCCAGAAAATTCAGGTTGTCCTGGCCACTGATTTGTACGAAGAACGTCTGGAAGGTGATGAGCCTGAGCCGATGCGTGTCGATAAAGTGAACCTGCGCGAACTGTCGTCGCTGGCGCTCAATCCGCAATTTTCCGAAGGTCGTGCCCTGGCCGCCCTGTATTTGACCCGCGATCTGCTGACCCAACGCGGATTCTTCCCAGCATGAGTGAAGTGTCGATGAATTTTCCCCACCCGTTGATGGCGCCAGTGGTTGCGCTGGCATTGCAGGCCGGCGAGGCGATTTTGCCGTTCTGGCGTTCTGGCGTTGAGGTCACGGCCAAGTCCGATGATTCGCCGGTGACGGCGGCGGATCTGGCCGCGCACCATCTGATCCTTGCCGGGCTGACGACGCTTGATCCGAGCATTCCGGTGTTATCGGAAGAAGACGCCAACATCCCCCAGAGCGTACGCGCCGGCTGGCAGCGCTGGTGGTTGGTGGATCCGTTGGATGGCACCAAGGAATTCATCAGCGGCAGTGAAGAGTTCACCGTCAACATCGCGCTGATCGAAAACGGTCGAGTAGTATTTGGCGTGGTGTCGATGCCGACCAACGGTCGCTTCTACATCGGCGGCGCCGGGCTTGGGGCATGGCGTTGCGACCAGGGCGGCACGCCGGTTTCGATTCAGGTGCGTGATGTGCCCGGGCCGGGTGAAGCGTTCACCGTGGTCGCCAGTCGTCGACACTCCAGCCCCGAGCAAGAGCGTTTGCTGGCAGGTTTGAGTGCCAGCCTCGGTGAACTGCAGTTGGCCAATATTGGCAGCTCGCTGAAATTTTGCCTGGTGGCGGAAGGCGCGGCGGATTGCTATCCGCGACTGGCGCCGACCTCGCAGTGGGACACGGCGGCGGCGCAGGGTGTGCTCGAAGGGGCGGGTGGTGAGGTGCTGGATCTGCGCGGGGATGCGTTCTGCTATCCAGCGCGGGAATCGCTGCGCAATGAGTTCTTCTTGGCGTTGCCGGCGAAGGCAGCCTGGCGTTCGCAATTGTTGGAGTTGGCTCGGGGTTAAATGGGCTGATCCGAAATCCCCCTCACCCCAGCCCTCTCCCCCAGGAGAGGGAGCCGATCGAGTTGTCTTGCGTCTCACATCGACCTGAAAGATTGGGTCGATTGTGGATTCGGCAAAGCGCCTTCAGGTCGATGTACTTCTGAAGCATCCCCCAATCAGTTCCCTCTCCCTCTGGGAGAGGGTTAGGCGGGCGGCGTTCCGATGAGGGGCTTTTGATCTTCAGCGGTGCAAAACGTACTGCCCGGTAAATGTCACTGCATCTTCTTCGCTGCCCTGATTGACGATGCGCGTTTGTAGCATCAACCGCGCCCGCCCATAACGCCGATACATCGCCAGAAACCTCTTCCACACCGCCACATCAGGCGCCGGGCAAATCGCCGTGGCATCGCCAGTAACTGGCAGCGGGTAACTGATCTGCCCCTCCTGAATCACAATGTGCCCGTCGGTGATACCTTCTTCCTTCAAGCGCAAATGCAGCCAGCCCCACCCGGCCAGCACCGCGCCACAGTAAAGGCTACCGCCAAACATGGTGCTCTTGTGATTGACGTTCGGGTCGAGTGGCAGATACAGACTCAGTTGCTGTTCATGCCAGTCGAGCACTTTTAGGCCCATGTCTCGGGTCAGCGGGATGTCGTGATGCAAAACCGACTCAAGATAGGCGCTGTGGCTGATCATTCGTTCTCGTCCCCATGGCTGCTGTCGCCAAAGTTGAGGCCATGCTTGCGCAATTTGTCATGCAGGGTCTTGCGCGGGACGCCCAAGGCTTCGGCGAGGCTACGCACTGAACTGTGGGAACGCGCCAATTCGGCCGCGATCAACGATTTTTCAAAGCTTTCCACTTGCTCGCTGAGCCCCCCATTGATGACTTCGACCGTGGTACTGCCAGCGCTTTCGGCGTCACCGTTATCCAGCGCCAGTTCCAGGCCGAGGGCGAAACGTTCGGCGGCATTCTGCAGTTCGCGCACGTTGCCCGGCCAGGTGTGACGCAGCAGCAAGGCGCGTTGTGCCGGTTGTAACTCGTGGGGCGGCAAACCGTGGCGGGCGCTGGCTTCATCGGCGTAATGCTGGAACAGCACCAACGCATCTTCGCCACGCTCACGCAGTGGCGGAATGCGCAGCGGTGCGACGTTGAGGCGGTAATACAAGTCGGCGCGGAAGCGGCCCTGATCGGCGGCCTGACGCAGGTCTTCCTTGGTCGCGGCAATCACGCGGATGTCCAGCGGGATCAGTTGATTGCCGCCCAGACGCTCGACCACGCGCTCCTGCAGCATGCGCAGCAACTTCACTTGCACGTCCATGCTCATGCTTTCGATTTCATCGAGAAACAGCGTACCGCCATTGGCGAATTCGAATTTGCCTATGCGGCGTTTCTGCGCGCCGGTGAACGCGCCGGGTTCGTGGCCGAACAGTTCGCTTTCCACCACCGACTCGGCCAGTGCGCCGGCGTTGATCGCCACGAACGGGCCGTTACGGCGGCTCGACAAATCGTGCAGAGCGCGGGCGACCACTTCTTTGCCGGCGCCGGTTTCGCCGAGGATCAGCACGTCAGCCTTGGTCGCGGCCAGCGCGCCGATCTGTTCGCGCAGACGCAGCATCGGCGTCGAATGGCCAACCAGTCGCGCACTCAATTCATTGCGGTCGCTGAGGGCCAGGCGCAGGCTGCGGTTGTCCAGCACCAGTCGGCGCAAGGCGAGGGCGCGGCGCACGCTGTCGAGCAGCGCATCGCTGGCGAAAGGTTTTTCGAGAAAGTCATAAGCGCCGGCACGCATGGCCTGCACCGCCAGCGGTACATCGCCGTGGCCGGTGATCAGCAACACCGGCAGCTCCGGATCCTGCGCGTGCAATTCGCTGAGCAATTCCAGACCGTCCATACCCGGCATGCGAATATCGCTCACCACCACGCCCGGCCAGTCGCGTTCAAGCTGTGCGGCCAGCCCCTTGGCTTCGGACAGCGGCAAGATTTTCAGACCGGCCAGATCCAGTGTCTGGCCGAGAGCCTGACGCAGGTGCGGATCGTCGTCGATCAACACCACCTGAATACGATTGTCGATGGTCATGCACTTCGATCCTCGGACGGTTGCAGGCTGACCCCGGGCGCACCGGCGCGCAGCCGCAGGGTAATCAAGGCGCCACCTTGCTTGTGGTTGGCGAACGACAGCTCACCGCCGAAGGCGCGCATCAGCGTTTCACAAATGGCTAGCCCCAGCCCCAGACCCTGAGTGCGGGTCTTGGTGGTGTAAAAGGGCTCGCTGGCGCGGCCGAGGGCTTCCATACAGAACCCAGGGCCGTTGTCGCGAATGTACAGATTGACGCCCTCGGTGGTGGATTCGGCACTCAGCCACAGTTTGCGCGGCGGGCCTTTTTCGGTGAGCGCGTCGAGGGCGTTGGCCAGCAGATTGCCAAGCACCTGGCGCAGACGCGTTTCCCCGGCCTCGACCCACAGCGTGGCGGCCGGCAGATCGCGAATCAGCTCAACCTCCATGCTGCGGCGCCGTTTGGCGAGCAAGGCCAGTGCATCGTCGAGGGCCGGTTGCAGGGCAACGCTTTCCGGCGCATGGCGATCACGGCGGGCAAAGGCGCGCAGGTGGGCGATGATCGAGGCCATGCGCCCGGTCAGTTCGCTGATCAGTTTGAGGTTGCCGCGAGCGTCGTCGGTGCGCTGATGATCGAGCAGCACTTCGGCGTTTTCCGCGTAGCTGCGGATCGCTGCCAGCGGCTGATTGAGTTCGTGGCTGATGCTCGCTGACATGGTTCCCAGCGCCGACAATTTACCGGCCTGTACCAAGTCATCCTGGGCGCGCACCAGTTCCTGCTGAGCCTGTTCACGCTCCAGCACTTCTTCCTTCAAACGCCGGTTGAGGCCTTCGAGGTCGCTGGTGCGTTCCGCCACGCGGCCCTCCAGTTCGCGGCGTGCCTTGGCCTCGAACGCGATGCGCTCCAGATAATGCCGGCGACGCTGCATCATCAGGCCAAGCAACAGCATTACCACCAGCAGCGTGGCGCCGCCGATGGCGACGACGGTGCGCACCGGGCGGTCGATCAGCGTACGCGGGGCAAGGATACTCACGCTCCAGCCGGTTTCGGCGATGTCGTGGGTCTGGATCAGCCACGCGCTGGGGCTGAGGCTCAATGGGCGCGGTTCACGGGTCGGATAGGGCTGGATGGCGGTGATCGCCGAACGTTCGCTGTCGCTCAAGTCACGGGTCGAGCGAAAGCGCCATTCCGGGCGCGAGGTGAGGATGACCACGCCGTTGTGGTCGGTCACCAGCAGTTGTTCCGGGGTTTTGCCCCATAGGCTTTCGGTGTGGTCGAGGTCGACCTTGATCACCAGTACACCGATGATTTTTTCGCCGTTGCGCACGGCGGCGGCGAAGAAGTAACCGCGCTTGGCCGAGGTGGTGCCGAGACCGAAGAAGCGCCCGAGACGACCGGCCATGGCTTCACTGAAATACGGCCGGAACGAGAAATTGCGGCCGACAAAACTGTCGTGCTTGTCCCAGTTCGACGCTGCCAGCGTCTGGCCGCTGATGTCCATCAGGTACATGACTTCGGCGCCGGTCTGCGCGGCAATGTTCTTCAGCAGGCGATTGGCATTGCCTTGGGTGACGCCGTCGTCAGGCGCACCCAGTACTGCACGCAGCGCCGGCAGATCGCCGAGGATTTGCGGCAACACTTCGTAGCGGTGCAGGGTGCCCAGCAGGTTGGCGACGTACAGGTCGAGGGTCTGGCGGTTCTGGCCGGCCAGTTCGCTGCGGTAATAGCGCTCGGCAAGATGTTCCAGCGGCCACAACAGCGGCGCCAGACACAGGGCCAGCAGCGCGAGGCTGCGCCAGCGAGGTCTGCGGGGAAGGGTTGGTTTCATGAGCCGGATGCGCCTGTAGGGACAGGCGCATTATGCCCGGCCTCAGGCGAAGACGTCAGCGTCCTTGAGCAGCGCTGCGGCTTGATCCTTGGCGGACAGCTTCGGTGCTTCATCGAGCTGCCAGTCGATGCCCAGAGCGGGGTCATCCCAACGAATGCTGCGCTCGGACGATGGGTCGTAGTAGTTGGTGGTCTTGTAGAGGAATTCGGCGAACTCGCTCAGCACCACGAAACCATGGGCGAAACCTTCCGGCACCCACAGTTGACGATGGTTTTCCGCCGACAGACGCACCGCCACCGATTTGCCGAAGTGCGGCGAGCTGCGGCGAATGTCCACGGCCACGTCCAATACTTCGCCGACGGTTACGCGGACCAGTTTGCCCTGGGTGTTTTCGAGTTGGTAATGCAGACCACGCAACACGCCTTTTTGCGAGCGCGAGTGGTTGTCCTGGACGAATTGAGTGTCCAGACCGGTGGCGTCCTGGAACGCCTTGGCATTGAAGCTCTCGTAGAAAAAACCGCGCTCGTCACCAAACACCTTCGGTTCGATGATCAGAACACCGGGCAGGTCGGTGGTGATTACATTCATGGGGACTTCCATAGGCTGGTGTGAATGGTCGTCATTCTTGCGCAAAGTGCCCAAGGGTGCGAGTGCCAGAAGAGAAATAGCCCCGATACCTTTACGCGGTTGGGGGTTGCGGATCCTGCCAAGCAATGGCGATATAGGCGCCTAATAAAATTTCAGGGGTCGTTTCATGCCGCTCGCCACGTTGATTCATCGCGCCAGTTTGCCCAGCCCGCAGGTTTCTGCAGAGCGGGCCCGGCAATGGCTGGCGGAACATTACGGGCTCAGCGGCACGTTGCAGGCGCTCGGCAGCCAGCAGGATCTGAATTTTCGCGTCGACAGTCCGCGCGGGCGCTTTGTGTTGAAGATCTGTCGTGGCGATTACGCCCTCGTGGAACTGCAGGCTCAGCACGCCGGCCTCAAGTTTCTGGCAGAGCACTCGGCCGTGAAGGTGCCACGGGTAATAGCGGCCAATAGCGGTGAAGATCTGTTGTCGCTGCCAGTCGGTGGCGAAGCGGTGCATGTGCGTCTGCTCGATTACATCGAGGGTCAGCCGCTGACCCATCTCGGTCACCTGAGCCATGACGTGGTGGCCAAGTTTGGCCGGCTCTGCGGTGAGATGGATCTGGCACTGGCCGGTTTCGACCATCCCGGCCTTGAGCGCACGCTGCAATGGGATGCGCGCCACGCCAGTGCGTTGATCAGCCATTTGCTGCCGGTCATCAAGGACGAGCAGCAACGTACATTGATCGCCGATGCCGCCGCTCAGGCCGAGCGCCGCTTGCAGCCGTTGCTGGCCAATCTGCCCGTGCAGGCGATTCACATGGACATCACCGATGACAATGCCGTTTGGGCGCGCGATGCCCAGCGTCACTGGCAGTTGCAGGGTGTGATCGACTTCGGCGATCTGGTGCGCACGTGGCGCATCACCGATCTGTCGGTAACGTGTGCGGCGTTGCTGCATCACGCTGGTGGTGATCCGTTTGTCATCTTGCCGGCGGTTCAGGCTTACCACGCGGTCAACCCACTGCAACACGAAGAGTTGCAAGCACTGTGGCCTTTGATCGTGGCGCGCGCGGCGGTGCTGGTGCTCAGTGGCGAGCAACAGGTCAGCATCGACCCGGCGAATACTTACAGTCGTGACAACCTTACCCATGAGTGGGAAATTTTCCGCGTGGCTACATCGGTGCCTCAGGCGCTGATGGAGGCGGCGATTCTGGCGGCGCTGGGACAGGCTTTGCCGGCCATTGAAAGTGAAGGTTTTGCGCCATTGTTGCCCGGTCTGGTCGGACACGAATTTGCGCTGATCGATCTTGGCGTGCTGAGTCCGCATTTCGACGCTGGCAATTGGGAGCAGGAGGGTATCGACCAGCGGCTGCTGACTGAAGCGGCTGTGGCGCATGGTTTGGCGGCAAGCCGTTATGGTCAGTACCGTTTGTCGCGCACTCGTCCCGACAGTGCCGTTGAACCGGACACCTTCCCGCTGCATGTGGAATTGCGTGTGCCCGATGGTACCGCCGTGGAGGCGCCGTTCGCTGGCGTCGTGCATCAGGCCGCAGACGGTGTGTTGCAACTGGATGGCCCGCAACTCAGCGTGCGGCTGTGGGGCGTGACACCTTCGCTGCACAGCGGCGCGGCGCTGGTCAAAGGACAGGTGCTGGGCGCGGTCAGCGGCCCGTTGCGGGTGCAGTTGTGTCGGGGCGCGCAACTCAATGCGCCGTTGTTTTGCACCCCGGCGCATGCCGCGGCGTGGCAGGCGCTGTGCCCTTCGCCGGCCGCTTTGTTGGGGCTGGCCTGCGATGCGGAGCCGGAGCTGGACGCGAAAACCCTGCTCGAACGCCGCGATGGCAGTTTCGCCCGCACGCAAAAACACTACTACGTCGACCCGCCGCGCATCGAACGTGGCTGGCGCAATCATCTGATCGATATGCAGGGCCGCTCCTATCTGGACATGCTCAACAACGTTGCGGTGCTCGGTCACGGTCACCCGCGCATGGCGGCGGTCGCTGCGCGCCAGTGGTCACTGCTCAACACCAACTCGCGGTTCAACTATGCGGCGGTCGCCGAGTTTTCCGAACGCTTGCTGAAACTGGCGCCGGAGGGCATGGATCGGGTGTTTCTGGTCAACAGCGGCAGTGAGGCCAACGACCTGGCGATTCGTCTGGCGTGGGCCTACAGCGGCGGCCGCGACATGATCAGTGTGCTTGAGGCCTATCACGGCTGGACGGTCGGCGCCGATGCGGTATCAACGTCAATTGCCGATAACCCGAGAGCCCTGGAAAGTCGCCCGGACTGGGTGCATCCGGTGCCTGCTCCAAACACTTATCGCGGGGAATTCCGTGGCCTCGATTCGGCGCCGGATTACGTGCGCAGCGTTGAACATCACCTGGAAAAACTTGCCGAGCAGAAGCGCCAACTGGCTGGATTCATCTGCGAACCGGTGTACGGCAATGCCGGCGGTATCTCGCTGCCGTCGGGGTATCTAAAGCAGGTGTATGCGCTGGTCCGTGCGCAGGGCGGGGTGTGCATCGCCGATGAAGTGCAGGTTGGTTACGGGCGCATGGGCCGTTTCTTCTGGGGCTTTGAAGAACAGGGCGTGGTGCCGGACATCATCTGCATGGCCAAGGGCATGGGCAACGGTCAGCCACTGGGGGCGGTCATCACTCGCCGGGAAATTGCCGAAGCGCTGGAGGCTGAGGGTTATTTCTTTTCGTCAGCGGGTGGCAGTCCGGTCAGTTGCCAGATCGGCATGGCGGTGCTCGATGTCATGGAAGAAGAAAAACTCTGGGAGAACGCGCAGGTGGTCGGTGGCCACTTCAAGGCACGGCTCGAAGCGTTGATCGATAAACATCCGCTGGTGGGCGCGGTGCATGGTTCCGGGTTCTATCTAGGGCTTGAGTTGATCCGCAATCGCGAGACGCTGGAGCCGGCGACCGAGGAAACAGCGTTGCTGTGCGATCGCTTGCGTGAGCTGGGGATTTTCATGCAGCCGACCGGTGATGATCTGAACATTCTCAAGATCAAACCGCCGATGGTGACGCCACGCCAGAGTGTCGACTTCTTCGTCGACATGTTGGATCGGGTGCTCACCGAGGGCGTCTGACACTCACCCCATGTAGGAGCTGCCGAAGGCTGCGATCTTTTGATCTTGTTTTTCAAGAGCAAAATCAAGAGATCGCAGCCTTCGGCAGCTCCTACATGGGTACGGTTGTAATTCGATTTGTATCGGCTTTATGTGCGCTAAATTAGACGAAATGCATTTTAGTAGCTTCTAAAGCCGATATTTATCGGCTATAAAGTCGCCATTGCTCCGGCATGGTGATCTCATGTCCGGTGCACGCGTTTTTCTTTTCGGTCGAATTGTCGACCGTCAAAGCACTTGCCCGGAGATGATTCATGAGCCGTATCGTTACCGTCGCCGCCACTCAGATGGCCTGTTCGTGGGATCTGGAAGCCAACCTCGAAATCGCTGAAAGGCTGGTGCGCGAAGCCGCCGCCAAAGGCGCGCAAATCATCCTGATCCAGGAGCTGTTCGAGGCGCCGTACTTCTGCCAGAAGCCGAACCCGGACTACCTGCAGCTCGCGACGACCGTGGAAGAAAACGTCGCCATCAAGCATTTCCAGAAAATCGCCAAAGAGCTGCAAGTGGTGCTGCCAATCAGCTTCTACGAACTGGCCGGCCGCGCACGCTTCAACAGCATCGCGATCATTGATGCCGACGGCAGCAACCTCGGGATTTATCGTAAAAGCCACATCCCGGATGGCCCGGGCTACCACGAGAAGTATTACTTCAACCCGGGCGACACCGGATTCAAAGTGTGGAACACCCGTTACGCGAAAATCGGCGTGGGCATCTGCTGGGATCAGTGGTTCCCGGAAGCCGCACGCAGCATGGCGTTGCAAGGCGCGGAAATCCTCTTTTATCCAACCGCAATCGGCAGTGAGCCGCACGACAAGACCATTTCGTCGCGCGACCACTGGCAGCGTGTGCAGCAGGGTCACGCCGGTGCCAACCTGATGCCGCTGATCGCCAGCAACCGCATCGGCAACGAAGAACAGGACGGCTACGACATTACGTTCTACGGCTCTTCGTTCATCGCCAACCAGTTCGGCGAAAAAGTGCAGGAGCTGAATAAAACCGAAGAAGGTATTCTTGTGCACACTTTCAACCTCGACGAGCTCGAACACATTCGCAGCGCGTGGGGTTCATTCCGTGACCGCCGTCCGAACCTGTACGGCGCGTTGAAAACCCTCGACGGTTCCCTGGAGTCCTGATCCCGATGACCACCTTGAAAAGTACCCCGCGCGCCGACGGCTTTCACATGCCGGCCGAGTGGGCGCCGCAAACGCAGACCTGGATGATCTGGCCCGAGCGCCCGGACAACTGGCGTCTGGGCGGCAAACCGGCGCAAGCCGCACACGCGGCTGTGGCCAAAGCCATTGCGCGTTTTGAACCGGTGACCGTGGCTGTGTCCGCCGGCCAGTACGAAAATGCCCGCGCGCGTCTCGACGTGCCGAATATCCGTGTGGTCGAGATGTCCAGCGATGACGCCTGGGTGCGCGACAGCGGCCCGACCTTCGTAATCAACAACAGCGGCGAAGTGCGCGGTGTGAACTGGGACTTCAACGCCTGGGGCGGCTTCGACGGCGGTCTGTACTCGCCGTGGAATCGTGATTCGCAGGTCGGCGGCAAGATCCTCGAGATCGAGCGCAGCCAGCGTTATCGCACTGAAGGTTTCGTGCTCGAAGGCGGTTCGATCCACGTCGACGGCGAAGGCACGTTGATCACCACCGAAGAGTGCCTGCTCAACCGCAATCGCAACCCGCACCTGAGCCGCGAAGAAATTGAAGCGGTGCTCAGCGCCAATTTGGCTGTGGATAAAATCATCTGGCTGCCGGACGGTTTGTTCAACGACGAAACCGATGGTCATGTGGATAACTTCTGCTGCTACGTGCGCCCGGGCGAAGTACTACTGGCGTGGACCGATGATCCGCAGGATCCGAACTACCCGCGCTGCCAGGCGGCAATGGAAGTTCTGCAAAGCAGCACCGACGCCAAGGGTCGCCCGTTCACGGTGCACAAAATGCCGATTCCGGGGCCGCTGTACGCGACCGAAGAAGAGTGTGCCGGTGTTGATCCGGTGGACGGCACGCAGGAGCGCAATCCGTCTGTGCGCCTGGCGGGCTCCTACGTGAACTTCCTGATCGTCAATGGCGGCATCATCGCGCCGAGCTTCGACGATCCGATGGATGCACCGGCCAAGGAAATCCTGCAGAAGCTGTTCCCGCAGCACGAAGTGGTGCTGGTGCCGGGCCGTGAACTGTTACTGGGTGGCGGCAATATCCACTGCCTTACCCAGCAGCAACCCGCGCCGCACAAACAGTGAGTTGAGTTGTAACAGCTTGAGTTGATTAACAAATCGGCCGGGCAATGATTAGCTCGCTATGCATCAGCTGAAGCCCGCAGTCCGACAGGATGGCGGGCTTCTTTGTATCCGCTTGTCGACAAATGCGAAACCTTGGCATAGCTCTTGTATTCATCACCCGTGCACTAGGGAGGGGGAGAACTTCAACAGTTCTGTCATAAACCTTGGATAACGTAGCCGCTCACGAACGGGGAGAGAGCGCTGAAATGAACGCCGAAGTGAACGTAGTCAGCGAGCGGACGTTGCATCCCATGGCCGTTGACGGCGAATCGCTCCAGATTGTCGCGCACTGGTTGAAGTCCAATGGAACGCGTCAGATCAGGCAACCTGATCCGCGCCGGATGATGATCGAGCGTTACCCCGCTGGCCTGTTCAGCGAGGCCGAACTGGATGCGTTGTGGGCTGTGATGGAAGGATAAGAAGAACAACAGGGATTGGTGAAAGCGCTGCCGGGATGGCGGCGCTTTTTTATGCACGACTATTCTGTACACACCCATTCAATGTGGGAGCGAGCCTGCTCGCGAATGCGCTGGATCAGGTTACGACGATGTCGACTGACCCGACGCTTTCGCGAGCAGGCTCGCTCCCACAGGGATTGGTGTGCAATCAGAAACTGTAGGTGCCGGTCATCACGACGCTGCGTGGTGCACCTGGCTGGATCTGATACTGGCTGGTGGCCGACGCGTAATACTCACGGTCGGTGATGTTGTTCAGCGCCCCGCGCAAATCCCAATCCTTGAAGCGGTAACCGACCAGGGCATCCCAACGGCCATAACCTGGCAACACCGTCGTGTTGGCGTTATCGGCGTAGCGCTGACCCACCAGGGTCAGACCGGTTTCACCGTACCAGCCCATTTCCGGTTTCCAGGTCAGGAACAGGCTGCCGTTGTGCTTGGCGACGTTGTTGATGCGTTTGCCTTCCAGGCCGTTGTTGTCCTTCTCGATCTTCGCGTCCTGCATACCGATGCCGCCGCGCATGTACCAGTTGCCGACAATGTTGCCAGTGGCGGTCAACTCGATCCCGCGCGAGCGTTGCAGACCGGACATCACGGTCAAGGTCGGGTCGTTTGGATCGGTGGTACGGCGGTTGTAGAGTTCCAGGTCATACACCGCCAGCGTGGTGCTCAAGCGATCGTCGAACCAGTCGCTCTTCACGCCGATTTCTTTCTGCTTGGTCAGCTCGGGACTGAGGTCGTTGGTGTTGCCGGCCGCACCCGGGGTGATGCCGATCAAGCCACCACCCACGGGCGAAAACGTCTTCGACCACGAAGCGTAGAACGAGTGATTCTGCAACGGAGTCCAGACAAGACCCACGCGCGGGCTGGTGCTGTGGCTGTCGCGGTCTTCGGAGATGTTACGCAGCTTGTTGGTCGACTCGATATCGAAGGTGTCGTAACGCAGACCGGCAAGCAGTTGCCATTGGTCGTTCAGGCGCAGTTGATCCTGCACGTACACCGCACGGCTTTCGACTTCGGTGTGGCTGCTGCTCGAGACCTGCATGCTGCCGGTGTGGCGCAGATCGCGGTTCGGGTTGTACAGGTCGAGCGACGGCACAGGCTGCGCGCCGGGCGTTCTGCCGGTGGCGGCGTTGTACAGCGTTGGATCGCGGCGCTGGCTGCCGATCTCGATCCCGGTCAACAGGCGATGCTCAAGGCCGAACGTATCGAAACCACCTTCCAGTTCAACGTTGTTGTAAACGTTGCGTGTCGTCAGATCCTGCTGCCAGTGCTGGCGTGTGACCTTGTTGGTCGCCGGCGTGTAACCGGTGAGGTAAGTGTTGTCGAAGTCGCTGTCGAGCTTGAACACGCCGAGGGTCTGGCGCAGTTGCCAGTTGTCGTTGATTTCGTAAGTGAGTTTCGAGCGTAGCGATTGCGACTTGTCGTCGATGAAGTCGTGATCGTTGCCGTAGGTCGTGTCCCGACCGACATCCGCCGGACGCCCGTTGACGCCGGGGATGCCGCGATCCGGCGTGCGGTTATAGCGGCTGTATTCGTACTGCACCAACCAGTTCAGATCCGGCGTCAATTGCCAGCTCATAGACGGCGCGAACAGTTGGCGATTGCCGCTGACACCGTCGCGGAAGCTGTTTTCATCCATGTTGCCCATGTTCAGGCGCAGGCTGATGTTTTCGCTCGGGTCGGTGCTGAGGTCGGCGTAAAGGCTGCGCAAATCTTCGCTGCCAGCCTGGGCTTCGATGGTCGAGCGGCGGCCGAACTCCGGCATTTTGCTCACGCGGTTGACGATCCCGCCCTGACTGCCGCGACCATACAGCACGGCGGCCGGGCCTTTGAGCACTTCGACGCGTTCGATGTTGTGCAGGTCGCGCTTGTACTGGCTGTCGTCGCGGATGCCGTCCAGATAGAAGTCGTTGCTGGCATCGAAGCCGCGGATGCGCAGGCTGTCGAAGCGAGTGTCGGCGCTGCTGCTGACGTTGGGCATGCCGCTCAAGGCGTCAGCAATATCATTGGTGCCGTAGTTGGCGACGTTGGCGGTCTTGATCGAATCAATCGCCTGCGGCACATAACGCACCGGTGTTGAAGTGCGCGTCGCGGTGCTGCTGAGCTTCACCCGAGGGTCGTCGGCTTGCGCTTCGGCGCTGATCGCGGTGGCGGGTAACTCGGTCGCCGAATAGGCAAAACCACTGGACAGAAAAGCAGAAAGCCCAAGAGTGACGGGCGTAAGACGGAACGGGGCAGGCATTGAACAGCGCATCCGAAAGGGTGGAAGAATTCGATCGCGCGAATGGTAATGCTTTGCATTTACTTCCGTTAATTATTCCTTATAAGTTCCCTTGTCTGATTGTTTCAATTTGTGTCTGGTTCGACGCAATCTGACCGACCAGACAATTCGACCGATTCGCGAAACAGACTGAAAGCCATTCCGGCGTTTTTCCGCATGTGTGCGGGGACTAATCTGCCGCCATCGATTTTCCTGATTTTCTGCCGGAGCTTTCCCATGATTCTTCATTACATTTACGACCCGTTGTGTGGCTGGTGTTATGGCGCCAAGCCGCTGGTTGAAGCCGCGCAACAGGTGCTGCCGGTGATCGCCCATGCTGGGGGCATGATGAGTGGCGCCAACCGCCAGCGTGTTTCCCCACAACTGCGCGATTACGTCATGCCTCATGATCGACGTATCGCCGAATACACCGGGCAGCCTTTCGGTGAGGCGTATTTCGAAGGGTTGTTGCGCGATCACTCGGCCGTCTTCGATTCAACGCCACCCATTGCTGCCGTCATGGCGGCGCAGGCTATCGATGCTCGCGGCCTGCAGATGCTCGGGCGTTTGCAGACCGCGCATTATTTGGAAGGGCGGCGCATCGCCGACGAATCGGTGCTCATGGAACTGGCCATTGAGGCGGGTTACGCCGAAGAGGACTTCCATGTCGCATTTAAAGCGGTTGATCCAGAACCGCATATAAAAGCCACGCGCGGATTTCTGGCTCAGCTTGGGGGACAGGGTTTTCCAACCCTCGCACTCGAGCAGGACGGGCAATTCACCTTGGTCGACATCAGTCCCTGGCTGGGCAAGCCACAAGCCTTTGCGCAATGGCTTGAGCAGGTGAGCGGCATCGAAAAAACCGGCGAATCTCCTACGTTATGTGACCTCGACGGCTGTCACTGACACGCGCTGGATTCACTGGCTGCTGTCAATTCCAAGCAAGGACTCAGCGCAAAATTTACGTTTCTTAGACGATTTTTACCTATTTAAAGACGATTCTTGAAATTGACACATTGTTGAGGGCGCGGCTACGATTCGGCCCAACGCCTGTGGCCAACCGCCATGACTCAAAATAAGGAGCAGGCCCGCCATGACATTGTCGTGGGCGGGCCTTTTTGTTTCGGGGTGAATAAAAGAGTGCAATAGCGCCGTTTCCGCCGTTCGACACAGCGCGTTTCAACCCGTAATAAGGAAAACAAAATGTTGAACAAGCGAATCAGTCTGATCGCACTGGGGATGTTGAGCGCCACTCAGGCCATGGCTAACGACCAGGCCGAGTCCAAGGGTTTTGTTGAAGACAGCAGCCTCAAAGTGCTGTTGCGCAATGCCTACATCAATCGTGATTACAAAAACGGTAACAAAGACAAGGCCGAGTGGGGCCAAGCGGCCATCGGTACGTTCTCGTCCGGCTTCACCCAAGGCACCGTGGGTGTCGGTGTTGACGCTTTCGGTCTGTACGCACTGCGTCTGGACGGCGGCAAGGGCCGCAGCGGCGCCGGTGGTATCGACTTCTTCAAGCAAGAAAATGACGGTCGCGCGAACCATGACATAGCGAAGGGCGGTGCTGCGGTGAAGTTCCGCTTCTCCAACACCGTGTTGACCTACGGCGACCAGATGCCGGCCCTGCCGGTGCTGAGCTACGACAATGTGCGTCTGCTGCCGGAAAGCTACACCGGTACCCTGATCACTTCCAAAGAGATCAAAGGCCTGGAACTGAACGCCGGTCGTTTCACTGCCGAATCGCGCAAGAGCGACGAAGGCCGTGACAGCGGTGGTCTGAAGTCGATCAACGTGTTGGGCGGTAGCTACCAGTTCACCGAGAACTTCAAAGGTGCGTTGTACGCTTCCGACGTCGAAGACGTATTGAAGAAACAATACGTGAACGCCAACTACGTGTTGCCGTTCAACAAGGATCAGTCGCTGACCCTGGACTTCAACGGTTATCGCACCAAGCTGGACAGCTCGTACGTGCGCGAAAACACCGTTCCGGGCGAGAGCATCGTGACCGGTCGCGACAATAAGATCTGGAGCCTGGCTGCAACCTTCGCTACCGGCCCGCACTCGTTCACCGTGGCGCACCAGCGTTCCACCGGCGACAGCAACCTCGGTTACGCCTACGGCGGTTACCAGAAAGATCAAGGTCGTGTTGGTGACGGCGGTAACTCCATCTACCTGGCCAACTCCTACTGGTCCGACTTCAACGCTGAAGACGAGCGCAGCTGGCAATTGGGCTACGGCCTCGACTTCGGCGCATTCGGCGTACCGGGCCTGAGCTACAACTTCGCTTATGTGCGTGGCGACAACATCACCACGTCCACCAGCGAAGGCGGCACCGAGCGCGAAATCTTCAACCAGTTCAAGTACGTCGTGCAGTCTGGCCCGGCCAAAGACCTGAGCGTGAAATTGCGCAGCTCGATCCTGCGTGTTTCGCAGAAATCCAGCGAGTACAACGTCAGCGGTAACGAACTGCGTGTATTCGTGGACTACCCGATCAACATCTTCTGATGCCTGATCAAGTGTAAGAAACATGAGAAAAACCCCGACTGGTTCGGGGTTTTTTTTCGACGGTTTTTCGATGAAAACCGGAAAAAACCCGTGGTTTTGTCATGTAAAAGTTGTTTTTAAGTGGCTGCAAACGCCGTTTCAAACAGGGCTTTAAATGCCTGAAATTCTTTCTCATGGACGCAAATTCTCCACCTAATAGATTAGGCCGCTCAACGCAGCGGAGAATTTGGTAATGATCGTTTTGAACAGAGAAGTGGGCGAATCGCTACGGCGCGACAAATATGTCAACGTCCAGGGTGGTGACTTCAATCTCTACGGTCATTTTGCCGACTTCGTCAGACTGACCAAAAGTTGGGAAAACATGGAGCCTGACAGTTACTACGGTCAGGCCGAAGCCGGCATGCGTTACCGTCGTTACAGCGACTTCGAGTACAACCCCAAGACTCGCGAGTTGAAGCAACTCGAGCATCGCGCCTACGTGCAGTCGAAAGAAAACAACGCCTATGTCGGTGGTCTGGTGCGGCACTTCCAGGATTTCTCCGATGAAGTGATAACTTCGCCGGTGATGCGCAGCCTGATCGACACCGATTTCGAAGTGTACAAAAGCGTGCTGCCGGAAGAGCTGCACGATGAAATCTGGCAGTGCCAGATCCATCAGATCCGCATCGAGATCAAACCCGGCAAACAACTGGAAATTACCCCTGAAGGGATTCACTGCGACGGCTACCCATTCAGCGGTGTGCACTTCTGGGGCCGCAATAACGTCGAGGGTGCGGAGAGTCGTCTGTACGACGTCCACGAGCATCAACTGGCGTCGACCACCTACGAGGAAATACTCGACACCACCTACTTCCTCGACCGCGACATGCGCCACTACGTGACGCCTGCGCGCAACACGCACACCCATGCCATGGCGTACCGGCAGATTCTGGCGATTTCCTTCTCGCGGCCCGGGACCGCTTTCGACATTGTTCGCTAATCAGATCACCCCAATCGACGGCGTCGAGTGCTCGACGCCGGTGGTGCTGCGCCGCGCCACGGCCAAGGACGCGCAGCGCATGGAGCGCTTCTTCCGTCAGTTCGACGAAGTGTCCTTCTGCGAATGGCAGGACGCCAAGTGCCTGCGCGGCGTGCTGATCCAGAAAACCACCACGGCCTATCTCGCCTTCGACATCGCCGGCGAAATCGTCGGCGCGGTGCTTGGCGGCATGCTCGGCAGTCGCGGCACCATCAATCATCTGGCCGTCAGCCCGCGCTATCGCAGCCAGGGTGTCGGTCAACGTCTGGTTGAAGCAGCGTCTTCCGACATGAAGCGTGTCGGTGTGTTGCGGATGTTTCTGTTCGTCGACGATGCTAACCTCGCGGGCAAGCGTTTTTGGACTGCCCAGGGTTTTTGCGAACCCCACGGCGAACGGACATTTGAGAGGGATCTATGAATGAAACGTCCGGCAGTGCGCCGCTGATGGCTGCTCATCAGCCATCGCGCACGTTTGCCGAAGCCAGCCCGGTTGTCGCCGGCTACTTCACGGTGTCATTCGTGTTCGGGCTGATGGCTGTCAACGCCGGCCTGCCGATGTGGCTGCCGGTGGCGATGTGTCTGTTCGTGTATGCCGGCGCTTCACAATTCGCCGCGCTGGCGCTGATCTCCAGCGGTGCATCGCTGACCACCATTGTACTGACCACGTTCCTGATCAACGCGCGGCACATGTTGATGTCGGTGTACATGGCCAAGGCCCTGCGCGCACTCGGTTTGAGTCGCATGGAGCGCTGGGCCTATGCCGGTGGCCTGACGGATGAATCCTTCGCGTTCCACAGCGTCAAACTCGGCACGGGTGCGCCGGTCAATGTGCGTTATCTGATCGGCTTCAATCTGTTCTGCCACACCTCGTGGGTGCTCGGCGGTTTGCTCGGCGCGGTCTGCGCGCAATATGCCGCGCACCTGATCAAATATCAGCTCGACTACGCCCTGACCGCGATGATGCTCTACGTGCTGGTGTCGCTGTGCAACACGCGCAACAAACTCATTGCCGCTGCGGCCGCTGTGCTGTGCATGGGCGCGTTGAGTCTGGTCGGCAGTTCGCCGTTCAATGTGTTTATCGCCACGTTTGTGGGCTGCGGAGTGGGTGTATGCCTGACCAAACGTTTCTGATTCTGGTGGTCGCGCTGATGATGGCCGTGACTTTCCTGCCGCGCGCCTTGCCCCTGCAAGTCAACACCGAGCACTGGCCGCCGTTTATTGCGCGGGCGCTGGAATACTTGCCGGTGGCGATCGTCGCTGCGATCAGCCTGACACCCTTGTTGATCAAGGATCAGCACATACAGCTCGATCGCCCGGAATTCTATGCCGCAATTCCGACGTTGTTATGTGCGTATTTCAGCAAAAACCTCTTTCTCAGTGTGGCGGTTGGGACGGCTGCGTACATTGCGCTCGGCTCGTTCATGTAGCGGTAGATCGACGACATCACTCAACGCCTGGCTCGACAACTCCGGATTGTTCACCGCCAGGCGCACTTCGAGGAAATCCTCGAAACCTGGGAAAATCGTCAGGCCGTTCTTTTGCGCGGCCTCACGCGAAACCATGCCGACCGCGTCCATCTGCGTGATCAGCGACAGCGTCAACGTTTCACTGCACGAATAGACCATGCGCTGGCCGTTCTCGTGATTGCCCAGCCCAGCGTCGAGAAAACGCAGAAAGCTGTGGGAATACGGACAATCTTCTGCAGGACGCACCTGAAACTTGTTGCCCAGCAACGTCAGCGGATCGTTTTCCTGACCGCAATGCGCGCCGACTACTTGTACCTGCACATCCGGCAAGACAATGCTCGGCAATCCCGGCCGCTGTGGGCCGATCAGCACCGCAAGGTCAAAGTCCTCATTTTTCAGCTTGCTGAGGTTTTCCATCGACTCGGCATAGCTGAATTCCATCTGATAATCGGGAAACACCTCGATCAGGCGTCCAATCATTCGCCGGTTGAAGTCAGTTGATAAGGTATTGTTCAACGCAACCTTCAACGTCCGCTGCCCCGGCACTTTCAGCGCCTCGACCTTTTCTTCCATCTGTCGCGTGGCAATCAGCACTTTGTCCATATAAGGCGTGAGCTCGGTGCCTTGCGGCGTCAGCGTCAGCCCTTTGTTGGAACGTCGAAACAAGCGGAAACCGAACTGCTCTTCGACCTTGTTCAACTGCGCGGCCAACGCCTGCACAGTCAGGCACGAATGCTCGGCTGCGGCCGACAAAGAGCCGGTCTGCACGATGCGCATGAGGTTGCGTAAGGTTCTGCTATCCATGGGTAATGCCCTCTAAAGTGGGCTGGGTATTGTTGTTTACGAGACTGCCGGTCAGGCGCCATATGCTGGCTATATTCCTGTACCTGAGCATAGTTGTCGCGGGTTTAGTAGCGAATCGATGTCTCCGCCGATGGCTGGAGGCTGACACAGGATCGGGGTTTTTGGTGACGTGGGGGTGATGGGGGTCAAAAAAAGTGTGTGGTTTTGGTGCGTGAGATGGATTTTTGTCGCCGATATCTAGCGGAATTATTATTCGCTTATGTATTAAAAATTAATTTGCGTCCGTATCTGTACTACGCTCATATTCAGGTACCTAATCAAGGAGGCGGCCACATGCCCACCTCATCGCAGGCCATAAGCCCTCGTGAACAACTCGACGCCCCCGAAGCCGGCCGCGTTGCGCTGAAGTTCTTCTTCAACCTTATGGAGCGTTGGGGCTGCAGCGCAGAGCAGCAACGCACATTACTCGGCGGCGTTGGTAACACCACGTTCTACAAATACAAACATCTGCCGAACATACGTCTGCCTAACGACACCCTTGAGCGCATCTCCTACCTGATGGGTATTCACAAGGCGTTGAGCATCATCTTCAGCAACAGCCGCGAGCGCGCTTACACGTGGGTCAGCAGCCCTAACACGGCGGCGCCGTTCAATGGGCAAACGGCGCTGGATTACATGCTGGCCGGGCGCGTGGTCGATATCGCCGATGTACGCCGCTACCTCGATGGGGTGCGCGGTTGAAGGCGCCCGATTTGGTTGATGTGCCGTGGCCGCGAGCCTACCGGATCGTCAACAGCAGCTTCCCGCCGATTGCGCTGTTCGAAGACGTGCTCGATCCCGAAGACCTGGAAGTTGCCTACGCGATTGAAGCGCTGACCAATGATCGGCTGATTGAACAAGCTGGGGTTCTCGCCCGAGTGCGTCCCGAAGATCGACTTTCCGGTCCCGGTTCGACTCCGGTGATGGCTGCGTTTACCCACATCGGCAAACGCAGTCGTTTCTGCGATGGCACCTTCGGCGTTTACTACGCTGCGAGCAGCCAGGCTGCGGCCATCGCTGAGACTTGTTATCACCAGGAGCGATTTCTTGCGGCGACCCAGGAAGCGGATCTTGAGTTGACCATGCGCACTTACGTCAATCGGGTGGTTAAACCGTTGCACGACATTCGTCACGATCACCCCGAACTGCACAATCCGGATCCTGAGGCTTATGGGCCGTCACAGGTTTTCGCCCGACAACTGCGCGAAACCGAGTCGTGGGGATTGCTCTACAACAGCGTCCGCTTGCCGGGCCACGAATGCATCGCTGCGTTTCGGCCGCCGGCGGTATCGATTCCGAAGCAGGGCAAGCATTTGCGGTATGTGTGGAGTGCGAGTCAGCAGAAGATTTCGTTTGTGTTTGAAATCAGTCAGGTCTGAAACGCAAAAAGCCCTCGTATCAGCGAGGGCCTTACACCGGTGTTTACATCAACGGCTTGTCCGGCGGCGCATCCATCACTTTCACGACATCATCGATCAGCGCCTTGCTTAACTCCTGCAGATACTGCGAGGCATAAGCATGAAGGTCAGTCTCGCGCGAGACTGTGGAGTCAGCGGTCAGTAGCTTGGAGATGTGAAGCAAGTGAGAGGCGTGCGAGAGAGCGGCTATTACTGGAACACCACGATTGGTGCGAAACATCGCTTGATTGGCTTGGAAGGAAAAGTGCGTGAGGCCTGGGGTTTTCAAATCGAGGTAGTTGGTCATTTCGCTTCACCTGCCGTTCGAGATGGACGGGCGTGAAGTGACCGGTGTGCTGACGGATCAATGGCTTTCATTTGTGAACTCCCTGTATCAAATGAGAGCTGCTATTTCGTTCTCAGGCGAAAAGGTGGCAGCTATGCGCAGGCTGAGAAACCGGAGATACAGGAACCCGGCAGACCCGAAGGTCTCCCACGCACAGCCGCCATTGCACAGTAAGGCAGACACAAAAAATGCGCCGGCAAACGTGAGTTGGGGCGCTAGTGCGCCTGTATCTTACCCGGGTTATCAGGCCCGGTCGCTGAATTGGCAGCGACGGGTTTGACGGTAGCTTGGGGAGTAGCAGGCGAGCAATTGTGGCCAGTAGTGGCTTTGCTTGGCTTCTCGTTACAGCAGATTTCTCAAGATTTCGCGGCATGTGTTTTGTCGGTTACGACTTGTCCTTAAGCAACAAAACGAGGAGATCAGCGATGGTCGTTGAATTGGAGCAATTCCAGCAGGACTTACTGGAGTCTGTACGTCAGATGAAGGCCGGTGAGGCCGCTCGCGTAACGCAGATGCTGCCCTCTGCGGCGGAGAAACAAAGCGTCGAGGCTTCAAGCACTCTTGGACTGGGAAACCGCGTTGCCATTGACTCCGCCGGTTCAGTGAGCTGAGAAACGCTGCTCATGCAATTACACTTTTTATGGGCACGCCATAATTATTGCCAGTTCATAATTTGGCATAAAAGCGCAAATTTGAGCGTTTTGGGTAAAAGCCGTGCTTTGTGGGAGAAGGGCGTCTGGCGATTTGATCGACATGTGCGGAGGAGGTGCGCTATTTCTACTGAAGCTGAAACGCGGCTAAGGATATAAACGCCCAGAAACAACAAAGCCCCTGCATTTCTGCAGGGGCTTTGTTTTGTATGGTGCCGGCACCAGGAGTCGAACCCGGGACCTACTGATTACAAGGAAGGTGCTTTAAGCATTTAAATCAATGAGTTACGGTGGTTCCTGTTACGTCGAGCACCCTGCCGCATGGCTGGTTTTATTAGGGTGTGGGAAGGTTAATTACGTGCAGTAGGAGCTATTCATCCCAAGGGAAAGCCTTCACTTCTCCGACATCAACAGTATAAATACCGGGGGCGATATCGATTTCCACCTCCCAATCCTGAGGAGCTGATGCGGCGTTCACATCCGTGCAGGTGAGGAATGCTGTGATGTCGACGTCAATTACTCTGTCTACGCTGTCGTTACTGAGTCTAGCTTCGTCTCGATCGTAAACATCCCATCCAAAGGTTATGACGTCTATCGTCACATCCACTTTGATTGATGCTGTCACCTCGATTAACCACTTCGTCGGATCCTCCTCATCCATCCACACATCGGTTCGTTCGACAATGATTTCGTGATCAGCTAAGTGAGTATCAGTAACCTCACCATCAATACTTGAACCCACGTCAGTTGTAAGCAATCCTACAAACCAAGTTGCGTCGTCGATGTGGTTTTTTAGTTCATCACTGAGCTGCATACGCAATCGCGATTGGCGATCATTGATTGAGTCCAGAATTGCCGCTTTAATTTTTGTAGACACATCGCTCGTCGCGATGAATAGCTTAGTTAGTTCATCCAATGATCTTGCGCAATACAGATACTCAGAACTGGCTGCAAAGTTGTGCCAGCCACCGTCGTTTGATACTACTATTCCCAACGTTTCGTTTTCTTCTGCGAAAGACTCTAGTACCAGTAGTGCAGCAGCGTCGGGGAACTCTGCTTTTTTCGAAGCGTTGGGCTCGAATGGAGGTATGGCATTAAAGTATCTGCGAAATACTTCGGTCAGAATACCGTCACCTTCAGTCTCTAAAATCCCACCCCCACACCTATCAGCGTAGTCTTCCACCCGCTTGCGAAAAAAAATCCGCGATGCTTCTTCTGGATCGAGTCCAACAAACAGATCGTCGATTTGATTCATCGGCAGATCAGCTCTACGTTTTAGATTCGCTGAAGCGCTTTTGAATTCTTGTACAGACTTTGACACAGCCTTCATCTGGTGTGCGATGACTTCAGTGGCAACAATGTCTGTTAGCTGTAACCCCATGCTGGATGGGAGTTGCTTGTGAAGTTGATGGAGCGCGCCAGTTTCAAAGTGATATCCGGCCGCTTGAATGACGTCAGTGTCAATCGAAAAAAAACTGATGTCGCCATCCCATACTGATTCTGGGGTAGGCATTCCCTTTGGCATGACGCCTTCTCCTGATTTCTATTCGATTTTAAAGGTATCGCCTCGAGTGCCATCATGCATGCTTAATCTGCAGAGGGTGCAACGATCGGTAGGCTCAAGTCGTAGACATCCATCATTTTCGCGTCACGATGGCCACTAGCTTCCTGTTTGTCTGCCCTAGTGCCGGTCGTATCAGTGATGCCGCGCCGTTTAAGGTCGTGCAGGGCGAAACGGTCCTCCGGATTGATGTTTCCGTCTGCAATCGCCAATGTGATAAAGCGTTGCCAGGCGCCGATGGGCGGGCAAGAAGCGGGCATGTTTGGCTTTCCGGAGGAGGGCACCACCGTCGTGATCAGCTTCGCTTACGGCCTGCCACACAAGCCGTTCATCACGCAGATCCTGCCGCACGGTCTGAGCCTGCCCCGGGTGCCGAAGGGTGATCAGGTGTGGCAACACAGCGAAGCCTGTCAGCAGCGCGTCGACGCCGACGGCAACTGGCTGCGCCAAACCGATGGGAAGATCCAGGACAAGGCGATCGAGCGTGAAGTCGAAGCCTTGGATAACACCGAGACTTTCCAGAACCACACCAGGGCGGTGGACGACTATTCGACCGAGACAGTGGGTGGCATCAAGAAAATCGAAGCACTGGGTGCGCTCAAGCTGCTGTCGGGTGGCTCCGCGAGTCTGGCGGTGGTGGATGATTTGCACCAGGCGACTGGGCGCGATTTGAACCTGGTGGTCGGGCAAAAGTACAACGCCACGGTAGGCGGGGATATGCAGGAACGAATCCAAGGTTTGCGCGAAAGCCTAGTAACTGTCAGCCAACGGCTATTGGCTCCTAAGACCTGGCTAGGATTAGAACAAACGAATGTGCTGAAAATTTTATTCGACCTGATTGAGTTAGTGCAGTATATGAATACTCAACTGGCGGGGCATGTACACGGCGCCACACCCATGCCAAATAATTCAGCTGCCTTCGCCGCCCAAGCAGCACAAGCATCGCTGCTAGCGGTTGAACTTAAACCTATTGTATTGGAAGACTAAAATCATCGCGCTTTCTGGCTACGCAATTTCAATTCTTTGACTCTCTTGATGACATACTGTTCGAAGAGTGCATGTTCTTTGAGGCCGGGTAATCCATCCCTTAATCTGAAGGATCTAATCACTCCTCCGCAGATGTCATTCTCTGCAAGATGCTTTGATTTATCAAAAGCTGCTGACATAATTGAGTTAATGCTGCCGAGTTTGGATTGCAGATTCGTATCTTCGAGCATTTGCTTTAGAAGCTCTCGCCAAGTTCGAGGGTCAAGCTCCAAAATTTCTTTACCCTTGAATGTCCATGCGCAGAATTTCATTCCATCTATAAAGAATTCTTCAAACTCGTGATCTATATCTTTATAGATTTCGCTAGGAAGAGTGCTTTTGTCATCGTGCGGGGCGAATCTGGTTCTTTTTATCTGTGATATCGTCCCAAAAACCTCTTCGAGACGAGCACATGCAATAGGTGCATCTAAGTCCTTGAAAATCTTATAGAAAGCCGCTTCTTTTGAAGCTCCGGTATCCAATAGCACTTTTCTGAAGAATTTTTCTACTGAGCCTGATTGGGCATGCAGTTGCTTTAGCCACACTGTAGGCATTAGAAGTTCGGCTGCAAATCTATTGGCTTGTTGCTCCATAAGCCAATATTCATCATCATCGGAACCGGGCTCTAGGTGTGATACAACAGTGCCTGTGTGCCATGGAATAACTATATGGCCAACTTCGTGAGCAAGCGTAAATCGCTGCCGAGTTTCTGGGCAATCGCTATTGATATATATCGTTGGCCGAACTTGTTCGCCGATGCCGACCGTTATTCCATCGGCTTTGAAAGGAAAACTCCTGTATCGCAACTCACCATAGCTATTCGCTAGCTCTATGAGGTCGTAAGGAGGGGTGAGCCCTTTTCGTTTAAGTACCCTTGCCGCCATTTTCTCCTCTGGGTACATCAACCAGCTTCCTCTTGCTGTAACCACTCCATGACACGTTTAGCTTCTAAAGGGGACGCGGCGCGGGCAGCTAACGAGAACCGGTCACGGCTTAACTCGTCTTCAAAACTAACTCCATTTTTTCTTGCAGACAAAATGTATGAAAGCATCGACGGATTGGTTGCCCAAACAGAATACTCTTCCCAAGTCATACCGAGGAATTCATAAAGTTCCTGATCCTCTCCGGCTTTGCCTTCGTGCCAGTCTTGAACGAAATCATCAATCTCGTCGGTCAGCACGTCGCCGTTTAGGCAAAGTTTAATAAAGCTCATAATGATCCCCTAGTTTGGGTTAAACCGCCGTCCTCTGACGGGGGGTTTCAGGGTTATCCCCGTTTTGGGGCATACCGAGCCCAAGTGATAGCCGCGTTTATCAAATACTTCAAACTCACCATGAAGAGAGTCCCATGAATAATAGCGCTGCTCATTGGGGTCAAAATAATACTGCCTTCCACCCTCGACCTTGTGTTTCTTGTAACTGTCGACAATAGACGGTCTGGGTCGTGCGATACCGCCCATCGGTGCTCCTTCGCCATCCCTTACGATGTTCCAATCTAAAAGACCAGGAACCGTTCAGCAGAATGCTATCTCATATAGCACTCATTGTCTTGATTCGCCCGGGGACGAGGCGATCTTCAGATGCAAGGTAGATTTTCAAAAGCCGCATGATATTTGTTCTTCGAGATGTCAAAGGGCCTGAAGAAGAAAAAATGTTCGAAAAAAGCACTTATCCCCCTCCCGCCGACGGGCTTTGCGTCCGTTTTTTATGCAAACGCGGCTTTAGTGCAAACGATCGTGCAGCCCAAGCGGGCTGTGGGGCTCTGCGAGGAAGCGGCCGTTTCACCTATTGCAAAGTTTTGAGGGGTAATGCAGCGCGGCTGCACAGAGATGCACGGGGTGGTCGCGGAGGGGATATCGTTGGAATGCCCGATTTCATTGGGCGAAAACTTTGAAAACGTGGATTTCAGGCTGTTTTCCAAAACGCGCACGATCTTTTTCGGGTGGCAATTGCCTGCATGCGAGGGAGGTTTGAATTCCCGAGTGAACCATATGCGGCGAGGGCTGCAGGAGAACTAGAGCGTTTAAGAGGGTTTCACGCCTCCTCAGCGTCAGCCATTCGAAGGTGAGGCAGGTCGCTCATGTTCTGAAGGCGCGTGAATTCCTTGTTTACGATCGGGATCAGCACGCGGTTCAAAGCATCTCTCAACCTCAGAGCCTGGTCTTCGCTCAGCTTCTTTACGGTTCCGGTCTGTCCGCTGGCACAGCACACATTGTCGGGATGAATGCCTAGGTCATCCATGGTGCCGTCGATGTAGCCGCGCAGATATTCGGCGCGTTGGAACAGGATCGAGCTTTCTGGGGCTTCCTGGTAATCCCAATGAACCTCCCAAGCCGCGCCTTTCTTGATGATTTCGATGATGGGTACTGCTGCTTGGGATGCTTTTTTACGCATGTTCATTCTTCTCGATCAGGGCGCGCCTGGGCATCTTAAAGGATGGCTCCGAGATGCCTCATCAAAGTTATTTAGGTTGACCCTCAAAACCCTGTCAGATCATGGATATCTGTCAGCCAATCGTCTGAGGCCCCGTATTCACTGGGCTTCAGCTCTGACACTGAGGGTGGATGTTTGTGTCAGTTTTGCCATGTGAAATACAAAACCCTTATAAATCAATGGGTTGAGAGTCGAGAATCTGACATAGCTGTTCTGTCAGGTTTTGACAGGTTAGTGACACAGTTCTGACACTGATCAAAAGCGCTGAGAGGCTTGAATTACAGGGATTAGAAGGTAGTTAGAATAATAATCTGACAAAACTGACAGGCTTTTGAGGGGGCAGCCCTTATTTTTTTTTGCCTCGCCTCAGGGAGGGCTCGTACTTACGCTTACTCATCACAACGGCTCTAAAACCTCGGCCTATCAAACCGCGCTGCTGCCACTAATCAAAACTCACCTACGAGCCTAAATCATCGTTCATCAGGTGCTCGGCTTGAGCTTGCCGACTTTGGACTACCTGCTATGAGGATTCTGCGAGCTTGGCGATTCCAACGCCGGAGCAAGAACAGGCAGGCGGCTATCGCCGTTGCGGTTGAAATAACGGCGATTGCAATAAAGATTCCCCATTGATTCCGCAAGATTATTCCGCTTAGCTCGCTGCTGATCAGTTGGACTGCCCCTACATACGAAACTAGACCTATGAATAGGGATACAACTTTGGGTACTCCAAACGCTGGTCGATCGAAATGTACGAACGAAAACAGTACGGTAATGCACAACAGCCCCCACCCGGCCACGCCGTTTATGACTGACATCAGGTGTCGAATGTAGTTGGGTTTGGGGAGAGTCAGGTCTGTGTAGGAAATATTTTGAATTCCCGCTATACGCCCCCGAGTGCTGTAATCGGGCTTCTCACCTGAGGTGATAACACTAAGGGAAATAGTGTCCTTGGGATTAGAAAGGTGCGGTGCAATCTGTATCGCATTCCCAGATAGGGATATCTCTGCGGGGATGTCGTTCGGAGTGGTGTCTGTGATTCTCGCTGTGACGAGCTTCGCGCCATCACCGATGAGGATTTCAATAGGCTTGTCGAAATCGGAGCTCAACACAGTCTTTGATCCTGTATTGACGAGCTCTAGAGACGATGAGTAAGGTTTTTCCAGCTTTTTCCCGTCTAAAACAACCTGCAAGTCCAAGATTTTCGACGATGGTTCAAGTGAGGTACTTGAGCTCAGTCGAAGCTCCATATTCTTAGAGGACAGATCGGACTGCCAAACCAATGGTACGACAATACCCAGAATCGCCACGGTGAGGGTGAGAATAAACTTCCAGTCGAAAACTCGCCCTTTCATAGAGTTACCTGTTTTCAATCCCTAGCGCGTCGGCTCGACAAGACTCTTGTTACGTGCGGTGTTACGTATAGCGCAAAAAACAAAGGCCTGCATCGCTGCAAGCCTTTGATTTATATGGTGCCGGCACCAGGAGTCGAACCCGGGACCTACTGATTACAAGTCAGTTGCTCTACCAACTGAGCTATACCGGCGTTGTGGGCGACGATTATAGCGATTGGGAAGATCCTGTAAACCCCTGAATTCAGACTATTTTTGCATCACGGCAAATTAAGCCCTGCGCAGTGCGTAACGTAGGATTCGCGCCTTATACACGATAAGGCTGTTTTGCAGGGCAAGCAGTGGCGTTTCGGCTTTCGCGAGGCCGCGATTATTCGATCGGTAAGCCCATTATTCGGCGTTTATGTCGTTTTGATTGGCAGCTTATGCACAACTGAAAGGCACGAAATCGGACTCAGGCGAGGATTTGTGAACCCATTCTCATTTTGTTCGCAAATCCCTGTTTTACAGGTTTTTTATTCATGTGAACAAAAAATGACCAGCGATGTTAGCGCAGCGAAACAGGCGCAGATATTGGATCCATGGGAAAACCATCAACAGAGTTATCCACAGGCTGTGATGTTTTAGACGCGTTCGGCCAGTAGCACCAAATTACGCGGAGTCAGCGGGGTGTCGCAGAAGGTGCCGAGACGGACGTTGTAGCCCTGTTCTTCAAGGAAAAGCGCCCGATCCAGATTCAGCCAAAGCTCCAGTGGTCGTCGGAACAATCCGCGAAGCAATTCGAGGTTGCGAACTTCGGCCAACCGCTGCCAACCGGCTGCTTCGAGGGCGGGCCAATCTGGCGAACCGATTGTGGATAACTCTTTGAGCGCAGCCAGATCGCGGCAGTAATCGGCGAAGGTTTTGTCCAACCAGGCGCTGGGCAGGGACGGGGTGGGCAGGTATTCGTCTATTCCACGTACTTGCCGTTGCAGCAAATCGAAAGCCAAGCGCCGGGCCATGGAGGTGTCACGCTGACGTCGGACCCGTGCACCGGCGGTGACGGTTTCACTCATTGGCAGCGCCAGATCTTCCAGCGAGAGCTGTAGAAACGTTCTCGATCCAGCCGAGGACAATGGCTGATATTCGCTGCGACTGATGCGGTTGTAGCAGCAAGGCGCAATTGCCATTTGCTGGCAACCCACAGCACTGGCCAGTTGCATCAATCGCACATGCAGGTCACCGCAGGCGTGAAGGGCGACGGGCGTGTGATTCGCGCTCAATACAGCAGAGGCGTCCGCTGCCAGGACATCCTGTTCCACATGCAAAGCGTGCAAGTGATGACGCTGACTCAATGCCTGACCGCTGGCGACCAACAGAGGGTCGTATTCAACGCAAGTCAGTTGCTGCCCCGCGGCCAACAAGCGTCGCCCCAAATGCCCCTTGCCCGAACACCAATCCAACCAATGCGTCGGCTGCGAGGCAAAGGACAAACAACTGGCAAACGCCTCGATCTGCTGCCACTTACGCCCCGGCACATCGACATTCAATCGATGCCCCGCAGCCTCCAGCGCATGTCCCGGCAACTCGCCAACAGAACTCAGTTCAGCCGACAACGCTGCCAATGAAGCAAATGGCTCCGGCGCAACGGCAAGATCAGCAGGTTGGTTGTGAGCACTTTCCGCGTCTTCCAGCGACCGTCCGCGCAGCCAAGAGGCCAGCTCCGGGTAGGATTCTTCCCAAGGAAGATGTAGATGAGTGAACGGTCGAGGTTTCCACAGCGCCTGATGCTCAATCAAAAAAGCATCCAGCGCCGTGAAGCGGGCGAGTAAGTCCTCGCCCGTCAGCACGTGGGAAATGTCAGCGCCCTTGGCAGGCATCGACGCGCAGCCAGCGCTCCAGCAGCTTGAAGCCGCGTACCAGCACGTAGGCCATCAGCAGATAGAACACACCCGCCGCGAAGAAGATCTCCACCGGCAAGTAAGTGCGGGCAATGATCGTGCGCGCCATGCCGGTCAGCTCCAGCAAAGTCACGGTGCTGGCCAGCGCACTGGCCTTGAGCATCAGGATCACTTCGTTGCTGTAGGCCGGCAGGCCGATGCGCGCGGCACGCGGGAGGATGATGTAGAACATCGCTTTGGGCTTGGACATGCCCAAAGCCCGCGCCGCTTCGATTTCGCCGGGTGGAATCGCCTGAATCGCCCCGCGCAAGATCTCGGCGATGTACGCCGCCGTGTGCAGGGTCATGGTCACGGTCGCACACCAGAACGGATCGCGCAGGTACGGCCACAAGGCGCTTTCGCGCACCGCGTCGAACTGCGCCAGGCCGTAGTAGACCAGGAACAGCTGAACCAGCAACGGCGTGCCACGGAAAAAGAAGATGTAAGCGTAAGGCAGCGAGCGTACGTACCACAGCTTCGAAGAGCGGGCGATGCCCAGTGGAATTGCCAGCAACAGACCGGCAATCACGGCGATGGCCACCAGTTCCAGGGTCAGGGTCGCGCCCTGCGCCAGTTTCGGCAGCCACTTGATGATGACTTCCCAGTTCATTAAGCGCTCCTCGCAAAGCCGCGAGCGGCGCGTTTTTCCAGGAAGTGCATGCCGGTCATCGCCAGCACGGTCAGGCCCAGGTACATGATCGCGGCGACCATATAGAAGGTGAACGGTTGTTTCGACACGGTCACGCCGATTTGCGCGTGACGCATGATTTCTTCCAGACCGATCACCGAGACCAGCGCAGTGTCTTTCATCAGGATCATGAACAGATTGCCCAGGCCGGGCAGGGCGATGCGCCACATCTGCGGCATGATCAGCCGGGTGAAGATCCGCCATTTCGACAGGCCCAGGGCCTGGCCGGCCTCACGGTGGCCTTTGGGAATGGCGAGGATCGCGCCACGGAACACTTCAGTGGCGTAAGCGCCGAAGCACAGGCCCAGAGCGATCACACCGGCAGCGAAGGCATTGAGTTGCAGGTCGGGGTTGCCGAAGTACTCACCGAGGGCGCGCATCAGGTTGACCGTACCGAAGTAGATCAACAGCACCCAGAGCAATTCCGGAACGCCACGCACCAGGGTCGAATACGTGCCGCCAAGCCATTGCAACGGCTTGTACGGGGAAGTCTTGGCCAAGGCGCCGAGCAGACCGAGCACCAATCCCAGGCACAGGGCCGTGAGGGCCAGTTGGACGGTCATCAGCGCGCCGGCAGCGAGGGCCGGGCCGAATCCGTAGAGGTCGATAATCATGGGTTTCTGTTCAAATTGCGGCAGGCAAAGTCGGGAGCCGACGCCGATGCATCACGGCGCCAGTCCCACAGGTCAGGATCAGTAGATGCTGAACGGGAAGTACTTGTCGTTGATCTTCTTGTAGGTACCGTCGGCGACGATTTCCTTCAGAGCAGCGTTCAACTTCTCACGCAGTGGATCGCCTTTGCGCACAGCGATGCCGATCTTGTCGCTTTCTACGACCGGGTCACCTTTGAACTCGTAGTTCTTGCCGGCGTCGCTTTTCAGCCAGTCATAGTTGGCGTACTTGTCGGCGAGGATCGCGTCGACACGACCGGAGGTCAGGTCGAGGTAGGCGTTTTCCTGGGTGTCGTAGAGGCTGACTTTGATGTCATCGGCGTAGGTGTCTTCCAGCCAGGTACCGGCCAGGGTCGCACGCTGGGTACCGATGGTCTTGCCTTTCAGCGAGTCCTTGTCGGTTTTGAAGTCGACGTTTTTCGGGGCGATGAACTGCAGCTTGTTCGAGTAGTACGGGTCGGTAAAGTCGACCGCGCCTTTGCGCTCTTCGGTGATCGACAGCGAGGAGATCAGGAAGTCGAACTTCTTGGCGTTCAGAGCCGGAATGATGCCGTCCCAGTCGGAAGTGACCACGGTGCATTCGACTTTCATCTTCGCGCACAGGGCGTCGCCGATGTCTTTGTCGAAGCCGACCACGTTGCCGCTGGCGTCTTTGTTGTTGAATGGCGGGTAAGCCGCTTCGATGCCCATCTTCAGGGTTTCAGCCATGGCACCGGCGCTGAACGCGAGGGTGACGGCGGCGGCCAGGAAGACCTTTTTAAAATTCTGCATGCATGTTGCTCCGTTAGCGGTTGCTGGACATGAATTGTTTGCAGCGCGCCGAAAGCGGGTTTTCGAACACCTGCTGTGGCGATCCTTGCTCTTCTATAAGGCCCTGGTGAAGGAACACCACTTCGCTGGAGACCTGACGGGCGAAACCCATTTCGTGGGTCACGAGCAGCATGGTGCGGCCTTCTTCAGCCAATGCGCGGATGACACTAAGTACTTCCTGAACCATTTCCGGGTCAAGCGCCGAGGTGGGTTCGTCGAACAGGATCACCTTCGGTTGCATTGCCAGCGTGCGGGCAATCGCCGCGCGCTGTTGCTGACCGCCGGACAATTGCGCCGGGTACGCGTGGCGCTTGTCGGCGATGCCGACCTTGGCCAGCAGCGCTTCGGCGACTTCGATAGCTTCGGCCTTGCTCTGGCCGAGCACGCGGCGTGGCGCCTCGATGATGTTGTCGAGGATGCTCATATGCGGCCACAGATTAAAGTTTTGAAACACAAAACCAATCTCGGAGCGCAGGCGGTTGATCTGTTTGCCGTCGGCGGCAACCAGTTCGCCATTTTTGGCGGCCTTGAGCTTGAGCTCTTCACCGGCCACCAGAATCTGGCCCTGGTGCGGGTTTTCCAGCAGGTTGATGCAACGCAGGAACGTGGACTTGCCGGAACCGGAGGAACCGAGGATCGAGATCACATCGCCGTCGCGGGCGGTCAGCGAGATGCCCTTGAGCACCTCAAGCTGTCCGTAGCGTTTGTGCAAGTTGCGGATTTCAAGCGCGGGCGTGGCCTCAGCCATGTGCGTTCCTCATATATGTTGCGCTCCAGCTGTTGGATGGCCGTCCTGGCGAGGCGGCCAAGCTAGCATAGCGTTTCAATGGCAGCCAACAGCGCTACGAGCGGTTAACGGGTGGCATGTGGCAGGTTGTCGCATCGGCACAGCAGACTGTCGCCCCATCAACAACCGAACGGGTGTTTGATCGTGCAAACCCGTGGGTGTCGCGTAAAAAAAGGCGCGATGTTGCCAGCTTTGGCGGGGTGTTGGAAGCGCTATCCGGCCGAACGTTCCTGATTCGCCCTTTTATTGTGCATCCCACACTTTTTCAGTGTGTTTCTGGTGCGCTGATTCGTCATGAAAGTGAGTCGCAGGGTAACGTTCTGGCGAATAGCCATTAATCTCAAGGACTTGCGCTGACTGTCCGGTCGCGCGCAAAGCCGCGAGTCTGAAGACTTTGAAACATTTTGGCGCATTTATTGCGTGCAGAATCCGGAACGCCCTGTTGGTTTCTTTTTACGAGAAAGAACACACCAGACAGGACGGACTGAATCGCTTTCCTTGCAAAGGTAGTTTCAATGAGCAGTACCCCAAGCTCCAATGGCCTCGAACAGGGGCTCAAACCGCGTCATGTGACCATGTTGTCGATCGCCGGTGTAATCGGCGCCGGTCTGTTCGTTGGCTCCGGCCACGCCATCGCTGCCGCCGGCCCTGCCGTGCTGCTGGCTTATGCCGCCGCCGGTACCCTGGTGGTGTTGGTGATGCGCATGCTCGGCGAAATGGCTGTTGCCTCGCCGGACACCGGTTCGTTCTCGACTTACGCCGACCGCGCCATCGGGCACTGGGCCGGTTTCACCATTGGCTGGTTGTACTGGTGGTTCTGGGTCTTGGTGATTCCGCTGGAAGCCAACGCCGCTGCGACCATCCTCCATGCATGGTTCCCGGGTGTGGGCATCTGGGCTTTCGCGTTGATCATCACCATGTTGCTCACCGTGACGAACCTGTTCAGTGTGAAGAATTACGGTGAATTCGAGTTCTGGTTTGCCCTGATCAAAGTGCTGGCGATCATCGGCTTCATCGCCCTCGGTCTTGCAGCGATCTTCGGCTACCTGCCGAACAGCCAGGTCAGCGGTGTGTCGCACCTGTTTGACAGCGGCGGCTTCCTGCCAAACGGCATGGGCGCAGTGTTGGGCGCGATCCTGACCACCATGTTCTCCTTCATGGGTACCGAAATCGTGACCATCGCGGCCGCGGAATCGAAGAACCCGGGCAAGCAGATCTCCAAGGCCACCAACTCGGTAATCTGGCGGATCGGCTTGTTCTATCTCGTGTCGATCTTCATCGTTGTGGCCCTGGTGCCATGGAACGATCCTACGCTGGCCAACCTCGGTTCCTACCAGACTGTGCTTGAGCGCATGGGCATTCCTAACGCCAAGATGATCGTCGACATCGTGGTTCTGGTCGCGGTGACCAGCTGCCTGAACTCGGCGCTGTACACCTCGTCGCGCATGCTCTTCTCCCTCGGCAAGCGTGGCGATGCCCCGGCCATGTCGACCCGTACCAACAAAAGCGGCACGCCTTACTGGGCGGTCATGCTGTCCACCGGCGCAGCGTTCCTCTGCACCTTCGCCAACTACGTAGCCCCGGCTGCGGTGTTCGAATTCCTGCTGGCCAGCTCCGGCGCGATCGCGCTGCTGGTGTACCTGGTGATCGCCTTTTCGCAACTGCGCATGCGCAAACAACGCGTGGCGCGCGGTGAGAAAATCGACTTCAGCATGTGGCTGTTTCCGGGCCTGACCTATGCGGTGATCATCTTCATCGTTGCGGCGCTGACCATCATGTTGTTCCAGGAAGCGCATCGCGTGGAGATCCTCGCGACTGGCCTGCTGAGCCTGATGGTGGTGGCTGCCGGTTTGCTGGTGGCACGCCGTCGCAAACTGGAAAAACGTGGTGCGGTGGTGTTGAACTGATCCGTTACGCGTAACGCAAAACGGCCGCTGTCAGTGATGACTAGCGGCCGTTTTTGTTTGTGAGCGTTGTTTATTCGCTCTTGTCTTCCTGCGCATCTACCGACTTGCCATAAGCATCCAGCGCAACCCCGAAATCGGTGATGAACTGTGGTTCGCTCAGCCAGGCCTGGGCTTCTTCGATCGTTACGCCTTCGGCCCACATGCGGTAGTCGATCAGCATGTCGGCGGCCAGGTGGGTGGCGGCCATGCCTTCGTTGTCGGCGTTTTCCATGTCGAGCAGTTCTGGATGATCAACGATGACGAACGCCAGTTCGCGCAGCAGGGTCAGCAGCATTTCGTTGCGGCTGATGGCTTCGGCGTCGCGCATTTTGCTGAACATCGCCAGGACGTATTCCGGCACCGGCTCGGCGAGGTGGTCGAGATCTTCGTCCTGTTCCAGCGGCTTGCGGCCGACCATACGGATTTGCTTGGCTTTGGCCTTGGCGCGTTTGGCGCGTTTCTGTTGCTTGTTCAGGGATGCCATGGGAACTCAGTTCTTCTGTTGGGTTTGCGCGGCGATCGCGTCGGACGCCGCCACATAGTCGGCCTGGAAGGCCGGGGATTCGATCCAGGCCAGCGCGCCGGCCTCGTCGGTTTCCTGCGACCACTGGCGATACTCGATCAGCGCGGCAAGGATGAAATCCATCGCGCCTTCTTCGCCTTCCTGTTCGTAAACCAGTTCGAGCAGCGGATCCTCGAGGAACGCGGCGCACAGGGCTTGCTGGCTGATCTTCTCGGCGTCGATCATCTTTTTGAACAGTTCGGTCAGATCCACCGACTCGAAGTCGATGCGGTCGTCGTTCGGGTCCAGCTCGACCGGCGCTTCCGCGCGCTTGGTGCGGTTCTGCTTGGCCTTGGCTTTGGCCCGAGTGGCGCGTTTTTGCTGCTTGTTGGCGGAGGCCATGATGTGTTCCGTCGTGCGTTGAGAGGGCTCAGCTGCGTGGGACTTGCCGCCCGGGTGTGTCGGGGGCCAGTGCGCCGGTTTGCAGCCAGGTCAGAGCGATGGGCCATAGTGTGGCTTGGTATGCGCTGCGAAAAAAGGCGAAATGTCCGACTTGTTGTTCGCCGATGTCCTGCGGCTCGATGCGCAGGTGGGTTTTTGCAGCGTGATCGAAGTAGCCGAGCAGGCGTTCGATCGCCGCAATTGTGCCGTAAGGGTCGTCGCTGATGCTGATCGCCAAGGTCTGCGCGCGAACATCGGCGAAGGGCAGGGTCCCCTTCTTTTTCATCAGTGCGCGACCACTGGGGCGCTGTTCGTAACGCGCGGTGGGCGTGCTCCAGTCGCGCACAACGCCGGTTGGCGTATCCTCCAGCCAACCGAGTCGCTTGCCGGGGAAAAAACCGCAAAGCAGCGTCAGCAACGGCATCACCACATGCCATTTGCCGACCATGCGCCAGCGATGTTCAGGCGCGTAATCGCGCCAGTAGGCGAACTGCGCGCCAACGGTGACCAGCCGTCGGATAACCCGCCCGGACTCGCCGAGCCCCGCCGCGCAACCGCCAAAACTGTGGCCGACCACGTCGATCGGCTGACCGGGAAACTCCCGTTGTGCGCGTTTGAGCATCGCTTCGAAATCCAGGGCGCCCCAATCTGTCCAAGTAGCGTTCAAGCCTTTGATCGAAGCGGATCGCGATTCGCCGATGCCGCGGTAGTCGTAGGCCATCACGTCGCAGCCATTGGTGAACAGGTAAGCCGCGAAGCGCGAGTAGTGGCGGCAACGCACTGAGGTGGCGGCGTTGATGATGACCACCGGGCGCTGAGTATCGGGTGATGCGTGGCGCCAGGTAAAACCGGCAAGGACATATCCGTCGGCAGCCGATTCCTTGAAAGGCTGCTCTCGCGTTGCAGCCAAAGTCGGTGACCTTGACTGCACATTCTGCGTTGCGGGCGTGTCCTGACAGCTCATGACTTTCGACCTTGACGAGTAAGCTGCCAACGATAGTCGCCGTGCCGCCCGGGAACAATCCGCAGGTTTTATTCAGTGGATTGAGTAAGCATTCGCTCTTCGATCAAGGCCTGTTCGCGATTGAGTTCTGCACGCAGCTCTTCTTCACTCGGCAGGATCGTCTTGTAACTGCTGGCGAACAGTTGCTCATTACCTTTGAGCATTGAGTAGCGCGCCACCGATTCGTTGCTCTCGGCAGACAGAATGATGCCAACAGTCGGCTTGTCGCCCTCGCTGCGCATGAGCTCGTCGTACATGCGCACATACATGTCCATCTGCCCGACATCGCGGGCGCTGAGCTTGCCGCGTTTGAGATCAATGATCACAAAGCATTTGAGCAGGTAGTTGTAGAACACCAGATCGATGTACAGATCGACGCCGTCGGTACTGATGCGTTGTTGGCGGGCGACAAAGGAAAAGCCTTTGCCCAGCTCAAGCAAGAAGCCTTGCAGGTGGTCGATGAGGGCTTGCTCGAGACCGCTTTCCCTGACCTTGCCCGCTGAGGGCAGACCGAGAAATTCGAGCATGACGGGATCGCGAATGAATTCACGCGGATTGCATTTCAGCGCTTCGATATTGGTGGTGGCTTCCTCGATGACATCGGCTTTGTCGCGACTCATGAGAAGCCGCTCGTAGTAGAGCGTAAGGATCTGTCGATCGAGGGCGCGGCTTGACCAGTTCAGGTTGGCGCATTCGTCCATGTACCAATGGCGTGCTTTTTCATTGGTCACGCCCAGAAGCCGACGATAGTGTGTCCAGCTCAATTCGGAAC
This sequence comes from Pseudomonas sp. NPDC085632, assembly GCF_044541255.1. Taxonomy (NCBI): domain Bacteria; kingdom Pseudomonadati; phylum Pseudomonadota; class Gammaproteobacteria; order Pseudomonadales; family Pseudomonadaceae; genus Pseudomonas; species Pseudomonas sp. NPDC085632. The sequence continues at coordinate 120,996 of NZ_JBITSX010000002.1, read as the reverse complement.
GCACTGCGTTCCAAATTGGAAACAACTGATAAAAGCTGCGCATGTATCGCAGATTACGATCATCAAACCCTTTACCAAACTGCGCCGTCAGATCCTTCGCCAACAACGCCAACAACTGTTTTCCATACCCCGCACGCTGGGCTCCCTCTTGTTCAAATTCGACAATATGCCTGCCGATCTGCCAGCAGGTCTGCACTTGAATCGTATCCACCGCACGCAGCACTTTTTGCCGCGCCTGGCGAATCAGTTCGCCTAGCTCCCCCAGCAATGAATCGATTTTCGGGTCTTGCGTGTCAGCAGGTTTTAGCGGGCTCATCGGCTCTTCCACATCGTTGGAAACAGGCGTCAAAGCATGCCCAGAGTCGCCGCCCGCGTATGTCGGGCGAGCCGGTGATATGGGAAGGAAGAGGGGATTGATGTTGCAGGACGTTGCCGTTGAAAGATGCGCCAGAACGAAATGATCTGTAGTCCATTTCGTACACGCACCAAGTTCCAAACAATCTAAAACCCACCCCGGTACGCAAAATCTAAAAGGAGTAACGGTTGGGTTCTTCACGAACCCGGGAGTCGTGATCATGAAACGCGTTCTTTCATTCATGCTGTCCATCGCCGCCGTCGCTGCACTGTTGTTTCCGGTGATGTTGCAGGCAGCCAGTCTTGAGCCCATCGACAGCGCCGGTGTGCAAGTTCAGCAGCAACAACAGAACGGCGTCACTTATCTGGCCGGCGGGATCGGTGAGGATGAGGCAAAGGCCATTCAACAGACCAGTGGTTACAACCTGCACATGACGTTCGCAGTCGGCGCGCAAGACGAGTACACCGCTGATGTCGATGTGATGATTGAAAAGTCGCCAGGGCAAACCGTATTGACGCTTAACCAGACGGGCCCATTGGTATATGTGCAACTACCACCCGGGAAGTACACGGTGGTGGCCACGCGTAAAGGCGAAACGCGGCACGACGTGACCGGCGTTGGCAGCGGCACGGCGCGCAATCTGGTGTTCCACTGGAATGACGCTGGATAGCGATGGATGTGATTGCCAAGCCGAGGCGCGGGTACAATCCCGCGCCTTATCTTTGTGACGTAAGGAAACGCTGGTTTGAAAGGGATTTTGCGTACTGTTGGTGTCATCGGCCTGTTATTACAGTTGGCCGGCTGCGGAACGTTTATCGGGCGTTTGAATGACGGTTTGTCCGATGCTCAGTATTACCGTGGGGTGGATGGCAACCTTCACCTGTTGGGTGTGCGTGGTGGGGGCAGCGATGGCATGCCGGCGGCGATCGTCTGTTACATGATGATTGTCTGTCCGGTCATTACCGTCGTATCTCTGCCAGTGGATGCCGCGCTGGATACGGTTCTGCTGCCGATCGATTACATCAATACGCTTTAGGTTTTCTTAGCGCGGCGCTTGCTCTTCGGCGTGTGCACGGGCTCTTGAACCTTGCGATAGATCCACACGCCGAACACACCCACTGCCAGCAGAAACACTGTGCCAACGCTCTGCCAGACAAACTCGAACCAGAACTGCCGCGGTTGCAGGGCCAGGGTGTAAGTACTGCGCGGGCCGCGATTATTGGTGGTGATAGATCCGCTGATCCAGCTGTCGACCAGCATCCAGATCGACAACCCGATGGCGAAAGTAATCAGCAGAGCAACGAGAACAGTCAGCCAGTACGTCACCCGACTTGGACGATAGGGCGGCGGATGGGGCAGGGGGACGCGGGTTTTCCTTTGATTCATGACGCTTGGGACCTGTTTCCGGTATTGATGAACTGCGCTATCTCGTTCGCGAGTTCCATTGTGCGTGGCGGGTTCTCCCTGAGCCACGTTGATACAGCGTGGTCGCACCCCGGCAGCATGATTTTTCTGAATTGATGGGGCGGCAGACTCTTTTCAATGGTCTCAATGACCTCATAGGGAATTGCGCTATAAATCGAGCGCGCGCCCATTTGCTGCGTCCCGGCAGATGTACCGGGAATCCCGCCAAACGCGGTTGATCGAAGGCCATCGTATTCGCCGATCACCAGCAAGACCTTGCCGTCGAACGTGCGCAGGAAATCCAGCGATGGCGAATCTAGAAAACCGTAAGGTACCGAAATGGCGCTTTTGAAGGTTGGTCCAAACGGTTGCTGCCAAGCCGCCTCCGCGTACAGGGCAGGGCAGAACAGCACAATGCGCCTGACTGAAGCGCGATGCGCTTGCGCCAACTTGAGCGCCAGTGCGCCCCCCAGACTGTGACCGATCACTGTGCTGAGTTCGGCGCCAAGATGATCGGCAAACTGTAAGGCCTCCTGAAGGTTCTGCGCCAGTGAAGTGTCTTCAAGGGCAACATCAGCGCCGGGACCATGGCCGGAAAGATTGAAACTCAGGCTGGCAATTCCCAGCGCCTGCAAGGGGTGCAGAATGGCGTTGAGTCGCGAATAGTCAGAGCGGGCGCCGTGAATCGCCAGCACCTTTGGCATTGACGCTTCGCCGTCGGAGCCGCTCAGCACTCGAGCTTCCAGTTGATAGCCCGCAAAGTTCTGCGAAAAGAAAAACTCGGGACCGGTTGGCGCCTCATCGAACTGCAATCGAGACTGAAGTCGAGACGCGCCGGTCAGCGCCAACCGATGGATCACAAGGCTGCCAGGGTGTGGAGGACTGCAACCCGCAATGGATTGGTCTCCACGCTCAACAGCTTGATCGCCAAGGCGCAGCAGACCACGATCAACATGGGTTTGATCAAGCGTGGGCCGACCCGGACAGCCGCTCTTGCGCCCAGTTGTGCGCCAAGGAAGGCTGCCAGCGCCATGGCAATCGCGATCGGCCAGATGATCACGCCTTTGGTGATGAAAACTGACAGCGAACCCAGGTTGCACGACGCGTTGGCCAGTTTGGTGAAGCTCATGGCCCGCATCATGCCAAGCCCGCAAAGCAGCACAAAACCAACGATAAAGAACGAGCCTACACCCGGGCCGAAGATACCGTCGTAGAAGCCAAGGATCGGCGCTACGGTGAACGAGAAGAGCAGAATGCCGATTCTCTTGCGACGATCTTCATTGGCCAGTTTCGGCGAGAGCGCAAAGTAAATCGCCACCAGAATGAGCATGACGGGCACGCACACTTCCAGATAGCGCTTATCAATAGAACTGACCAAGAGTGCCCCGCTGGCGCCACCCAGAAATGCGCAGATAACCAGGAAGCGCCCCTCGCGCCATTCAATCATGCCCTTGCGGGCAAAAGTGACCGTGGCCGAAATAGTGGCCGACGCGGCCTGAAACTTGTTGGTGGCAATCGCACTGATCGGGTCGACACCAGCGAGAAACAAGGCAGGCAAAGTAATCAAACCGCCACCCCCGGCAATCGCATCAAAAAAACCGGCGCAAAAAGCCACGAGCGCCAACATGCCAATTACATCCCAAGCCATTACATTTTCCCTTTTATAGTTATTGGCCAGCCATTCACATGACTGGCCATTCAACAGCTTTGCGTGCAGCGAATATCAGCCCTGTATCAGCAGCGGATCGTCTGAAATGACAATTGGGGACGAGAACTTCGACAGGCCGAAGATGCGCACCAAAACACGTCGATTGTCTTTGATGACATCACGACAATGCAGGGCCCGGACGTTATTGATCACCATGGCCGACTCTTGCGTCAGTGTGTATTGAACCGGTGTTGCTTTACCCACGCTTTGGCAAAGTGCGGAATAAGCCTCTTTTACAAAGTCCGAGGCGTTTTCGTTGACGGAAAAACGGTACGAGTTGAATCGCGCGGCGAATCCAACGTTGTCATCGAACTCCAGAATCGAAACATTACGGCCATCTTCGCCCTTGCCGTTGACGAACGAGTCGCTGCGGGTGAACTGGAAGCTGCCTGTCGTCAGAGCGAGGCATCCAGTAACGCCGATTTCGTCCAGCAGAGGTGGCAACGGAATTACCGAGGTTGGTTCCAGGCTTGGATTCCACAGCGCCGATAGAATCAACGACGATGGCGAGGGTGAGTGCCCGTCTTTCGCGTTGACGGCGCACCAGTACGGCGCTTCGGTGTGCGGGCCGAGGGCGAGGCCGGAATGGGAGCTCAGCTCTTTGATTTCCGGTTCATCATTGATTTTGGTCAGTCCGCCGCCCTTGAAGTTGGCGACGAGCCGGACCAGTTTGCCTTCGTTGTCCATGTCGTAGGCAAAGGAGCTGTTATCCACCAGTTTCAACAGAATCTGATTGCGCGCCGCCAGGCAAAGTACGTCGTGACGATGCTCCAGAGCGGTCAGGTCGGGCAGTTCATCCGGAGGGCTGGTGTCGGTGACTTTTTGCATGCCCTCAAAAATCAGCAGGGAAACCAGGCCGTCGGAGTAAGCGCCGAGCAGTTCGGATTGATCCTTGGAAAACGAAAACTTCAACTCGGTCGCTGCCAGCGAGGCTTTGGACTTGGCGCCTGCGGCTTGTGGCCCGCCCATGGCGGCCAGTTCTTCAGAGAAGGTGTGCAGCAGCGTTGCTTGTTGCGTATCAAAACTGAAAGTTCTGACTTCCTGTTCAACTAAAGACTCAACGGTTTTATTGGTTTGTTGTAGGGCTTCGGTCATTTTTTACATCCCTGTCGTATCGGCTCCCTTTGTATTTTTTTATGGGAGCTGTTGGCTGTTTCGATGATGCAATGCGTGTGGCGCACGCACAGATCCGGACGTGGGCGAGTTGATACAGGTCTGGTTTTTTCGGGAGGGCACAGGGCGCTGTGACGCGACAGTTCAAACAAATGTTGAATGCCGGGTCCGTGTTTGCTGTCGCTTGCCTGACAGTTGAAACAACAGCAGATGACCTGCGCTGAGGTCTTGTCCTCCATGACAACTTTATGAGGGGTCTTAGTTCTGCGAGCGATCCTGCTCGCAGACGCAACTCTCCTGCTGCCAGCAATAACCTCAGTAGGTTTCGAGGATTCCGGGGCGCGGAGTGCGTTATTTGAGTAATGCGTTAAATGCCGGTCATCAGGGCTGAAGTACTCGGCGATTATTTTCGACAGTCAGCAATGACCTGCCGAAAAAGCTGACGGAGCCTAACATCAAAATTATCGTCAGCAAAAGCACTGGAAGAGGGGTGAGGTGAGGCTTATCAAATTGCAGGCATAAAAAAACCCTGAATCTTGCGATTCAGGGTTTTCGGTATTTGGTGCCCAGAGACGGAATCGAACCGCCGACACGGGGATTTTCAATCCCCTGCTCTACCGACTGAGCTATCTGGGCAACGGGGCGCATTAAAAGGGTTTTTCGGATTTACGTCAACGACTTTTTTAAAATTTCTTAAATTAATTCCGTCGCTTACGATTCGACCCCCGATTTTGCGGGGTTTACTCTGCAGGCGGAACGTAGCCTTCGGCCTTGGCGTATTCCTCGCCGGAGAAGTACTTGTCCATTTCACCCTGAAGATATTTGCGGTCTTCGGCGTTCATCATGTTCAGACGCTTTTCGTTGATCAGCAGGGTCTGGTGTTTCTGCCAGTCAGCCCAGGCCTTGGCCGAGACGTGGTCGAAAATATCCTGGCCTTTGGCGCCCGGGAAAGGAGCGCGTTCCAGCGCGGGCAATTCTTCTTTGTACTTGCGGCACATTACGGTGCGGGTCATGGCGACTCTCCTGCATTCAAGACGGCGGCCGCGCGTTCGAGCAAGGTTTTGACCGGGGCGGCGAGGCCCAGGCGCGGCGGGGTGGCGAGGTTATACCAGAGCCAGTCGGCCTCGGCCACGTGATGGGCGGCCTCCTGTACCTGAACCAGCCAGGGTTCGATGGACAGTTGGAAATGGCTGAACGTGTGGACAAGACTCGGCAGCGCCTGCTGCTCGCCCATGGTCAGCGAGTGCTGATCGGCAAGATGTTGCAGGTCATCGAGGTCATCGAGTTCCGGCAGGCTCCACAAACCGCCCCACAAGCCGCTGGAAGGGCGGCGGTAAAGCAGAATCGCGCCGTCGCCGTTGGCCAGCATCGGCATCAGCGTGCGCTTCTGCGGGATGGCTTTGCGCGGTTTGGGAATCGGGTAGCGGGTTTCGAGGCCGAGCATGTGCGCCTCGCAACCACGTTCCAGCGGACACAGCAGGCAACTCGGCTTGCTGCGCGTGCAGAGCGTGGCGCCGAGATCCATCATCGCCTGGGTGTAGGCGTTGACCCGATCGTGCGGCGTAAAGCGCTCAGCGTTGGCCCAGAGCTGTTTGGCGACTTTCGGCTCGCCGGGATAGCCCTCTTGCGCAGTAAAGCGCGCCAGCACGCGTTTGACGTTGCCGTCGAGGATCGGCGCGCGCAGGCCCATGCTGATGCTCGCGATGGCGCCAGCGGTGGACAGGCCAATGCCCGGCAAGTCTGTAAGCTTTTCGACGTCCCGTGGAAACTCGCCGCCGTACTGGCTGACGACGATCTTCGCGGTCTTCTGCAAGTTGCGCGCACGGGTGTAGTAACCGAGGCCGGTCCACAGGTGCAGCACTTCGTCTTCCGGCGCTTCGGCCAGCGCTTCGACCGTCGGCAACGCGGCCATGAAGCGGTCGAAGTAATTGAGCACGGTGCTGACCTGGGTCTGCTGCAACATGATCTCCGACACCCACACCCGGTACGGGTTGATGTCCTGCTGCCAAGGCAGATCGTGGCGGCCGTGGCGGTCGAACCAATCCAGCACCGCCGTGGAAAACTGCTCCGCTCTCATCGCTTGAACAGCCCCTTCAATGCGTTTTTCAATTCCGGGCTGACTTTGTCGCCGAGTTTCTCGTCGATCTTCTCGCTGAGCTTGTCACCCGCCAGTTTGCTGGCGACCTGGCCAAGGCGATCATTGTCGACACGGCAGGCCTTGGCGCCGAGTTCCAGCGGGCCACGGCACCGCAGCGGCCACTCGATGCCGACGAATTTTTCGCCGACCTGGCAGGCCGGATCCGGCATGGCGCTGGTGTCGCCCTCGACGATGATGCCGACGCGGTAATCCATACCCAGCACGCGCAGGTCGATGTCGCCGTCACCGTTGACGGTCATTCCGGGGATGCGCACTTTCAGATCCGGGTTGCTGGCGATGCCGTTGCGGAAAGTCAGGTTACCTTTCAGCTCCTGGAATGGCGTGTCTTTGCCGCGAGGCTCGCCGCTAAGAGTTTTGCGGTTGAGCGTGGCGATGCCTTTGCACAGTTGCTGTTCAAGGTTGGCGTTGAGCAGTACGCCGTTGTTGATCACAAAACTGGCGTTACCGTTGAGGGTATCGATCAGCGCCTGCTGGCTGTTACCGCTGCCGGTCACGTTGCTGGTGAGGGTCACCAGGCCTTTGACCGGCGGGTTTTTGCCTTGGCTTTCGAGGATTTTTTCCGCGGGCACGCGGTTGAGCTTGGTCTGCAGGTTGAGCACCGGCGCGCTTGGGCGCACATCAAGGGTGCCCTTTGCTTCGAAGCCACCGTTGTACAGCTCGCCGCTCAGGTTGGTCAGGGTCAGCAGGCCGCCCTGACCGGTGGCTTTCAGTGCGGCGTTCTGGATCGGCAGTTTGTCGAGTGTCAGTTGGCCAAAGGTCAGATCGGCATCGACGTCGAGTTTGGCCAGGCGTTCAACCGGCAACAGGCGCTCGGTACTCCAGGCGGTTTTGCTGGGTTTGTCCGGCAGCGGTGTGGAGCCTGCACCGGCCATGGCATCGGCTTCGGTGCTGGCGACTTCGGCCTGACGCACTTGCGTGGCGCTGTTGGCTTGCGCGGATTTCGGTGGCAGGTAACGGTCGGCGTTGAACGTATCGGCCTTAAGAATTGCCCGCAGCGATTGCCTGGCGAAGTCTTCGACGGCGATGCGGCCACTGAAACTGCTGTCGTCGAGTTTCAGGTTGATGTTGTCGAAAGCGACGCTGGTCGGTGTGGCGGCCACACGGCTGACCAGTTCGACTTTGCTCAGGCTGCCTTCAGCCATCGCTGGGAGTTTCTGGCCGATGCTGTCGACAAACTTCGCCAGGTCGAACTGGGCGATGGAGAGGCCGCCAGTGATCTGCGGGGTCTTGTCGAGGTCGTTGGCTTTCAGTTCGCCCAGTGCGCGCAGCTGGTTGGCGGAGATCTTGATGCCGGTCCATTCGGCGACGTTCGCGGCTTTATCCAGCAACAATTGACCTTGGGCAGCGAAGGTCATGGTCTTGCCTTGCAACGGATCGCCAGCCAGTTCGCCGGAGAGCTTCATATCCTCGAACTTGTAGCGTTGCAGAGCGCGCTCGATGCGCAACTCGCCAGTGAGTTCGGTGCGCACGCGCAGAACCGGCTGGTTGGTGCCGAGGAAGGCAGTGGCTTTCACCGGGATATTGGTCGAGTCGTGAACTGGCCCCGTGCTCAACTGGATACTCTCGGCACTGAACTGTTTGCCGGTCTTCTCGTCGTTGTACTCAACGCGGGCGTTGTTGACGGTCAGGCTATCGATGTCGAGGCGGATCGGCTGTGGTGGTTTTTCCACCGCAACAGGGGCTTCGCTGGCCGGTTGGCCTGGAGTAGCGGCTGACGGCGTTGCTCCGGCGGGGGCGGGCACCTTGCCGATGTCTTCCCAGTTGCCGTGGCCGTCCTTGTCGCGGTTCAGGCGCAGGTTCAGGCCTTCGACGCGCACATCGCTCATTTGCACTTCGCGGCGCAGCAGCGGCAGCACGCGCACGGACAGACCAAGCATCTGCAAATCGGCAAACGGTTCGGCAGGTTTGACCAGGGTGGCGACGCTGGCCTCGTGCAATTCCAGGCCAAGCCACGGGAACAGGCTCCAGCCGATATCGCCATTGAGCGTCAGCTCGATGTGGGCCTTGTCGCGGGCTATCTGGCGGATCTCGTCTTTGTAATCGTTGGGATCGAAGAGGTGGGTCAGGGCAAAACCTGCCGCCACAATGATCAGCAACAGCCCGAGAAGTACCAGACCCAGGATTTTGCCGAACGCTTTCATGGGCGAGTCCTTGTAATTAGTCGAATTCGTAATTTAGCCGGGGAGTATAGCGCTGCAACCACCCGGTTCGCTGTGACGTCATGTTGCCAGGACCTCCAGCGGTACCTGCAACCTGGTGGCCAGTGCCTGAGCCTCAAGATGCTCCGCAGGGGCCTGCAGGCGCAGTTCGGCCCCCGCTTGCGACGCCATTTTCTGCGCTTGGTTCACCAGCCGTTCGGCAACGCCACGGCGACGGGTAACTTTTCGTACGCATAAATGGGACAAATACCAAACGTCGTGGTGCCTTTGCAGGCGACCGGCACCGAGCAAGCGGTCGTTGAAGCGCCCGGCGATGAAAGTCCCGTCGGCGAGGGCGCTGTCGATCAGGCCTGTCTCCCCGGAAAACGGTGCGAACAGCCATTCTGGCGCATCGCCATAGATCTTCTGCAAATCCTGCTGATCCTGATAACTGGCGTCTTTCAAGGCTTGAACAACGATCGGCATGGCGTTTTCCTGAGTGGTACGAGAACAGATGACATAAAAAAGGTGATATCAGTTTGGTTTTTCTGTCACGTGCAAATGGTAACCTTCGCCCGTTCGTCCGTCCTTCTGCGACTTAACGTCGCGCCTTCAAGGAGCTTCACCTTAAAAAAGGTCATGCCTGCGTGCATAAGGCCAAGGGTGAACAGTGGCTGGCGAACCATACTAATAATTGGGGGATACACAATGAGCACGAGCATCACGGCGGACGGTCTCAAAGCCGATCAGCCCGCGTTCCTGTCCAAGGAACGCATCATCGCCAAGCCCGGTTTCAACCGTTGGCTGGTGCCACCGGCCGCTCTGGCCATCCACCTGTGCATCGGCATGGCCTACGGCTTCTCGGTGTTCTGGTTGCCGCTGTCCAAGGCGCTGGGCGTTACCGCTCCGGTGGCTTGCTCACCGGACATGAGCTTCATCACACAGGTCTTTTCTTCGCAATGCGACTGGCCGATCTCGATGCTCGGCTGGATCTACACGCTGTTCTTCATCTTCCTCGGCTGCTCGGCAGCGATCTGGGGTGGCTGGCTGGAACACGCAGGCCCGCGTAAGGCCGGCGTGGTATCGGCATTGTGCTGGTGCGGCGGTCTGCTGATCTCGGCGCTGGGTATTTATACCCACCAGATCTGGCTGATGTGGCTCGGTTCGGGCGTGATCGGCGGTATCGGTCTGGGTCTGGGCTATATCTCGCCAGTGTCGACCCTGATCAAGTGGTTCCCGGACAAGCGCGGCATGGCCACCGGCATGGCAATCATGGGCTTCGGTGGCGGCGCGATGGTCGGTGCACCGCTGGCAACTGCACTGATGAGCCACTTCGGCTCGGCTGAAGGGGTCGGCGTCTGGCAGAGTTTCGTCGCTATGGCCGCGATCTACTTCGTGTTCATGATCGGTGGCGCTCTGTCGTACCGCGTGCCGCCAACCGGCTGGAAACCTGAAGGCTGGACCGCGCCGGCGAAGAAAGCGGCGAACGCGATGATCACCAATCGCCACGTGCATGTGAATGTGGCGTGGAAAACCCCGCAGTTCCGTCTGGTCTGGCTGGTGCTGTGCCTGAACGTGTCCGCCGGTATCGGCATCCTCGGCATGGCTTCGCCACTGCTGCAGGAAGTGTTCGGCGGCAAGCTGCTGGGTGTTGATGTGCCGTTTGGCCAGCTCGATGCCGGCCAACTGGCTTCGATCGCGGCGATTGCTGCCGGGTTCACCGGTCTGCTGAGTCTGTTCAACATCGGCGGTCGCTTCTTCTGGGCCTCGTTCTCGGACTACCTGGGCCGCAAAAACACTTATTTCGTGTTCTTCGCCTTGGGTTTTGCCCTGTACGCGCTGATTCCGAACATGGGCCATTTGGGCAACGTTGCGCTGTTCGTGGCGGCGTTCTGCATCATTCTGTCGATGTACGGCGGTGGCTTCGCCACGGTTCCAGCGTATCTGGCCGACCTGTTCGGTACGCAGATGGTTGGCGCGATCCACGGTCGTCTGCTGACGGCGTGGGCGGCGGCGGGCGTGCTGGGTCCGGTGCTGGTGAACTACTTGCGTGAATATCAGTTGAGCATCGGCGTTGAACGCGCTGCCGCTTACGACATCACTTTGTACATCCTCGCCGGTCTGCTGGTGCTGGGCTTCCTGTGCAACCTGCTGGTGCGTCCAGTGGCCGACAAGTACTTCATGACCGACGCTGAACTGGCCGCCGAACAGGCGCTGGGTCACGACAAAGGTGCTGATGCCAGCACCGTTCTGGAGTGGAAAGCCGCGCCGGGCAGCAAGCCGCTGGCGATCGCTGCGTGGCTGGTGGTGGGTATTCCGTTGGCGTGGGGTGTGTGGGTGACCCTGCAGAAAACGGCGGTACTGTTTCACTAAGTTCGTTTCTACCTGATCATTCCCACGCTCTGCGTGGGAATGCCTCCCGTGACGCTCTGCGTCACATTCGAAGCGGACGCAGAGCGTCCGGGGCTGCACTCCCACGCAGAGCGTGGGAGCGATCAATGCCCTTTATGGCTTGTATGGACATGTCTACCCGCGACAGCCGGGCATTCTATCCGTCAGCCATCTCACCTCTCGTGTTTCTGTTTGCGCCTCGCGTGCCTATAATGGCTGCCTTTTTCGCCCAATGATTTTGCGGAGCTGGTGATGGCCGAACGTAAGGCGTCTGTCGAGCGCGACACTCTGGAAACCCAGATCAAAGCCTCGATCAACCTTGATGGCACCGGAAAGGCCCGATTCGATATCGGTGTTCCTTTTCTTGAGCACATGCTGGATCAGATCGCCCGTCACGGGTTGATCGACCTGGATATTGAATGCAAGGGCGATCTGCATATCGACGACCACCATACGGTGGAAGACGTCGGTATCACCCTCGGCCAGGCATTTGCCAAAGCCATTGGCGATAAAAAAGGCATCCGTCGTTACGGTCACGCCTACGTGCCGCTCGATGAAGCGCTGTCGCGCGTGGTGATCGACTTCTCCGGTCGTCCAGGCCTGCAGATGCACGTGCCGTACACCCGCGCCACCGTCGGCGGTTTCGACGTTGACCTGTTCCAGGAATTCTTCCAGGGCTTCGTCAACCACGCACTGGTCAGCCTGCACATCGATAACCTGCGTGGCACCAACACCCACCACCAGATCGAAACCGTGTTCAAGGCTTTCGGCCGCGCGCTGCGCATGGCTGTCGAGCTGGATGAGCGCATGGCCGGGCAAATGCCATCGACCAAAGGCGTTCTGTAATGCAGACGGTTGCAGTTATCGATTACGGCATGGGCAATCTGCACTCGGTGGCCAAGGCCCTCGAGCACGTCGGTGCCGGCAAGGTGCTGATCACCAGCGATGCCAACGTGATTCGTGAAGCTGACCGCGTGGTGTTCCCCGGTGTTGGTGCGATTCGCGATTGCATGGCGGAGATCCGTCGTCTCGGCTTCGACTCGCTGGTGCGCGAAGTCAGTCAGGATCGTCCGTTTCTCGGCATCTGTGTCGGCATGCAAGCCTTGCTCGACACCAGCGAAGAGAACGATGGCGTTGACTGCATCGGTCTGTTTCCGGGCGCGGTGAAGTTCTTCGGTAAAGACCTGCACGAAGACGGCGAGCACCTGAAAGTCCCGCACATGGGCTGGAACGAAGTGCAGCAGAAGGTCAGCCACCCGCTGTGGCATGACATTCCGGACATGGCGCGTTTCTACTTCGTGCACAGCTACTACATCGCTGCCGCCAATGCGCGGCAGGTGGTGGGTGGCGGTCATTACGGCGTCGATTTCGCTGCGGCGCTGGCCGATGGCTCGCGTTTCGCCGTGCAGTTCCACCCGGAGAAGAGCCATACCCATGGCCTGCAATTGCTGCAGAACTTCGCCGCGTGGGACGGTCGCTGGTAAATGGCTGCCAGGAAATCCAAACCGCCGATTCTGACCCTCACTCCCGAACAGGAGAACGAGGCCAATCGCAAGATTCAGCGGTTCATGGAGGACCGTTTCGAACTCGATCTGGGATCGTTCGAAGCGGGAGAAATTCTTGAGCTGTTTACCCGCGAAATTGCTCCGCACTATTACAACAGGGCGATTTTCGATGTGCAGACCCACCTCAAAGAGCGGTTCGAAAGCATCGAAAGCGACCTGTGGGCGCTCGAAAAAAATTAGGAGCAGCTGCAAGCCGCAAGCTTCAAGCTGCAAGAACTGGTACACCGCATGCTCGCAGCTAGTCGCTTGCAGCTTGCCGCTCTTTTGACGAAGGAAAAAGCATGCTGATTATTCCCGCTATCGATCTTAAAGACGGTGCCTGCGTACGTCTGCGCCAGGGCCGCATGGAAGATTCCACAGTGTTCTCCGATGACCCGGTGAGCATGGCTGCCAAGTGGGTGGAGGGCGGTTGCCGCCGTCTGCATCTGGTCGATCTGAACGGCGCGTTCGAGGGCCAGCCAGTCAATGGCGAAGTGGTGACTGCGATCGCCAAGCGCTACCCGACCCTGCCGATCCAGATCGGTGGCGGCATCCGTTCACTGGAAACCATCGAGCACTACGTCAAGGCTGGCGTCAGCTACGTGATCATCGGCACCAAAGCCGTTAAAGATCCGGCATTCGTCGCTGAAGCCTGCCGTGCGTTCCCGGGCAAGATCATCGTCGGCCTGGACGCCAAAGACGGTTTTGTTGCGACCGATGGCTGGGCTGAAATCAGCACCGTGCAGGTCATTGATCTGGCCAAGCAGTTTGAAGCCGACGGCGTGTCCTCGATCGTTTATACCGACATCGCCAAAGACGGCATGATGCAGGGCTGCAACGTACCGTTCACCGCTGCGCTGGCTGCTGCCACGAAGATCCCGGTGATCGCTTCCGGCGGTATCCACAATCTGGGTGACATCAAGTCGCTGCTCGACGCCAAGGCGCCAGGCATCATCGGCGCCATTACGGGCCGCGCGATCTACGAAGGCACCCTCGACGTCGCCGAAGCGCAAGCTTTCTGCGATTCGTACCAAGGCTGAGGACTGACCATGGCGCTGGCCAAACGCATCATCCCTTGCCTGGACGTGGACAACGGCCGGGTCGTCAAAGGTGTGAAGTTCGAGAACATACGCGACGCCGGTGACCCGGTGGAAATCGCCCGTCGCTATGACGAGCAGGGCGCCGACGAGATTACCTTTCTCGACATCACCGCCAGCGTCGATGGCCGCGACACCACGCTGCATACTGTCGAGCGCATGGCCAGTCAGGTGTTTATCCCGCTGACTGTCGGCGGTGGCGTGCGTACCGTGCAGGACATCCGCAATCTGCTGAATGCCGGCGCGGACAAGGTGTCGATCAACACCGCTGCCGTGTTCAACCCGGAATTCGTTGGCGAAGCCGCGCAGCATTTCGGCTCGCAGTGCATCGTCGTCGCCATCGACGCCAAAAAGGTTTCCGGCCCGGGCGAAACCCCGCGCTGGGAAATCTTCACCCACGGCGGGCGCAAGCCGACCGGCCTCGACGCGGTCGAGTGGGCGAAGAAAATGGAAGGCCTCGGCGCCGGCGAGATCCTGCTGACCAGCATGGATCAGGACGGCATGAAAAACGGCTTCGACCTCGGCGTGACCCGCGCGATCAGCGATGCGCTGGGTATTCCGGTGATCGCTTCCGGTGGCGTTGGCAACTTGCAGCATTTGGCTGACGGCATTCTCGAGGGCCACGCCAGTGCTGTATTGGCGGCGAGTATTTTCCACTTCGGCGAATACACCGTGCAGGAAGCCAAAGCGTATATGGCCAAACGCGGCATCGTGATGCGTTAAGCGTCAAATTCCATACAGGCCAGTGGACACCATGGCGCACCCAAGGCACTCTTGGGCACGCCATGGATTTCGGTAGCCCGACATGATCAAACGCCTGCTTCTAGTTCTCGCCAGCGCCTCGATGTTGCTCATCAACACGGCCCGCGCCGAAACCAGTCCCGACACCGATCTGGTGCTCCTCACCGAAAACTTCCCGCCGTACAACATGGCGAAGAACGGCAAGAATTTCGCCCAGGGCGAGAACATCAACGGTATTGCCACCGACATCGTGCGCGAAATGTTCCAGCGGGCCGGCATCACCTACAGCCTGACCCTGCGTTTTCCTTGGGAGCGCGTCTACAAACTGGCTCTGGAAAATCCCGGTTACGGCGCCTTTGTGATGGCGCGTCTGCCGGATCGCGAAAAACTGTTCAAATGGGTCGGGCCGATCGGCCCGGATGACTGGATCCTGCTGGCCAAGGCTGACAGCAAGATCACCCTTGAAACCCTCAATGACGCGCGCAAGTACAAGATCGGAGCCTACAAAGGTGACGCGATTGCCGAGACGCTAGCCAAGCAGGGCCTGAAGCCGATAGTGGTGTTGCGCGATCAGGACAATGCAAAGAAACTGGTCAATGGTCAGATCGATCTGTGGGCAACAGGTGATCCTGCCGGGCGCTATCTGGCGCGGCAGGAGGGTGTCACCGGACTCAAGACCGTGCTGCGCTTTAATAGCGCTGAACTGTATCTGGCGTTGAACAAGGACGTCTCCGACGACGTTGTCGCCAAGCTTCAGGCCGCACTGGATCAGTTGCGCAAGGACGGGATTGTCGACGAAATTATGGGGCGCTATCTGTAACAATCGGTAGTTCCAGCGGTGACGTTACAATCACTTCAACGACACTGGCGCTTTCGTCGACGCCACGTGGTGTGATTTCAGTCGGTTGCGGACACGTGCTGGCGACCTCTATGTGCTCCGGCGGATATTGTGTGAGATGAACGCTTGAGTCGTCGGTATAGCCGAAGTCGACGGCCACTTGAGTGCCGTCTTCACGTATGAGTTTGTAATGGCTCTCCATCTGGTAGACCGCAACGGCAGTCTGCTTCGCAACCATGGCGATGACGACCTGAGGACGCATTTCGTTCCAGCCGCTCGCAGAAGTCTCGGTATGAGTGAAGTGCTCTGGCAAACGGGCCGAAAACTTCGTCACGCGTAGATCGCTCAACGGCACAGAAGGCCAGGCCTTGCCGATTTCAATCGACGTGAAGCTCTTGAATACGCGTAGCCCTGTCGGGTTTTGTGCCCGGTGGGCGATCCATTTGGCCGAACGGGTTTTGCCCGAGGAATTGTGGTCGTAACCAATCAACACGTGTCCGTCGGTTCTTTTCAGCTCGTAATAGGGCGAGTTGACGAATTGCTCTGCGGGATTGACGTGATCTCTGACCGCAAACCAGGGCAGGCGGGCAATCTGAGTGACTTCGACGATTTCTCCACCCGTAGGGTGCACATATTCGTTGAGTGTCGGAGCTTGTGGCTTTGCCGTGATTTGCAGCGGGATCTGCATCCGTAAGGCGTAAGCAGTGTCGGGCGCTGTGGGCTTGCTGTAGGCCTGTATGCCCACAAAGGTGCCTGGAGCAAAACAGATTTCACCTGGTTGGGCTGTAGGTGGTTCTATGGTCCAGGCACTGAAACTGAGTTTTGCCCCCGTACCTTTGTCATTCCACAGCGGATCCCCGACATTTGCCTCCACAACCAGATCGGCCCTCACGCAGCGGATGGTATTGAGTGATGGCTTATTATGGTCGCTGGCGCACACCAGGCCCATGGCGACGTAGCCAACGGGGGGGATCGGGCGCCATATCGATGTGCGCGTAACACTGTGTGTCGGGGACTCTTTCCAGACCAATTCGAAATCGGCAGGCTTGGCCAGTGCGTTGCCTTTACTGTTTTTCGCCCCTTTCAAGTCCTTCTCGCAAACGACTGCCGAGACCATGTCGCCGTTGATGTTTACATTGCCGGGAATGAACACGTCGCCCAACGGAAAGTAACCCGGTAATGCATCTCTGGCGGGGGTGGGTCGCCAAAAAGTGCCAAGTTTTGCCTTTGTACCGTTGGTACTCCAGATCCGATAAAACTCCGTTGTGAAGTTGATCAGCAGGTTGTCGTGCGTGATGGGCTGCATTGGCCCGGGTAGCGAGGCAGCGTTTTCTTCGATAATCATAGTCATTCCTGATAGTTGAGAAGCGGCTCGGGCGAGCCACGACCTGTTGCAGGTCTCACTATCCGGAAGTCAGGAGGATTGCTGGCGGTAACTATGTATAGAGCGTTACCGGGTATTACCGATAAATCCCGTCTTTACCGTGGCCGCTCATGGCGCGATTGCTGCGTACGCTGATCATCTGCTTGATGTCGATCCACTCGATTCCCTGCGCCTTGAGTCTGGGCAATTCACGCTCCAGCACCGCCAGCGTCTGCGGATACGGATGCCCGATCATCACCGCCGAACCCTGCTTGTGCGCCAGGCTGATCGCGGTCTGCAACTGCGTGTAAATCGCTGCTTCGGTGCGCTCATCATCGAGAAATACATCCCGCGACACACTCGCCAGATCGATCTTCTGCGCCTGCTGCGCAGCAACGGTCTGCGCACTGGTACGGCTGTCGACGAAAAACTTGTGCCGGCGCTGCAAATCGGCCATCAACCACGCCATCGCCACTGGTTGCGCAGTCATGCGGCTGCCCATGTGGTTATTGATGCCGGCGGTGTACGGGACCATTTTGAACGCGGCGTTGAGGCGTTTTTCCAGTTCTTCGATCGGCAGTTCGGGATGCCAGGCGTACGGCCCGGTGGCCGGGTCCATCGGCATGTGCAGGATGACGATCTTGCCGGCGCGATGGGCTTCGCGGGCAAATTCAGTGGCGTGCGGGGTGTCGGGCATGATCGCCGTGGTCACCGGGCCGGGCAGGGCCAGCACGCGGCGATCCCGAGGCAGGTTCTGCCCCAGGTCGTCGATGATCAGTGTCAGGTAGGCTTTGTGTGGCTTTGGGCTGACGGGCTCTGCGTGAGCAGCACCCGCCAGACAGCACAACAGAACGCAGACGAAACGCAAAGACATCCTCAACGGCCGGACGTGATGCTCAGCCCTTTGAGCAGGCTCAGGGCCTGGGCCAATTGGTAGTCGTCATCCTGCGGCATGGCTTTGGGCTTGGCGCCGGAGCCGGTCGGTTTGTCCGCGCCACCGTTGCCGTTGCCCAAGTGACCTTGCAGGTCGGCTTCCTTGAAGTAATCGCCATCGGCCTCGCTGGTGATCTTGGCCTTGCGTACTTCGATGTCAGGGACGATGCCCTGGGCCTGAATCGAGCGGCCGTTCGGCGTGAAGTACAGCGCCGTGGTGATCTTCAGTGCGCGATCGTTGTTCAGCGGCAGCACGGTTTGTACCGAGCCTTTGCCGAAACTGGTGGTGCCCATGACCACCGCGCGTTTCTGGTCCTGCAGGGCGCCAGCGACGATTTCCGAGGCCGAGGCGCTGCCACCGTTGATCAGCACGACCATCGGCACCGCTTCGCTTTCGTCTTTACCGGTGGCAGAGAAGCGCAGTTCGGAGTTGGCGATGCGGCCTTTGGTGTAGACGATCAGGCCTTTGGTGATGAAGTGGTCGACCACTTCCACCGCCGCCTGCAACACGCCGCCCGGGTTGTTGCGCAGGTCGAGAATGATGCCGTTGAGCTTCTTGCCGTTGTCCTTGCGCAGCTTGGCCAGGGCTTTGGAAACCTCTTCGCCGGTCTTGACCTGGAACTGGGTAATGCGGATATACGCATAACCGGTTTCCAGCAGTTGCGCCTTGACGCTCTTCACCTGAATCACCGCGCGCGCCAGGGTCACGTCGAACGGCGTGCCGCCATCGCGCACCAGGGTCAGGGTGATTTTCTGGCCGATCTTGCCACGCATCTTGTCCACGGCTTCGGTCATGGTCTGGCCGCGCGTCGGCGCACCGTTGATCTTGACGATGAAGTCGCCGGCCTGAATACCGGCCTTCGACGCCGGGGTGTCATCGATTGGCGAGACCACTTTGATGAAGCCATCTTCAGCGCCAACCTCGATGCCCAGACCGCCGAACTCGCCGCTGGTGCTTTCCTGCAGCTCGGTGAAATCTTCCGGGCCGAGGTAGGCCGAGTGCGGGTCGAGGTTGCTGAGCATGCCCTTGATCGCGTTTTCCAGCAGGGTCTTGTCGTCCACCGGCTCGACGTACGCGGCTTTGATCCGGTCCATGACCTCGGCAAAGGTGCGCAACTCTTCTAGCGGCAGTGGCGCCTTGGAAGTCGCGGCTGTGCCTGCCGGAGCGACGGCCGGGGCTGGTTGCGCGGCGAACGCCAGAGGCGCGCCGATCACCAGAGCGATCGTCAGGGCCAGCGAGGTAAGGCGGGACAAATGCAGCATGTCGAACGAACTCCTAATGTAGGTGACTCAACGCCTATCCTTGCGCGCGGCACCATTGCGCCGGATCACTCGGGTGACCCTGCTGACGAATTGCGAAATACAGCGCTGGTGTGTCCTGGCCGCCACTGTTACCGACAGTGGAGATCGACTCACCGGCTTTTACCACGTCACCGGCCGACTTGAGCAGCGTCTGGTTGTGACCGTAAAGACTCAGAAAACCGTTGCCGTGATCAAGGATCACCAACAGCCCGGCACCGCGCAGCCAGTCGGCGAACACCACGCGACCACCGTGTACGGCATGCACCTGGCTGCCGGCGGAGGCGCTGATCATCACGCCGTCCCACTTGGTACGGGCATCGTCGCCACGGCTTTCGCCGAAGCGTGCCAGCAGTCGACCATCAACCGGCCACGGAAGTTTTCCCCGGGTTGCAGCAAAAGGGCCACCAAAGGTCTCGCCGCTGCTGGAGACCAGCGCGCCGGGAGTGGATCTGGCGGGTTTTCGTGGGGCGTCGCTGTTTTCAGCCTGCGCCTCACGCAAGCGCTTTTTTTCCGCTTCCTGCTGGGCGATCAGCGCTTTCTGCCGCGCTTCTTCAGCCTCACGAGCCTGGCGGGCCAGGGTTTCTTCAATGGTTTTAAGGACTTTAGACAGGTCTGCCTGATCCTGCTCGCGCGCGGCGAGTTTCTGATCGCGGGCCTTCACGTCGTCGTTGAGCTTGGCGAGGACTTGCTGGCGTTCCTTGCGAACATTTTCCAGTTCGTCGCGCTGGGTATCGAGGCTGCTTTTCTGTACCAGCAATTGGGCCTGCTGGGCGGCAATGTCTTTTTCGACGTTGGCCAGCTGGCGCAGGGTTTCGTTGAAGTTTTTCAGCTGTTCCAGGCGGGCCTGGCTCAGGTAATCGTAATAGGTGAGGGTACGGGCGAATTTCTCGGGATTCTGCTGGTTGAGCAGCAGCTTGAGGTATTCCTGCCGACCGTTCTGATAGGCCGCACGGGCCTGAATGGCGATCAGTCGCTGCTGTTCAGTGCGCGCGCTCTGAAGTTTTTTTTTCTCTGCATCGAGTCGCTGCAGCTCGGATTCGCTTTTCTGCAGTTCTTTCTGCAGCGCGTCGACCTGCTTCTGCAGCTTGCCCAGCTCGGTTTCAGTGCCCTTGAGCTCTTTCTGTACGCCGGACTTTTCTTCCTGGACTTTGCTCAGCAGCTTCTTCAGCTCGGCAATGTCCTGACGCGTGGCGTCCAACTGCTGTTGGGTTTGCGCGCGCTCGTCAGCGAAGGCCGGTTGGAGCAGGCAGGTCAGAGCAAGGGCGATCAGGACGCGAAGCATAGGGGCGGGCGGCACCAGGGTAAGGGACGGCCTAGTATGCCCGCCCGAGGCTGCAAAAAAAACGCCCAATTGGGGCTGTGTGATAACTGGAGCAAGCAATAGGCCCGATTCCATTTCGAAAACGCCTTGAACCACTGTGGGAGCTGGCTTGCCAGCGATGGCGTCTGCACATTCAACATAGATGTTGGCTGTCAGATTGCTATCGCTGGCAAGCCAGCTCCCACAGGGTTTTGTGGTGTTTGATCGGGCGTATTACACCAGGATAGACGTGCCAGTCATTTCCGCCGGTTTTTCCAGGCCCAGCAGTTTCAGCATGGTCGGGGCCACATCCGCCAGCACGCCGCCTTCACGCACTTTCAGGTCACGCTTGCCGACATAAATGAACGGCACCGGCTCAGTGGTGTGCGCGGTATGTGCCTGGCCAGTGGACTCATCGGCCATTTGCTCGACGTTGCCGTGGTCAGCGGTGATCAGCGCTTCGCCACCCACTTTTTCCAGTGCCTCAACAATACGACCCACACAAGTGTCGAGGCATTCCACGGCCTTCACCGCCGCGTCAAACACGCCGCTGTGGCCGACCATGTCGCCGTTGGCGTAATTGACCACGATCACGTCGTAACGCTGGTTTTCAATGGCCTCGACGATGCGGTCGGTCACCTCCGGCGCGCTCATTTCCGGCTGCAAGTCATAAGTGGCGACTTTCGGCGACGGGATCAGGATGCGCTCTTCGCCCGGGAACGGTTCTTCACGACCGCCGGAGAAGAAGAAAGTCACGTGTGCATATTTTTCGGTTTCAGCGATGCGCAGTTGAGTTTTGCCGTTTTTCGCCAGATAGTCACCGAGGACGTTTTCCAGGCTGCCCGCCGCGAACGCCGAGGGCGCCGGAATGCTTGCCGCGTACTGGGTCAACATGACGAAGCCGGCCAGTTTCGGCTGGCGTGCGCGTTCGAAGTCCTTGAAGTCGTCCTCGACGAACACGCGAGTCAGCTCGCGGGCGCGGTCGGCACGGAAGTTCATGAACACCACGGCGTCGCCATCTTCGACTTTTACCGGTTCACCGATGGTCGTGGCTTTAACGAATTCGTCGCTCTCGCCGCGAGCGTAAGCAGCCTCCAGACCTTCCTGCGCGGTGGCGGCGTTGAATTCGCTGTTGCCGTCGACAATCAGGTTGTACGCCTGAGCGACGCGATCCCAGCGGTTGTCACGGTCCATGGCGAAGTAGCGGCCGATAATGCTGGCGATGCGGCCCTTGCCGAGTGCCTGGAAGGTTGCGTCGAGCAGTTCGATCGACGAAGCAGCGCTTTTCGGCGGGGTGTCGCGGCCATCAAGGAAAGCGTGCAGGTAGATTTTTTCGGCGCCGCGCTTGAAGGCCAGTTCGGCCATGGCGATCAGGTGATCCTGGTGGCTGTGCACGCCGCCATCGGAGAGCAGACCCATGAAATGCACGGCCTTGCCGGCGGCCACGGCTTTATCCACAGCGGCGCAAATGGTCGGGTTTTCGAAGAATTCGCCGTCACGGATCGATTTGGTCACGCGGGTGAAGTCCTGATACACCACCCGGCCGGCGCCGAGGTTCATGTGGCCGACTTCGGAGTTGCCCATCTGGCCGTCCGGCAGGCCGACGTCCATGCCGCTGCCTGAGATCAAGCCGTTCGGCACGGTGGCCCAGAGGCGATCAAGGACGGGCTTCTTCGCCGCGAAAACGGCGTTGGATTCGGGGCTGTCGCTGTGACCGAAGCCGTCGAGAATCATCAGGACCAAAGGTTTAGGCGTGGTAGTCATGGAATCCACTCGTGGCTAATAAAGAAGAGGGCGATGGAAAAGGGAGTTGGAGTTTAAAGCTAAGTTCCGACCGCGTCACCGCCGGACGGGGTTTGGCCCACCATAGTGGCTGTGTATACTGGCCGACATTTTAACGCCCTGGAACCTCCTTCGATGGTTGCTCACCTGATTGAATTTGCCACTAACCACTACATTCTTGTCGGTATCTTCGTCGTACTGCTGGCTCTGCTGCTGGCGCACACGATGCAGGGCGGCGGTAAAAGCCTGAGCACCGGCGAGCTGACCGCACTGGTCAATAAAGATGCAGGCGTGGTGGTGGACATCCGTCCGGCCAAGGATTTCGCTGCCGGCCACATCGTTGGCGCGATCAACATTCCCCAGGACAAACTGGCTGCGCGCACCGCCGAGCTGGAAAAGCACAAGGCCAAGACCATCATTCTGGTCGACGCTCTGGGCCAGACCGCCGGAACCCACGCCCGCGAACTGATGAAATCCGGCTTCACCGCCGCCAAGCTGTCCGGCGGGATTTCCAGCTGGAAAGGCGACAACCTGCCGTTGGTGAAGTGATATGAGCGAAGTCATCGTCTACTCCAGCGATTACTGCCCTTATTGCTCGCGAGCCAAGTACCTGCTCGAGAACAAAGGCGTGGCCTTCAAAGAGATCAAGGTCGATGGCAAGCCGCAGGTGCGCGCCGAAATGGCCCAGAAAGCCGGACGCACGTCCGTGCCGCAGATCTGGATCGGCAGCAAGCACGTCGGCGGTTGTGACGATTTGTATGCCCTGGAGCGCGCCGGCAAACTCGACGCGCTGCTCAAGGCCTGAACGGCTGCACCCACGTACAGCACTCCCTAAAAGACCCAAGATCGATAAGGATCTGAGATGACTGACCAACAGAACACTGCAGCCAGCGAAGAAGAAACCGCACCGCAATTTTCCTTGCAGCGCATCTACGTACGCGACCTGTCCTTCGAAGCCCCGAAAAGCCCGGCGATCTTCCGCCAGCAGTGGGATCCGGCTGTTGCGCTGGATCTGAACACTCGCCAGAAAGCACTGGAAGGTGATTTCTTCGAAGTCGTGCTGACCCTGTCCGTTACCGTGAAAAACGGTGAAGAAGTGGCCTTCATTGCTGAAGTGCAACAGGCCGGTATCTTCCTGATCAAGAACCTCGATGCGGCTTCCATGAGCCACACTCTGGGTGCGTTCTGCCCGAACATCCTGTTCCCGTACGCGCGCGAAACCCTGGACAGCCTGGTGACCCGCGGTTCGTTCCCGGCCCTGATGCTGGCCCCGGTGAACTTCGACGCTCTGTACGCGCAAGAATTGCAGCGCATGCAGGAAAGCGGCGAGACGCCAACCGTTCAGTAAACGGTCTGGGCTACAACGAAAAAAGCGCCGTAACAGGCGCTTTTTTCTTGGCTGATCGTTCCTACGCTCCGCGTGGGAATGCCTCTGGGGACGCTACGCCTCCAGTGACGCGGAGCGTCACGGGCTGCATTCCCACGCAGAGCGTGGGAACGATCAGGTGTGGTGTTACTTGAAGTCGTTCTGGCGCCAGGCTTCGTATACAGCGACGGCCACGGTGTTGGACAGGTTCAGGCTGCGGCAGCCTTCGCGCATCGGCAGACGCAGGCGTTGCTCGGCGGGCAAGGCATCGAGCACCTCCGCTGGCAGGCCACGGCTTTCCGGGCCGAAGATGAACGCATCCCCCGGGACAAACGCCGCATCATGAAACGGTCGCGAACCCTTGGTGGTGAACGCAAACAATCGCGGGTTGCCCAGACTCTCAAGGCAACTGGCCAGATCCGCGTGACGTTGCAGCGTGGCATATTCGTGGTAATCGAGACCGGCACGGCGCAAGCGCTTGTCGTCCATCTCGAAGCCCAGCGGTTCGATCAAATGCAGGTGGCAGCCGCTGTTGGCGCACAGCCTGATAACGTTGCCGGTATTCGGCGGAATTTCTGGTTGAAAAAGGATGACGTGAAACATGCACGGCTCCGAAGGTAAAGATGAGCGGCATTCTACGCCGCCTGTGGACAACCGTTCGAAACTATTCCCGCGTGTCATCGGTTCGCTGGCGATTGTCGGCTTGATGATCGGTTTGATGATCGGCCGCCTGACCACGCCGGACCCGACTGTTCTGCAGCAAGTTGAGGTGACGGAACAGGGGCTGGTGGTGTGGTTCAACAATGAGCCAAAGCTGCACGGCGAGATCATCGATGGCACCGTGGCGCTGCTGTTTCAGGCTGAAGGCCAGGCGCAGAAGGGCCAGCTCAAGCTCAACGGCAAAGACGTCAACTGGCGTACGCGCAAAAGTGACGGCGGATTGCTGTTGACGGTACTGGCGGCGCGGCCATTACAGGGCGACTGGGCTGGCAGCAAGGTCGACGAGCGTTGGCGGCTGGAGATTCGCTTGCAAGCGAACTGATCGCAAAGCTGCCGCCTCTCTCCGATTCTCCTACGTTTCCTGGCGTTGTTTCCCGCTTCGCCAGTCTGCCTTTCCTATCTCCTTCAACACCTGTGCACGCTATCGTGCGCTGCTCCTCTAAACCGGCAGGATGCCAAAACCATCGTCCCTTCGCGTGAATGCCAGGGGCGACTTTTTCAAGGATGAAAAAACATGCCAGTAAAACCACCTACCGGTGGCAGTAGCCACGTGAGAGTGGATGCGTCCACCAGTCCGACCCGACCGGCGGAGGTGAACATTGAGCTTCCCGGTCCATCGGGCCGCTGAGGTTCCGGCTCAGATATCTTTCCCGATAATCAGCAGTCGCGAGCCGGGGGATCCGGCACTACAGACATTGATGCCGTCCACCCGACGCCGGCCGTCGTCGTACACACGGTTCCCGTTCAAACTCCTCGACTGGCACCTCAGCCGTCGCTGGATCATTACGTCATCCCCGCCAAGGCGTTACTTCCAGAAGCCAACGAAGAAGGATTAAGGGTTTTCAACAATCGTGCCTACGCTGAGGTGGCCGATGGCGTTTTTGTTCCTGTCGCCGTGGATCCGAAGACTGGATTGCATCATGCCCGACGGCCAAGCGAGCTGCTTTTAGGCCCGGTGATGTTGCGTAACGTCGATAATGGTTTTTGGTACCAGCGTACGCTCGTCAAGCCCGCCAGCCGAGCGCAGGTGCAAAGATACTTTCCGGAAACAACTGACATCGACGCCGATGCTTTCATCGCCCGGTTTGGCGACGAGGATGTAGCAGAGGTGGAACTGAAGCGGATCGAGCGAGAGCTCCTTGAAGTGGGCTACTCTGATATCAGCGAGGAAATGGCGAGCAAGCTACGCAGACTTGCCAGGTGGCAGGGCGAACCCAGCGAGCGCGTCTATCACGAGGGCCGACTAGTGGGTTTCAAGATGGATATCGATCTTGGTGCCCGGCAATCCGGTTTTCCTGTCAGAACAAAATTCAACGCTGTTGTCGCTCTTACCCTGAGAGCGGGTGAACATCTATTCTCGTATCATTTATCTGCGCAATTTCCCAACATTGAAAGTCTGACGGTAGTTGGCTTGCCATCCACTCGCCCTTTCAATAACTCTGCATCGAGGCTCAATATTGAGCTAGGTTTCGTTCTCGAGTTGGAAAAGCTTCCCCGTCTACGCGAGCTGAATCTGCAAAACTGCATTTTGCCAGCCGGGTTCTCGCTGACAAGCATGACCGAGCTGCGAGCTCTGGCACTTGGCAACATTCAGGGAATGACGGATTTGAATGCCGTAGTGAATGGCCTGCCGGGGCGGTTGAGCTTGCAGGTTCTCGATCTGCAGCGGAATGCGTCCTTGAAAGTGGCACCTGACGTGACGGGGATGGCCGGGTTGCGTGTATTGGATCTGACGCAGACCGGTATAGAACAGCTCCCGCTCGGGCTTGATGCTGACAACGGGCCGTTACGACTGGAGGTATTGAAGCTCGGCGATAATGCGCTGTCTGCTATGCCTTCACTGAAAGTCAGGACTGCGCTGCAGGAGCTGGATCTTTCCAGCACCGGTCTGGACAGGTTTCCGGAGGGCGTCACATCCGATAATCCCGGGAAAGTGCTGAATCTTTCGAATAACCGTATTACATCGATCCCCGAGTCCGTTGAAATCAGAGCGGGCTTCAATCTCATGGGCAATCCCATAACGGATCTGGCGACCCTGCGGCGGCTGAGGGACGCGCGTATAAAAACAGGCATCGACATTTGGCTGGGAAAAAGAAGTACTGATAGCTCGCCAAATGCGTGGCTACGACATTTGCCGCTAGAGGAGCTGTCTGAGAATTTGAACGTTTGGAACAGTTATGGCCATTCTTTGTCAGGCGTGAGGCAAATCGTCTGGGACCTGGCTCGTACCCCCGAATTTCATGTTGAGCGCCCGCTTTTGCAGCAACGGGTCTGGCAGTTTTTCGAGCGTTACAGAAAGGCTGAACCCGGCGTCAAGGCCAGGCTGGAGAGCATTTTGTGGAATGAGCCCAGTCCCTTGAAAAAGCTGGAAAGACTGGAAGCAGAAACAGGGCTGTCAAGCGAACCACTGCCAGCGGACCCGGTGCAGCGCAGTGATACCGGCAGTGACGTTGGGCACTTGCTCGATGCCGCTGAGCCAACCACCCGAGCGCAGGTCCGGAAATACTTCCCGGACGTGACCGATCAACAAGCCGATCACTTTCGCGTGCACTTCGGTGACAAGGATGCGGCAGAGGTTGAGCTCAAACGGCTCCAGCTTGGACTTGCTCAACTGGACTCAAAACTGCGCCTTTGGACGAGTTCCTCGGGGTTCTACGGAAATGAATTAGGTCCCACATTGCGCCGTCTGTACACGTGGCAAGGGGAGCCTGACGAGCTGGTCTTTCACGATAAGCGGCCGGTGGGTTTCAAGCTGTCTTCGACTCTTTCGGTATGGCCAGATCATTGGGCACTACCAACACCCTTCAACTCCGTCGTTTCCCTTGAACTAAGTGGGTTACGCATGCCTCTTCCGGAAGGTTTTCTTTCAGCTTTCCCTAATCTTGAAAGTCTGGGGGTGGTTTTCGGATATGGAATGACTTCTGATAATCCCGGCCTGCGGCTCACCGTGGAGCCGGGCAATATTGAAGGCCTGGCAAGGCTTGCGCGGTTACGAGAGTTGAAGCTGCAACGGGCTAACTTGTCGCCTGATTTTTCGGTGGCCGGCATGACCGGGTTGCGTTTATTGGATCTGGAGCAGAACGGACTAACCCACCTTCCAGGACTCAATGCCGATAACGGGCCGTTGCGATTGGAAGTATTGAAGCTCAGCCATAATCGGCTGTCTGTTGCGCCTTCAGTCAAAGGAATGACCGCGCTGAAGGAGCTGGATCTTTCCAATTCAGGAATAGACAGATTTCCGGAGGGCATCACCAACGAGATTCCCGGGAAAGTGTTGAATCTGGCGAACAATCGCATTACATCGATTCCTGAATCCGTAGAACTCAGAGCAGGCTTCAATCTTATCGGCAATCCAATTACGGATCCGGCCTCCCACCGGCGTCTGATACATGCACGTATCAAAATAGGCATCGATATCTGGCTGGGAGATGCAAGTCATGATCGCTCGGCAAATCTTTGGCTGCGAAATGTGCCGCCGGGAAAAGAGTTAACTGAAAAACTGAAGCTCTGGGACAGCTTCGGCCCTGACTCGCGTCTGCTGGACGCGATCCGGCAACTGAGTCGAACACCGGAGTTTCATGTCGAGTATCTGCTTTTGCAGCGACGGGTCTGGTCGTTCCTCAAGATCTACGGCGAGCGCGGATCTGGCGAGCAGGCTCGGCTCGACAACATTTTGCTCACCGAACGGAGCCCCGGAAAAATGCTCGACAGGCTGGAAGCCGAGATTCGGGAATATGACTCTGGGCGGCAAAATCCGCCGCTGCATCATTTGCCCAAGCGTCCGAGACTTGATCCGTAAAAGTCTCGACGGCTAATACAGAAGCGTGGCGCTCTATTGATACCGGCAGGATGCCAAAACCTTCGTCCCTTGCGCGAATGCCAGGGGCGACTTTTTCAAGGATGAAAACATGCCAGTAAAACCAACTTCCGGTGGCGGTAACCGCGTGCAAGTGGATGTTTCCGGCAGCTCGAACCGGCCACCAGACGTGAACACTTCACTCCCCGGCCCGTCAGGGCACAGACGTTCAGATGTCTACTTCGATAGTCCGCCGCCGCAAGCGGGCTCGTCCAGGGTTACCGACGCAGATATCACTTCTACGACTGCGGCCATAGTGGTTCATGCGGCTCCCGTTGAAGTCCGTCCTCCTGCACCTCAATTGTCCCTGCAGGATTACCTGATCAACCCCGCAGAAAACCTTTCAGCAGCCAACGGAGAAGGTTTACGGATTCACAACAAGCGCACCTACGTCGATCTGGTTGATGGCGGCACTGTTCTTGTTGCCGTGGAGGCAAAGTCCGGATTGCATAAGGCGCGACTCTACACTGAACGGCTGCCGTCAGGGCCGGTGCTGCTTCGCGATACCCGCAGCGGCCTTTGGTATCCGCGTGGGGTCGTTGAACCCACCACCCGAGCCCAAGTCCAGAAGTACTTTCCGGAGGCGACCGATCAACACGCGGATGACTTCATCGCCCGGTTCGGTGACAAGGATGCGGCAGAGGTGAAACTCAAGGATCTTCAGCTTGGGTTTGTCAGGTTGCACCACGAAATCAGCGCCTGGGAGGCCACCTACAAGGGCAGCGCCGACCACGAGCGCAACAGACGACTTGCGATCGGGGACAAATTTCGTCGGTTGTATAAATGGCAGGGGGACGAAAGCGAGAAAGTCTACCGGGACGGGCGGCTGCTGGGCTTTGAGTTGGAGCTCGATCTTGGGACTCGCGCCAACCTCAATTTGCCGATTTTTTCCAAACGACTGGACTCGGTTGTTTCTCTAAGCCTGAAGGGCAGCGTTGTACGTAATCTGGGAGATTTTCTATCCACGTTTTCTCATGTTGAAACCCTCAAATTGAACGAATTCGGCATACGCGGTAAAGAATTACTGGATGCTATCGCCATGATTTCAGAGTTGAGAACCCTGAGTATTCAGCACACCAATCTAAGACCGCTGCCTCCCGCTGAATTGCAATTCAAAGTGTTGCCCCGTTTACAAGAGCTGGACCTGGGCGACTGCACCATACAATCCGCTCTGTCAGTGTCCGGCATGACGGAGTTACGAGTGTTGAAGGTCAGTAACTCTTATTTGCTTCAGTTGCCTGAAGGGCTGAACGACTTGGCCTTGCGCTCACGTTTGCGAGTGCTGGATCTGCATGATGATCGATATCTGCAGGGGGCCGTTACGCTGTCCGGTATGTCCGAGTTGCGGGTATTGGATTTGTCGGGTACCAACATGAGTCCAGACTTCGATGGGTTTGATTCCAAGGCCGGGCCATTGCCGTTAGAGGTATTGAAGCTGGCGAGCATTCCGTTGCGGGATGCGCCGTCGCTCATGGCAATGCCTGCGTTACGGGAGTTGGATCTCTCGCACACCCTGATAAAACAGCTGCCTGCCGGGCTGGGGGCGGAGGGGGGGCCGTCAAGGCTGGAGGTATTGAAGCTCAGTGGAAATCCTCTGTCTTCCGTGCCAACGCTGGAAGGCATGACAGCGCTGCGGGAGGTTGATCTGAGTTATACCGGAATAGACAGGTTTCCAGAGGGCGTCACGCGTGAGATTCCCAAGGACCGCTTACGTCTCTCCAATAATCTAATAAAGTCGATCCCCGACACCATCGAACTCAGGCAGGGTTTTGAACTGATTAACAACCCGATATCCGACCCCGCTTCGCTTCGCCGACTAATGACTGCACGTCGACAAACAGGCGCTGACATCTGGCTGGGGGGGGAGTTGCCCAACTATCCGCTGCGGATAGATTACTGGATGAAAGATGTACCCGCGGAGCAGTCCCAGGAAAAGCATGATCTTTGGGAGTGGTTCAAACAGGATCGTCAACACTCGCAAATTACCTCGAGCATGGCAAAACTGACCCGAACGCCTGAATACCAGATCGAACAACAATCTTTGCAGCTTCGGGTCTGGATGTTGCTCAATAACTACAGGAAAGCCGACCCGGTTGTTCAGGAGCTAGCAAGAGCAATTGGAAATTACGAGCATAGTCCAGCAAGGATGCTGAACAGGATGGAAGATGAAATACGCAAACATCGCGAAGGCGGCGAACCCGCCCCTGCATTGCCCAAGCGTCCTCGATTGACACCGGGCTGAACGCCTCGCCATGAGTTGTAAAAGCGGGAATCCCTGACCTGCCTGTATCAGGGTTCCCAAAAGGGTGGACTTCGCTTGCAGCGTCGGTCCGGTATAAAGAGGGAACCCCCGGCCTGCCTGTACCAAGGATCCCAAAAGGGTGGGCGCATCGCGTTGCGGTGCGCGCCGGTGTAAAGAGGGGAATCCCCGGCCTGCCTGTACCAAGGTCCCCGAAAGGGTTGGTGAATCGAATCACCTGTCAGAGGTATTGCAGGGGGCGTGCCAGGTTTTAATCTGTTGAAACAAAAAAGCTGGTCAGAAACGCGAAAGCCCCGGGGTTCGGGGCTTTCGTGTTTTTGGAGAGTGGTTTTGTCGGTGTTTTCAGAACGCAGGGTGCAGATGCGGCTGTGCGCGATCACGGGTCATTGTGCATTGATGCGGTGCAAGGTGGCCCCTCACCCTAGCCCTCTCCCAGAGGGAGAGGGGACTGACCGAGTTGCCCGGTCAAAATAAACCGACCTGAAATACCGAGCCGAACTCAGATTTTGAACATCACATAAATCGGCTCCCTTCCCCCTCTACCCCTTGGGGGAGAGGGCTGGGGTGAGGGGGATGGATCCTGAGCACACAACAATTCTCAAGCGTTAACCCTCATCCCCCTCATCATCATCCCCGCCATCCACCTTCATGCCCAATTCCTTGATCTTGCGCGTCAGGGTATTACGCCCCCAACCCAGCAACACCGCTGCATCACGACGGCGCCCGGCGGTGTGCTTCAGCGCCGTCTCGATCATGATCCGCTCGAACGCCGGCACCGCGCTGTCGAGCAGACTCGACTGGCCACGCGCCAAGGCTTGATCAGCCCACTGACGCAGCGCCTGCTCCCAGTTGGTCACGGGCGCTGAATCCTGCGGCAGGTTCAGCAGTTCTGGCGGCAGGTCGCTGATGTGCACTTCGCGCCCGGACGCCATCACCGTGATCCAGCGGCAAGTGTTCTCCAGCTGGCGCACGTTGCCGCCCCACGGCAGGTTCTTCAGGTATTCCTCGGTCTCGCTTTTCAGCAGTTTCGGCTCGACTGCCAGTTCCTGCGCGGCGCGGCTGAGGAAGTGCTTGGCCAGGGTCGGGATGTCTTCACGACGATCCGACAGGCGCGGGATGTGGATGCGAATCACGTTGAGGCGATGGAACAAGTCCTCACGGAATTTGCCGGCGTGCACCAGGGTTTCCAGATTCTGGTGCGTCGCGGCGATGATGCGCACGTCGACCTTGACCGGCACATGCCCGCCAACGCGATAGAACTCGCCATCAGCCAGAACGCGCAGCAAACGGGTTTGCGTGTCCGCCGGCATGTCGCCGATTTCATCGAGGAACAGCGTGCCGCCATCAGCCTGTTCGAAGCGACCGCGACGCAGGTTGGCTGCGCCGGTGAACGCGCCTTTCTCATGGCCGAACAGCTCGGACTCCATCAGATCCTTGGGGATCGCCGCCATGTTCAGCGCGATGAACGGCGAGGCCGCGCGCGGGCTGTGGCGGTGCAGGGCGTGGGCGACCAGTTCTTTACCGGTACCGGATTCGCCGTTGATCAGCACGGTGATGTTGGAGTGGCTCAAGCGCCCGATGGCGCGAAACACTTCCTGCATCGCCGGCGCTTCGCCGATGATTTCCGGGGTGCGGGTCAGTGCCGGCACCACTTCCAGGCCTTGCTGCTCTTGTGCGTGCTGATTGGCGCGCTTGACCAGCGATACGGCCTCATCGACATCGAACGGCTTCGGCAAATACTCGAACGCGCCGCCCTGATACGAGGCGACAGCGCTGTCCAGATCGGAGTGAGCGGTCATGATGATGACCGGCAACCGTGGGTGCTGCTCGCGAATGCGCGCCAACAGGTCGAGTCCGCTGGCACCTGGCATACGAATGTCGGAAATGATCACGTCAGGTTGCTGACGGGCCAGACGACTCATCACGCCATCGGCGCTGTCGAAGCTCTGGGTGGTCATGCCTTCCTGCTGCAAGGCCTTTTCCAGAACCCAACGGATAGAACGGTCGTCATCGACGATCCACACGGTTTCACTACGGCTCATGTCGATGTGGCTCCTTGTTCCAGTGGCAGAAAGATCGAGAAGGTGGTGTGGCCTGGATGGCTGTCACACTCGATCAGGCCCTGATGCTGGCTGATGATGTTCTGGGTAATGGCCAGGCCCAGCCCGGTACCGTCCGGGCGACCGCTGACCATGGGAAAGAAAATGGTTTCCTGAAGTTCCGCGGGGATCCCCGGGCCGTTGTCGATGATCTCGATCTTGGTCACCAGTCGATGGCGGACGTGGCCGATGGTGAACTGGCGCATGGTCCGGGTGCGCAGGCTGATGCGGCCCAGACGCAGCTCGTTCTGGCTGCTGATCGCCTGCATCGCGTTGCGCACGATGTTCAACACGGCTTGAATCATTTGCTCGCGATCAATCAAGACGTCGGGAATGCTTGGGTCGTAATCGCGCACCAAGGTGATGCAGCCCTGACTTTCGGCTTCCACCAGTTGGCAGACGCGTTCGAGCACTTCGTGGACGTTGCACATCGCCAGCGACGGCAGCTTGTTCGAGCCGAGCATGCGGTCGACCAGATTGCGCAGGCGGTCGGCCTCTTCAATGATCACGTTGGTGTAATCGCGCAGGCTGTCTTCCGGAAGCTCGCGGGCCAGCAACTGCGCAGCGCCACGGATGCCGCCCAGTGGGTTCTTGATCTCGTGGGCGAGGCCACGCACCAGCATCTTGCTGGTTTCCTGCTTGGACAGTTGAGCTTCTTCCTTGGTGATCCGCAGCAAGCGGTCACGCGGGTGGACTTCCAGCAGGAGCATGGTCGCGCCGTTGCTGAGGATCGGCGTCACCGCGTAATCCACGGTCAACGTCTGGCCGGTGAGGGCGGTGAGCATCGCTTCGCGCTTGGTGAACGGGTGCGCCTGCTCTACCGCTTGGCGCAACGAATTCAGCGCTTCTGTGGATTCAGTGAACAGCTCACTGATGAACTGCCCATGGCTACGCTGCCCGCTGATGGCGAGCAGCATCTCCGCCGCCGGGTTCATGTACTCGAGGCGCAATTCGGCGTCGAGCAGGATGGTGGCGGTGGTCAGGTTGTCGAGCAGCAAACGGTGGATTGCGTCGCTTATGGTCATCGGAGCCTCTTTTGGGGGCGGAGCGTGCGCAAGTAACAAGCGTCGGTGAACGGAAAATGCAAAAACCAAACCAAGGCTCCGAAAAGAAGCGCTTAACCCGTGAAACAGGCGTTTGACGCTCGTTTGCGTGGCACAGGGCCAGCTCTCGCGAGTAGTTTCGAACCAAAATGGGTTGGAATGTGAGTACGGTGCAGTCTATTGCACCAATATAGTGCGCAAAGCTGAACGACGTTAGAAGAACCGCAGGAAGGGGTTTTTCGGCTCGGGCGGTTTGTCTTTCAGTGAGCATTCCGGACGGATGCCGTAATCGTCCTTGGCGCAGGGTTTGACCTGGCGTTTCTGTGCGAGGGAGATGCGTAGCATGTGAAACGGCTGGTTGGCGGTGCGTTCGACGGTACGGCCTTCGGCGTCGAGAATTTCGACGGAAAGGTTGTGGCTGCCACGGTCGATATTGTTCAGCGGAAACACTGGACTCAGGCCGGGCTCGCCGGTGGCCTGACCGTCCAGTAGCAGGCGATAACGATGACCGCGTTGCAGGCCCGGCTCGCTGGTGACACTGACAATGATTTCCCCTGCACTGCTGCGAATCGTGGCATCGGGTTCGGGCACCAGAATGCGCAGCATGTCGTAGTGGAACAGCGGCTGCTCCGGGGACTTCTTCGCCGTGGTGATCGGCGCGGCGGCCGTTGGATTGGCCGACATGCGATTGCTGGTCGCGATAGGTACGCGCTTGGCGTTGCCGTGCGGTTGATCGGTAAACACGCGATTGCCTTGGGCGTCGGTGTAGGTGAAGACCTCGGCTGAAGCCTGCAGTGTCAGCAGCGCCAATACAGCGATGAGCCACGCGCGGATCATGGCTTGTGCACCCGCTGCACGCTTAGCGCCACTGGCGGGCTTTGCTGGATGATCGTCTGCCCGTCAATCACCTGCACGGCCAGTCGATGCTCACCCCGATCAACATTCACCAACTGCAGGATTGGCACGTTGCTCGGCTGACCGTACGGTTCATCGTCGAGCACCAGCCGTAATTGATGCGGCGCCTGCAGACGCGGTTTGATCAGCACATTGACAGTGAAGGTGCCGTTGTTGGCCCGCAAGGCTTCTTCAGTGGGCAGGCCGGCCAGTTCAAGAATGTCGTAGGCATTGCGCGCAGGCTCACGATTGTCGGGCTCAGGTGCGGCCGGTGCGCTCGGCGCTTGCGGCTCGACCCGATTGAGTGGCGGCAACTCCACCGGCTGCGCTTGCACGCCGTCCGGCGAGTGATCGCTGTACACCGTGTTGCCGTTGGCGTCGGTGTACTTGTAGATCTGCGCGACGGCGGGCAGGGCGATCAGCAGCAGAATGTAGAGAAGCGTGCGACCCATGAAATCGACCGGGATTGAAAGCGATGGGGTGCAGCATAGGACAGGTGCGGCGGTTGGCCCAACTCGGTAAACATCTGGTAACGCCCTCACCCTAACCCTCTCCCAGAGGGAGAGGGGATTGACCGTGTTTCTCTGACAAATTTCATCGACCTGAAATTGCCATGTGAACTCAGGTTCGGAAAAGCATGGAGATAAGTCCCCTCTCCCTCTGGGCGGTCCGACGTTTCGGGAGGGTTAGGGTGAGGGGTTTTTGATCTGCAATAAAAAAGGCCTCCCGAAGGAGGCCTCTTTTTGTCACGCCGAGAAACGCGGCGCTACCGGATCAGCAGCTGTAGTACAGCTCATATTCCAGTGGGTGTACGAAGGTGCGAACCTTGATTTCTTCTTCCGATTTCAGCGCGATGTAAGCGTCGATGAAGTCGTCGGAGAACACGCCGCCCTTGGTCAGGAACGCGCGGCCCTTGTCCAGCTCTTCCAGGGCTTCTTTCAGGCTGCCGCAAACTTGCGGGATCTCTTTCGCCTCTTCAGGCGGCAGGTCGTACAGGTTTTTGTCCGCCGCGTCGCCTGGGTGGATCTTGTTCTGGATACCGTCCAGACCGGCCATCAGCAGTGCTGCGAAGGCCAGGTACGGGTTGGCAGCCGGATCCGGGAAGCGTGCTTCGATACGGCGGGCTTTCGGGCTCGACACGTAAGGAATGCGGATCGAAGCGGAACGGTTGCGAGCCGAGTAGGCCAGCATTACCGGAGCTTCGAAGCCTGGCACCAGACGCTTGTAGGAGTTGGTCGCCGGGTTGGTGAAACCGTTCAGGGCCTTACCGTGTTTGATGATGCCGCCGATGAAGTACAGAGCGGTATCGGACAGGCCGGCATAGCCTTCACCGGCGAAGGTGTTCTTGCCGTCTTTCCAGATCGACATGTGTACGTGCATGCCCGAACCGTTGTCGCCGTACAGTGGCTTCGGCATGAAGGTCGCGGTGCGGCCGTAAGCGTCAGCAACGTTGTGCACAACGTACTTCAGGGTTTGGGTTTCGTCGGCTTTCTTCACCAGAGTGTTGAACTTGACGCCGATTTCGTTCTGGCCGGCAGTCGCCACTTCGTGGTGGTGAACTTCGACGGTCAGGCCCATTTCTTCCAGTGCGTTGCACATGGAGGTACGGATTTCATGGTCGTGGTCGAACGGTGGAACCGGGAAGTAGCCGCCTTTGACGCCTGGACGGTGACCCTTGTTGCCGCCTTCGATGTCCTGGTCGGACATCCACGAACCTTGCTCGGAGTAGATCTTGAACATCGAGCCGGAAATGTCCGACTTGAATTTCACCGAGTCAAAGATGAAGAACTCTGGCTCTGGACCAGCGAACACGGTGTCACCGATACCGGTGGCTTTCAGGTGCTCTTCGGCGCGCTTGGCGATCGCACGTGGGTCGCGGTCGTAGCCTTGCATGCTCGAAGGTTCGATGATGTCGCACACCAGAATCAGGGTGGCGTCTTCGGTGAACGGGTCGAGAACGGCCGTTTCGTCAACCGGCATCAGGATCATGTCGGAGGCTTCGATGCCTTTCCAGCCAGCGATGGAGGAACCGTCGAACATTTTGCCGACTTCGAAGAAGTCGTCGTCCAAAGCATCGCGAGCCGGCATGGTCACGTGGTGCTGAGTACCTTTGGTGTCCGTGAAGCGCAGATCAATCCACTTGACGTCATGATCTTTGATGAGTTGAACCGTCTTCGACATATGTCCTCCGGGTGGCTTCGGGCTTGGTAGTGGATGCCCTTGAATTTGGTTGATGCCGGCGCGAATACTCTGCCAAGGCAACCTGCCTCACAAGGGAGCAAATTGCATGCCAGTGCCCCAGCATGGGTTTTTTGCCCCAAATTCACGCTTATTAAGGCTCGAAACGCCTGAAAGCTAAAAATCTCGCCCTTTAATGTAGCGTCACAAATCGAAAATGACCTGTTTTGGTGCATGCAAAACCTTCTGCACATTAACTGGTTAAACCTTGAGCAATTTCCGCTATAATCCGCGCCCCCCTTTTTCGGCTGGCCGTTCGCGCGCTGTTTTCATGAAACTAATCGTAAAAGTCTTTCCCGAGATCACCATCAAAAGCCGACCTGTCCGGACGAAATTCATCCGCCAGTTGGCCAAGAACATCCGCACCGTGCTCCGCGATCTGGACCCGGCCGTGGTGGTGAACGGTGTGTGGGACAATCTCGAGCTGGAAACCCGCGTTACTGACGCCAAAGCCTTGAAAGAGATGGGTGAGCGCCTGACCTGCATGCCAGGTATCGCGCACTTTCTGCAGATCGACGAGTACCCGCTGGGCGACTTCGACGACATCACCGAAAAGTGCAAACAGCACTACGGTGATGCGCTGGCCGGGAAGATTTTTTCGGTGCGCTGCAAGCGTGCCGGCAAGCACACGTTCAGCTCGATGGATGTCGAAAAATATGTCGGCAGCAAGCTGCGCCGCGAGTGCGGTGCCGCCGGTATCGACCTGAAAGCGCCGGAAATCGAAGTGCGCATCGAAGTTCGCGACAAACGGTTGTTTGTTATCCACAGCCAGCACAACGGCATCGGCGGTTACCCGCTCGGCGCTCTGGAGCAGACGCTGGTATTGATGTCCGGCGGCTTTGACTCGACCGTTGCGGCGTATCAGATCATTCGTCGCGGCCTGATGACCCACTTCTGTTTCTTCAATCTGGGCGGTCGTGCCCATGAATTGGGCGTGATGGAAGTCGCGCATTTCATCTGGAAGAAGTACGGCAGCTCGCAACGCGTGCTATTTGTCAGTGTTCCGTTCGAAGAAGTGTTGGGCGAAATTCTCGGCAAAGTCGATAACAGTCATATGGGCGTCGTATTGAAGCGTATGATGTTGCGCGCGGCTTCCAACATCGCCGACCGCCTGCAGATCGAGGCGCTGGTCACGGGTGAGGCGATCTCCCAGGTGTCGAGCCAGACGCTGCCGAACCTGTCGGTGATCGACTGTGTGACCGACAAGCTGGTCCTGCGTCCGCTGATCGTGGCGCACAAGCAGGACATCATCGACACGGCCAACGAGATCGGTACCGCCGATTTCGCCCGGCACATGCCGGAATACTGCGGGGTCATTTCGGTCAATCCGAAAACCGCCGCCAAACGCGGTCGCGTTGAACACGAAGAGAAAGAATTCGACATGGCAGTCCTCGAGCGTGCGCTCGAAAACGCCAAACTGGTGCCGATCGATCGGGTGATCGACGAATTGGGCCAGGACGTACAGATTGAAGAAGTCAGCGAAGCACTGGCCGGCCAGATCGTTATCGACATCCGTCACCCGGATGCCGCCGAGGATGAGCCGCTGGAACTCGCTGGCGTAGAAGTACAGACGATGCCGTTCTACGCAGTGAACGCTCGTTTCAAGGAGCTGGATCCGACTCGCCAGTACCTGCTGTATTGCGACAAAGGCGTGATGAGTCGCCTGCATGCTCACCATTTGCTCAGTGAGGGGCATGCCAATGTGCGCGTTTATCGACCGAGCTAAGTGCCCGGGGCTGTTTGCCTGTGGCCTGCGTCACCGGCCCCCCGACACCGCCGTCAAGCTGTAACGGCCATGCCGGACACTACTGCTAATCGCTGCCAAGACTTGTCAGCAAACCGAATCCTCTGATCGAGATACACAAGTGATCGAAAATCTACGCAACATCGCCATCATTGCCACGTTGACCATGGTAAAACCACCCTGGTAGACAAACTCCTGCGTCAATCCGGCACTCTGGAGCGCAACGAGCTCAACGACGAGCGCGTGATGGACTCCAACGACCAGGAAAAAGAGCGCGGTATTACCATTCTGGCGAAAAACACCGCCATCAACTGGAACGGCTACCACATCAACATCGTGGACACCCCGGGCCACGCCGACTTCGGCGGCGAAGTTGAACGCGTAATGTCGATGGTCGACTCCGTTCTGCTGCTGGTTGATGCTCAAGACGGCCCTATGCCGCAAACCCGTTTCGTGACCAAGAAGGCTTTCGAAGCCGGCCTGCGTCCAATCGTGGTGATCAACAAGGTTGACCGTCCAGGCGCGCGTCCGGACTGGGTTCTGGACCAGATCTTCGACCTGTTCGACAACCTCGGTGCTACCGAAGAACAACTGGACTTCCAGGTTGTTTACGCCTCGGCCCTGAACGGCATTGCCGGTCTGGATCACACCGACATGGCTGAAGACATGACTCCGCTGTACCAAGCGGTAGTCGACCACGTTCCGCCTCCGGCCGTTGACCGTGACGGCGCGTTCCAGATGCAGATCTCCGCTCTGGACTACAACAGCTTCCTGGGTGTTATCGGCGTTGGCCGTATCGCTCGTGGCCGCGTCAAGCCGAACACCCCGGTTGTGGCTATCGGTGCCGACGGCAAGCGTCGCAATGGCCGTATCCTGAAGCTGATGGGTCACCACGGTCTGCACCGCGTTGACGTTGAAGAAGCTGCAGCAGGCGATATCGTTTGCATCAGCGGTATGGACTCGCTGTTCATCTCCGACACCCTGTGCCACCCGGACACCGTCGAGGCGATGAAGCCTCTGACCGTTGACGAGCCAACCGTTTCGATGACCTTCCAGGTAAACGACTCGCCATTCTGCGGTAAAGAAGGCAAGTTCGTGACGTCCCGTAACATCAAGGACCGTCTGGACAAAGAGCTGCTGTACAACGTTGCACTGCGCGTTGAAGAAGGCGACACCGCTGACAAGTTCAAGGTTTCCGGCCGTGGTGAGCTGCACCTCTCGGTACTGATCGAAACCATGCGTCGCGAAGGCTTCGAGCTGGCCCTGGGCCGTCCTGAAGTGATCATTCGTGAAGTTGACGGCGTCAAGCAAGAGCCGTTCGAAAACGTCACCATCGACATCCCTGAAGAAGCTCAGGGCAAGGTCATGGAAGAGATGGGTCTGCGTAAAGGCGACCTGAGCAACATGGTGCCGGATGGCAAGGGCCGTGTTCGTCTGGAGTACAACATCCCTGCTCGCGGTCTGATCGGTTTCCGTAACCAGTTCCTGACCCTGACCAACGGTGCTGGCATCCTGACCTCGATCTTCGATCGCTACGACACCGTCAAGTCGGGCCACATGTCCGGCCGTCAGAACGGCGTTCTGGTTTCGGTTGAAACCGGCAAGGCACTGACCTACTCGCTGGAAACCCTGCAGGCTCGCGGCAAGCTGTTCGTAGAACACGGCCAGGAGATCTACAACGGTCAAATCGTTGGTCAGAACAGCCGTGACAACGACCTGGGCGTTAACCCTACCAAGGGCAAGAAGCTCGACAACATGCGTGCTTCGGGTAAAGACGAAACCATCGCTCTGGTTCCACCAGTGAAGTTCACTCTGGAACAGGCTCTGGAATACATCCAGGAAGACGAGCTGTGCGAAGTGACTCCTAAGTCCATCCGTCTTCGCAAGAAGATCCTGGACGAAAGCGAGCGTACCCGCGCTGCCAAGAAAGCCAAGAACTGAGTCATTAGTTCAGGCTGAATGAAAACGCCCCCGGTCGAGAGACCGGGGGCGTTTTTGTTTGTCTGGGGTTTGTGCGGTATTTGTGCTGGCCCCATCGCTGGCAAGCCTGCTCCCACAGGGTTTTGGGTCGTATATAAAATATGTGTAAGACCACAATCATTGTGGGAGCTGGCTTGCCAGCGATGGCGGCCGATCAGCCGCCGAAAATCTCAGGGCAGATCAAAACTTCTCGATGGCGCGGAAATTCTGTTCGCGCACCACTTCCTTCGGCTTGTAAGCGCAATACCCCGGACGCGGCCCGATCTTCGGGTGATTGCGGCAAGTATCCGGGCGCTTGTCATAAATGGTGCACAGGCGGCTCTTACGATCCAGGTAGTAGCAATCGTTGTTACTCATGCGCTGGAGGGTGAAGATGCCGGACTTCTGGTTGAAGCGTTCAACCAGGCCTTCCTTCTGCAAACGCTTGGCGATGTTCTTCGGCGGATCGCCCAGTTCGAACTCGTCAACCACACCGATGCGCACCAGATCCTTGATCTTCACCTCAACCGGCAGCGTGCAGCAGCTGGATATGCAGGAACCGCACATCGGCGCTGAATATTTTGCCCACGTATCGAGACGATCGATCTCGGCGGCGGCAATCAGGTTGGGCTTCATCATCGGGAGTTACCAGGTGTGTATGCATCAGGGCGCGCGATCATACCGGGACTGGTGGATTTTTGAACAACCTTTCGCCAGATTTTTTCTCGATGCAGGCACTTTGCCGGAAAATTCGGCACGGCCCCTGCATTCATTAGCTCATCCGCCAGGATAATGCCGGGCCAGCTCACAGTCTCAGGAAATACTGCCGAACCAGCGCCTCGACCGTCGGTCAGACCGTCTAGGCTCAGACAATTCCCCGCTCGCCCGAGGTCCTATCGATGACTCAAGAACCACTAGTTCGCGAAGCAGAGGTGGCCGCATTCCGCGACGCCGTCCTGACCAAACTCACCTACGCGGTGGGCAAAGACCCCGATCACGCCTTCGACCATGACTGGTTCGAAGCCATCGCGTTGGCCGCGCGTGATCACATGGTCGAACACTGGATGGACCACACCCGGCAGATCTACCGCAAAGGCCAGAAGCGGGTGTATTACCTCTCGCTGGAATTTCTCATCGGCCGCTTGCTCTACGACAGCCTGAGCAACCTCGGCCTGCTCGACGTCGCCCGTGAAGCGTTGACCGAACTCGGTGTTGATCTGGAACGCATCCGCTTGCTGGAGCCCGACGCGGCGCTGGGCAACGGCGGCCTCGGTCGTCTGGCGGCGTGCTTCATGGAAAGCATGTCGACCCTCGGCATCGCTGGCCACGGTTACGGCATTCGTTATGAACACGGTTTGTTCCGCCAGGCCATCGTCGACGGCTGGCAGCAGGAACAGACTGAGCACTGGCTGGATTTCGGTAATCCATGGGAGTTCGAACGGCCGGAAGTCGTCTACTCCATCGGCTTCGGCGGCAGCGTTGAAACCGTCACCGACGTCAGCGGCAAATCCAAACAAGTCTGGTCACCGGCAGAAACCGTCCGCGCGATTGCTTACGACACGCCGGTGGTCGGCTGGCGCGGGGCTAGCGTCAACACGCTGCGCCTGTGGCGTGCCCGCGCCATGGAAGATTTGCACCTGGAGCGCTTCAACGCCGGTGACCACTTGGGCGCCGTCGCCGAAGTGGCGCGCGCCGAGAGTATCTCCCGCGTGCTTTACCCGGCGGACAGCACCGAAGCGGGGCAAGAGCTGCGCCTGCGTCAGGAATACTTCTTCGTCGCCGCCTCTCTGCAGGATTTGCTGCGTCGTCACCGCAACATGCACACCTCGGTGCTGACCTTGGGCGATCACGCGGCGATCCAGCTCAACGATACTCACCCCTCGATTGCCGTCGCCGAACTGATGCGCCAATTGGTCGATGTCTACGACGTCGCGTGGGATGCGGCGTGGCAAGTGACCGTCGACACGCTGTCGTACACCAACCACACGCTGTTGCCGGAAGCGCTGGAGACCTGGCCGGTGGGTCTGATGGAACGCATGCTGCCGCGACACATGCAGATCATTTACCTGATCAACGCCCAGCACATCGATTCGCTGCGGGCCAAGGGCATTCACGATTTCGACGTGTTGCGCGCGGTGTCGCTGATCGAAGAAGACAACGGTCGTCGGGTACGCATGGGCAACCTCGCGTTCCTCGGTTCGCACAGCGTCAACGGTGTGTCCGGCCTGCACACGCAGTTGATGCGCAAAACCGTGTTCGCCGAACTGCACAAGCTCTACCCGGAGCGGATCAACAACAAAACCAACGGCATCACGTTCCGCCGCTGGCTGTATCAGGCCAACTCGGAACTGACCTCGATGCTGGTCGATGCGCTGGGCCCCGATCTGCTTGATAACCCTGAAGAGCGCTTGCTCGATCTCGAACCGTTCGCCGAGAAACCAGCGTTCCGCAAAGCCTTCGCCGAGCAACGCCTGCACAGCAAAAAAGCGCTGGCCTATCTGATTCACGAACGTTTGGGCATTGCGGTCAATCCGGCGGCGATGTTCGACGTGCAGGTCAAACGCATCCACGAATACAAACGCCAGTTGCTCAACCTGTTGCACACCGTGGCGCTGTATCAGGCGATTCGCGCCGAGCCGGAAGTCGACTGGGTGCCGCGAGTGAAGATCTTCGCCGGCAAAGCGGCGGCGAGTTATCACCAGGCGAAACTGATCATCAAACTGACCAACGACATCGCCCGCGTTGTGAACAACGATCCAACCGTGCGCGGCCTCCTGAAAGTGGTGTTTTTGCCTAACTACAACGTCAGCCTGGCGGAAAGCATTATCCCGGCTGCGGACTTGTCCGAGCAGATTTCCACTGCAGGCTTCGAGGCGTCAGGCACCAGTAACATGAAGTTCGGCCTCAACGGCGCGCTGACCATTGGCACGCTGGACGGTGCCAATGTGGAAATGTGTGAACGCATCGGCGCCGAGCACATGTTTATTTTCGGCCTCAGCGCGCAGCAGGTGGAAGCGCGCAAGCAGAACCACGAGTTCAGCGCCTTGCCAGACATCGCCGCGTCGCATCGTTTGAACGACGTGCTGCAAGCGATTCGCAGCGGGGTGTTCTCGCCGGACGACACTTCGCGCTATACCGGGTTGATCGATTCGCTGGTGGATTACGACCGCTTTCTGGTCTGTGCCGACTTCGATTCGTACTGGGAAGCGCAGAAGCGCGTTGAAGCGCACTGGCACGACTCCAATAACTGGTGGCGTTCGGCAGTGCTCAATACAGCGCGGATGGGCTGGTTCTCCTCAGACCGGACGATTCGCGAGTACGCCACGGATATCTGGAAAGCACTGGAGTAACTTTCCACTCGGCTCGATATAATCGCGCGCCGGAAAAGATCGCAGCCTTCGGCAGCTCCTACACAGGTGTTCACATAACCCTGTAGGAGCTGCCGCAGGCTGCGATCTTTTTGGGTCAGGCTGCGCTAATCTTCCCGGATTAGCCTTCGCGCTTAGGGATATCGACCATGCAATGGATGTTCATGTTGATCGGGCTGGTGCTCGGCTGGCTGCTCGACGAGTCGTTCAGCGCGACTTTGTTGGGTGCGCTGCTGGGGCTGGCGATCGGGCAAACGATCCGCATCGCTCGGCTTGGCTCGCTGGCGACGGCGCAACAGCAACAACTTGAGCAGGCGAAGGTTGCTTTGCAGGGTGTCGAGCAACGTCTGTTTTTACTGGAAGGCGCGCCCCTTCATGCTGCCCCTCCACCGAGTGCGGCGCCGGTTACCGAGCCCGTCGTAGAACCAGTCAAAGCCGCCTTAGAAGCTCCGGCACCCGAGCTGGTCTGGGAACTGCCGCCCGAACTCGAACCGAGTTCCGCCGTCGCCAGTGAAACCAGTCAACCGCTGCCCGCTGATGTCTGGCGCCTCGACGCCGTCACGCCTGAACCGCAACAACCTGCCGAACCCCGTGGCCCAAACCTTTTCGATCGCGGC
Source organism: Pseudomonas sp. NPDC085632 (assembly GCF_044541255.1). Lineage (NCBI taxonomy): Bacteria > Pseudomonadati > Pseudomonadota > Gammaproteobacteria > Pseudomonadales > Pseudomonadaceae > Pseudomonas > Pseudomonas sp. NPDC085632. The sequence goes on along the minus strand of NZ_JBITSX010000002.1, from coordinate 76,665 downwards.
ATCAGCGCTGCGCGCAATTGGCTGTTTGGCGGCAACACCGTGCTGCGGGTCGGCGTGGTGTTGCTGTTCTTCGGCCTGGCGTTCCTGTTGCGCTACGCCACCGAAGGCATGGTCGTGCCGATCGAGTTGCGTTACGCCGGTGTCGCAGCGGCAGCGTTCGGCCTGCTCGCGCTGGGTTGGTGGTTGCGCCGGCGCAACAGCAATTACGCCTTGATGCTGCAAGGCACCGGGATTGCGGTGCTGTACCTGACGGTGTTTGCGGCGATGCGTCTGCACCCGTTGCTCGATCCGTCCGCCGCGTTGGGATTGCTGGTCGCGGTGACGGTGTTTTCGGCGATTCTGGCGATCACTCAGGATGCTTTGGGGCTGGCGGCTGCGGCGGCATTGGGCGGTTTCGCCGCACCGATCCTGACCTCGACCGGCGCCGGCAACCACGTCGCGCTGTTCAGTTATTTCGCGCTGCTCAACGCCGGCATTCTCGCCATCGCCTGGTTCAAGGCCTGGCGTCTGCTCAACCTGATCGGCTTCGTCGGCACCTTCGGCATCGGTTTCGCCTGGGGCTTGCGCTCTTATGCGCCAGAGTTGCTGTGGAGCACCGAGCCGTTCCTGATTCTGTTTTTCCTGATGTACCTCGCCATCGGTCCGTTGTTTGCCCGGCGCAAGTTGCTCGACATGCCCGATGCGCCGGCGGACGGCGACCGCGACGCGTTGCTGCACTGGTCGGCGCGCAAGGGCGATTACGTCGACGGCACCATGTTGTTCGGCCCACCGATTATTGGCTTCGGTTTGCAGTTTGCGCTGGTGCAGCATCTGGAATTTGCCGCAGCGTTCAGTGCGCTGGCCCTGGGCATGATCTACATGGCGTTGGCCAAGGTATTGATGGGCGGCCGCGCGGTGCTGCTGGGTGAAACCTGTCTGGCGCTCGGAGTGATTTTTGCCAGTCTGGCCATTCCGCTGGGACTCGATGCGCGTTGGACCTCGGCAGCGTGGGCGGTGGAAGGTGCGGGGATTTTCTGGCTCGGTCTGCGTCAGCATCGACCGTTCGCCCGGGCCTTTGCGTTGTTGCTGCAACTCGGTTCGGCACTGGCCTTCCTCAGTCAATTGCGCGTCGGCGAAAGCAGCCTGCTCGACGGTGCACCGCTGGGCGCGTTGATGCTCGGTGTTGCCTTGCTGTTCAGCTTCTATCAATTGCGCAAGGCCTCGCCGGAACAGGCTTCGTCTTGGGAGCGTCAAGGCTTGCCGGTACTGGCGTGTCTGGGTCTGACCTTCCTCTATCTGCTGGCGCCGTTGTTCTTCTTCGTTCAGGCCACGGCAATCAGTTGGGCGCTGGCCGGGCTGGTGACGTTGTTTGTCGGTCTGCGCATTCAATCGCGCACGTTCCTGTTCAGCGCGTTCGCCGTGCAGTTGCTCGGTGGCGCGTTGTTTCTGTTGCGTCTGCAAGGGGCGGGCGAGGATTCGACGGCGGTGTTCAATGCTGGTTGGAGTGGCTTGCTCAGTGCGTCGTTGATCGGTCTGGCGTTGATCGCCGGCATGCTGCTGGCGGCCCGCGATGAAATGGTGCGCGGTGATGTACGTCTGCTGCGCGGTTTGTCGGTGGTGCTGCTGGCCGGTCTGGTGCTGATCAATCTGGCGGTGTTGTTTGTGCTGCCGTGGCAAACGGCGAGCGCGGTGTGGGCCGCGAGTGGTCTGCTGATCATCTGGCTGAGCTTGTACCTCAAGCAGCGCGTGAGTTTTGTCTTCGGTCTGCTGTTGCAGGTGATTGGCGGCGCGGCGTTTTTGCTGGCCGGTCCGGAGTTGCTCGGGCCGCTGTCCAGCGAAGGTTTGAAACCGTTGGCCCATGGCGGATTCTGGACGCCGCTGGTTCTGGGGCTGGCGGCGATGATCGGTGCCTGGCGTCTGCAACTGGGCAATCACGCCTCGGCATTTGATGCGTTGAGTTTGCAGCGCTTGTCCGAAGTGTTGCTGGTGTGGGGCGCGGGATGGTGGGCGCTCGCGTGGGTCAGCGAAGTGCTGCGCTTTGCACCACCGAGCCTGCAAGGCACGTTGTTGCTGTTGGTTGCGGCTTTCAGTGTGGCGCTGTGGGCGCTGCTGTCTCTACGCTTGAAATGGCCGGCGCTGGGCTTGCTCTGCACCTTGTTGATTCCGGCTGCGGCGTTGGTGCTGTTCGATGCATGGCATTCACGTTATCACCCGGCTGCCGACTTTGGCTGGCTGGCGTGGGCGGCGGTATTCGCCGTGCATTTCTTCAGCCTTCGACGTTTGGCGCCGATGCTGCCAACGCGAGCCTTGAGCACCGCGCATGTGCTCGGCTGCTGGCTGCTGATCGGCGTGCTGGCACTGGAACTGCGTTTCGGCCTGCTGCTGTTGTCCGAGCAATACAACGCCTGGCGCTGGCTGGGCTGGGCGATTCTGCCGAGCCTGTATCTGCTGCTGGCGGCGGCCCCGCGCAACTGGCCGTGGCCGGTGGCGGCGTTTGCTCGCGAATACCGCTTGTACGCCGCTGCGCCGTTGGCGGTGTTGATGCTGGCGTGGTTCTGGCTGGCGAATGGTGTCAGCGATGGCAATGCCGAACCGTTGCCGTACGTGCCGCTGCTCAACCCGCTGGAGTTGGGCCTGCTGTTCGCATTGTTCGGCGTCTATGTGTGGTCGCGCAGCGCGGTATCGCAACTGTCGATTCGTCAGGATTACGCCGATTACGCCACGCAATTGATCGCCGGAGTTTCGCTGTTCGCCTTCTGCACCGCGCTGGTCACCCGCGCCGCGCACCATTGGGCCGGGATCCCGTTCGAGCTGGATACGTTGCTCGCCTCGATGCTGGTGCAGGCCGGTTTGTCGATCGTCTGGACGCTGATGGCGCTCGGACTGATGATCGGTGGACATCTTCGCCATCGTCGCGAAGTGTGGTTGATCGGCGCGGCGCTGATTGCGCTGGTGGTGGCCAAACTGATTTTTGTCGAACTGAGCAACCGTGGCGGCCTCGCCCGGATCGTCTCGTTTATCGGCGTTGGCGTGTTGCTGCTGGTGGTCGGCTATTTCGCGCCGCTGCCGCCCAAACGCGTTGAAGCTGAGCCCGCGGCGGACAAACCGGCCCCGGACACCGAAGGAGTTTCCTCTTGAGTCGCATGCTGAATCTGGGTTGGTTGGCGTTGGGCGTGGTGATGGTGGCCGGGGCTCAGGAAAAACCGGCGGACTTCGCCACGCAAGTGCCGCTGGCGGTGAGCGGCGACGGCCCGTGGTATCGCCTCGAGTTGCCGCTGAGCGTGCAATTGCAGGCGCGCCAGACCGATCTCAGTGACCTGCGCGTGTTCAACGCCGCCGGTGAACCGCAGGCTTACGCCTTGGCACGCGAATCGGCACAGACCCGCGACGACGGTCAGTTGCACGAGGTGAAGTGGTTCCCGCTGTACAGCGCCGCCGACGCCAGCGAACGCGCGCCGAACGTGCGCGTGCAATCGACCACCAACGGCACGCTGGTCGAGGTGCAGCCGTCCAGTCAGCTGGAGGCGGGCGAAGAAGTGCTGCGCGGCTGGCTGCTCGACGCCAGTGCGATCAAGGCGCCGTTGCAGCAGTTGATCCTCGACTGGACCAGCGAACGCGACGGCTTTCAGCGCTTCAGCATCGAAGCCAGCGACGACCTGCAACATTGGCAGGCGTGGGGCGAAGGTCAGGTTGCACGGCTGACCTTTTCCGATGAGCGCATCGAACAGCATGAGGTGACGTTGCCGGGACAGTCCGCGCGTTACCTGCGCTTGTTGTGGGAATCGCCAAACTCGGCGCCGATCCTGACGGCGGCGCAATTGAAAAGCAGCGACCCGCGCGAATTGCCGCTGCCGTTGGTCTGGTCGCAAGCACTGGCCGGCAGCAGCACCAAGGCCGGGGAATACACCTGGCAGTTGCCGATGGGGCTCAATGTCGAGCGGGTGCAGGTTGAGCTGAAACAACCGAACAGCCTCGCGCCCGTCACGCTGGCCGGACGTCGCGAAAGCAGCCTGCCGTGGCAAACGTTGAGCAATGGTTTGCTCTATCGCCTGACCCAGAATGGTCAGGATGTGGTGCAGAACGAGCTGCAGCTGTACGGGCAGACCGTGCAGCAACTGAAGCTGACTGTAGATGAACGGGGCGGTGGTCTCGGTGAGCAAGCGCCGAGCGTGAAATACGCGGTGCGGGCGACGCAGGTGATTTTCCTCGCTCGGGGCGACGGGCCGTACAGTCTGGCGCTGGGCAATTCGAGTGTGAAAACGGCGAATCTGCCGTTGGCGACGCTGATTCCGGATTTCAAACCAGAGAAACTGGCGACGTTGGGAAAGGCTGCGGTGCAGGGTGAGGTGGTGGCTACGCAGACTTCGACGGCGACCACGGCGGCGGTGGCCGAGACCAATTGGAAGAAGATCGGGTTGTGGGCGGTGTTGTTGCTGAGTGTGGTTTTTCTTGGGGTGATGGCGTTCAGCTTGTTGCGCAAGCCGCCAACCAACACCTGAGAATGGCTGGCGCGGCGCGCCATTCGCTGGCAAGCCAGCTCCCACAGTGATCTCGGTTGTTCATCTGTCTTGTGTATACCCAATATCCTGTGGGAGCTGGCTTGCCAGCGATGGCGGCCGATCAAACAACAAAAATCCACAAACTGTAGCGCGCACCCAGCACCATCCGTCCCGAACCGGTCTACGCTAAACCCGCTACCTGAACTCTCCACCGACAATCACGTCTCATGCAGGCAATTACACCCCAACGCACGTTACCGGGCGTCTTCGCTCGCTACGTTTTCAGACTCCCTGTAAACTGCGCGGGTTTTTAGCCCCCCATTCCACCGGAGCCGTCCATGTCCCGCGTTACCCTGAGTCGCTATTTGATTGAGCAGACCCGCAGCAATAACACTCCTGCCGATCTGCGTTTCCTGATCGAAGTGGTGGCGCGTGCCTGCAAGGAGATCAACCACGCCGTTTCCAAAGGCGCCCTGGGTGGTGTTCTGGGCAGCATGGGCACCGAAAACGTTCAGGGCGAAGTGCAGAAGAAGCTCGACGTGATCTCCAACGAGATCCTGCTCGAAGCCAATGAATGGGGCGGTCACCTGGCCGGCATGGCGTCTGAAGAAATGGACAATGCCTACCAGATCCCGGGCAAATACCCGAAAGGTGCGTACCTGCTGGTATTCGACCCACTCGACGGTTCGTCGAACATCGACATCAACGCTCCGGTCGGCACCATCTTCTCGGTACTGCGTTGCCCGAACGAATACCTGAGCCAGAACGAGCCGCTGAACGAGAAAGCGTTCCTGCAGCCAGGCACCCAGCAAGTGGCCGCCGGTTACGCGATCTACGGTCCACAGACCATGCTGATCCTGACTTTGGGCGACGGCGTCAAAGGCTTCACCCTGGACCGCGAAATGGGCAGCTTCGTGTTGACCCACGAAAACATCACCATTCCTGAATCGACCCAGGAATTCGCCATCAACATGTCCAACCAGCGTCACTGGGAAGCCCCGGTACAGCGCTACGTCGGCGAGCTGCTGGCCGGTGAAGAAGGTCCGCTGAAGAAGAACTACAACATGCGTTGGGTCGCGGCGATGGTTGCCGACGTGCACCGCATCCTGACCCGTGGCGGTCTGTTCATGTACCCGCGCGACAGCCGTGAGCCATCCAAACCCGGCAAACTGCGTCTGATGTACGAAGCCAACCCGATGTCGTTCCTGGTGGAACAAGCGGGCGGCGCGTCCACCGATGGTCACCAGCGCATCCTCGACATTCAGCCAGAAGGCCTGCACCAGCGCGTAGCGGTGTTCCTCGGTTCGAAAGAAGAAGTCGCACGCGCTACGGCTTACCACAAGGAATAAACCATGACCGCGCCCTGGCAGCCGTTGCTCGATTGGTGGTTCGGACAAGCCGAATCCCCGGACGAGATATCGGCTGACAAGGGCAAGTTGTGGTTCGGTAAGCGAGACAGCCAAGACCTCGAAGCGCGTGAGCGTTTCGGGGTCTTTGTCGATCAGGCCCTGGCCGGCGAATTGACCGAGTGGACGCAACGTCCCGAAGGTTGGCTGGCGGTAGTGCTACTGCTCGATCAACTGCCGCGAATGATCTTTCGCGACACCCCCAAAGCCTTCTCCGGTGATCTGCGCGCGCAGAAACTTGTCGGTCAAGGCATTGCCGCAGATTTTGATCGGCAGTTGAAACCGATCCAGCGTGTGTTTATTTATCTGGTGTTCGAACACTGCGAAAACCTCGCTGTGCAGAACGAGGCGGTTTCCCGTTTTATCGAACTGGTGGCTGAACAGCCGGAAGCGGAGCGGGCGGTGTTTGCCGATAATCTGGACTATGCCGAGCGGCATCAAAAGGTGATTGCGCGGTTTGGCCGGTTTCCGCATCGCAATGCGGTGTTGGGGCGGGAGTCTACGGCGGAGGAGTTGGTGTTTCTCGGTCAGCCTGGGTCACGGTTCTAAATCAAGGGTTGCCTCGTAGAAGCCGTTTCATCAACAGGGCCGGCAGGCTTTTTCGCGTATCGACAATGATATGGATGAAAACCGTTTTTTCTCGCACCTCATAAATAATCCGGTTCATTCCCAAAACAATCTGGCGGTATTGGCAGAGATTGAGCTTCTCGATTTCTTCGGGGATTGATCCTGAATAAGGCAGATCTGCGAGACCAAAGATTGCAGTCTTGAGATCGGCATAAGTGCTTTGCCAAATTTGGCTTGAGAACTGTCTGACGAGGTAGGTGCGAAGTTCTTTGAGATCTGCTTGTGCGGACTGGAGAATAACGACCTTTAAACTCATTGATGATCGGCCTTATCCAGTTCGGCAAACACATCTTCAGCATCACTGAACTTGCCTTCTTCGATCTCCCGATTACCCATCGCCAGCAGTTTCAGCAAAGCCATCGTGCCTTCTTGCTCTTCAAAGCTTTTCACATCCATAACCACTAGCTTGGCTTCACCGTTTTGAGTGATGACCAGCGGCTCGCGGCTTTCTGTGATTGATTTGACGATTTCGGCCGTGTGGCTTTTCAGGTAACTGATAGGTTTGATTTGCGATGAAAGCTTCATGATTGAACCCCGTCATTGAACAGGACCGAGTTTAGTCTTAATTCAGTCCAGCGTCAGTGCGAGCTGACCAACGTGTTCCAATTTCCACGTTCCTTCGTCGCTGATGTCGCCTTCGCGCGCAAGCTCGGCTCCTACAGTGGATCTCTGAGCGATACAGAACCATTGTAGGAGCCGAGCTTGCTCGCGAAGGGGCCAGAAGCGGCACCGCTTAAATGCGGAAACTACCCACCAATTGCTTCAACCGCGCCGCCTGCTGCTCCAGATCCGAGCACGCGCGCAGCGTCGCCTGCAAGTTCTCCACGCCTTCCTGATTCAGCGTGTTGATCTCGTTGATATCGACATTGATCGACTCGACCACAGCGGTCTGCTCTTCAGTCGCCGTAGCCACCGACTGGTTCATCCCGTCGATCTCGCCAATGCGCTGAGTCACGCTGCCCAGTCGCTCGCCGGCCTGGTTGGCAATGCCGACGCTGCTTTCGCTCTCGCGCTGGCTCTCGGTCATGATGCTGACCGCCTGACGTGCGCCGACTTGCAGCTCTTCGATCATCTTCTGTACTTGCTGCGCCGAATCCTGGGTGCGGTGCGCGAGGTTGCGCACTTCATCGGCGACCACGGCGAAACCGCGACCGGCCTCGCCGGCACGCGCCGCTTCGATCGCGGCGTTGAGTGCGAGCAGGTTGGTCTGCTGGGAAATGCTGGTGATCACTTCGAGAATCTGACCGATGTTCACCGTGTTGCTGTTCAGCGTTTCGATGTTGCCGCACGAATCGCTGATCTTCGCTGACAGCTGCTGCATGGCCTGGATGGTTTTATCCACCACCTGCTGGCCGTCGACCGCGAGGCTGCGTGCATCGCTGGAATGCTGCGAGGCGAGGGCGGCGTTCTGGGCGATCTCCTGGGCGGCGGCGCCGAGCTGGTTGATCGCGGCGGCGACGCTGTTGGTACGGGTGGCTTGCTGGTCGGAGTTGTGCATCGACGAGTTCGACGCGGCAACCACGCGTAGGGCGACTTCGTTGACCTGGCCGGTGGCCGAGGACACTTCGCGGATCGAGGTGTGGATACGTTCGACGAAGCGGTTGAACGAGGTGCCCAGCGCGCCGAATTCGTCGTTGCCGTGAATCACCAGACGTTTGGTCAAGTCGCCTTCACCTTCGGCGATGTCGTGCATCGCGCGGCCCATGGTCAGCAGCGGTTGCATCAGCACGCGGATCAGCATGCCGAGCAGGGCGATGATGATCACCACGGCAATGACCATGGCGATCAGCGCCGAGGTGCGGAATTCGCTGAGCATCGAGAACGCGGTGTCCTTGTCCAGCACCAGCGCCACGTACCAGTCGGCCGACGGCACGCCGTTGACGTGGGTGAAGGAGATCAGTTGGGTCTTGCCGTTGAACTCGACTTCTTTCAGGCCCGGGCTGACTTTCGGTGCTCCGTTCGGATAGGCCTCGGCGAGGGTCTTGAGCACCAGTTTGCTGTCCGGATGGATCAGGATCTTGCCGTCGGCACTGACGATGAACGCGTGGCCGTGGCCGCCGAAATTCAGCGAGTTGATGATCGCGCTGACGCTGGTCAGGTCAATGTCGGCACCGGCGACGCCGAGCATCTGCCCTTGACGCTGAACCGGAGTGGCGACGGTGATCACCAGTTTGCCCGAAGACGCGGCGATGTAAGGTTCGGTGACGATGGTCTGCTGTGCGCTGTTGGCGGCTTTGTACCAGCCGCGTGCGCGTGGATCGTAGTCCGGCGCGCGGTTGCCGGCCGGCACCGAAAACATCACGCCGTCGGCGCCACCGAAGTAGCTGAGCTGGAAATTGCCGGTATAAGCGGGCAAGTCGATGATGCGTTTCAGACTGGACGGGGCATTACCGTCGACGGCGACTTGCTGCGACAGCGATTGCAGCAACTGAATGCGGCTTTCCAGCCAGGTTTGGATATTGCTGGTGGTCAGGCTGCCGAGTTCCTGCATTGAGGACTCGGTGCTGGTGCTCAGAGCTTCGCGCTGTCGATAGTCGTTGAAGAAAATGAAACAGGCGAACGCAACGGCCACCACGAGGGCGGCAGCCAACAAGATCTTGTGGCTGAATTTCATGTTTCTGGTCATCGAATGAACTACCGCGAAGGGGCTGGTCAAGAAAGGGCGGCAATTTGCCACACTCGGGGGCTTTGCGCTGCTCTTATTTCGACCGCGGCGCGCCAAAGATTAGGCGTCTTTGGCGAAATGCGACGAAATGCTCAATAGCCCTACAAAGTGTCTGATTTATCGGCAAATGCCAGACGGGCGGGCTAATAAATAGCCATTCCTCCACGGAACCAGATGAGGGTTTTCTCTTCTAAGCTTCTGGTTGGCACCATGCCATCCCCCCCTCGTTCCAGGAGTTACACCATGTCGCTGCGATCCATCGCCCTTCTGACGTTTTGCGTGCTGTTGGCCGCATGCAGCAAGGTCAATCAGGAAAACTACTCGAAGCTCTCGGCCGGCATGGCCAAGACCGAAGTCGAGACCCTGCTGGGCAAACCGACTGATTGCTCGGGCGCGCTCGGCATGTCCAGTTGCACCTGGGGCGACAAGAACAGCTTTATCAGCGTGCAGTACGCCGGTGACAAAGTGCTGATGTTTTCCGGCCAAGGCCTGAAGTAAACCGGGGCTTCGCGCCCACGGAGAAGAAAAATGAAGCGGTTATTGCTGATCCTTTTTGCCGGCCTGGTACTGGCCGGCTGCGCCACTTCCGGCGTAGACCCGTTGGCGCCGAAAACCGCCAGCAGCGTCAATCTCAAGCGTTATCAGGGCACCTGGTACGAGCTGGCACGCTTGCCGATGTACTTCCAGCGAAATTGCGCGCAGTCCGAAGCCCATTACACCCTCAAGCCTGACGGCAATGTCGCGGTGCTCAATCGCTGCCTGACCCCGCAATGGCAATGGGAAGAAGTGAAGGGCACGGCCTCGCCACAAGTGCCGGGCAAAACCGACAAGTTGTGGGTCGAATTCGATACCTGGTTCTCACGCCTGATTCCGGGTGTGGCGAAAGGCGAATACTGGGTGCTGTACGTCAGCGATGACTACAAGACCGCCATCGTCGGCGACCCGAGCCGCAAGTACATGTGGTTGCTGTCGCGCACGCCGACGGTTAACGGTGTGGTGCGTGAAGAGCTGCTGAGCAAGGCGCGTCAGCAGGGCTATGACACCACGCGCTTGATCTGGCGGGCGTCGGATCGGCAGATGGCCAAGACCTCGAATTAAGAGCGAGAAGATCGCAGCCTTCGGCAGCTCCTACATGGGAAAGTGTTCACCCTGTAGGAGCTGCCGAAGGCTGCGATCTTTTGCTTTTCTTAACCTAAAAGGTCGCGCAGAACTTGGGTGAAGGCTCGCGCACTGTCTTCTTCGCCAGCATGCCGCCCATCGCGCACCACCCACTGGCCATTGACCAGCACATCACGCACCTGATGATCGCCGCCGGCAAATAACCAGCGATTCAAAATCCCGTCGCCATTGGCCGTCGCCAGATACGGATCATTACCATCGAGCACAATCCAGTCCGCCCGCTTGCCAACCTCCAGCGCACCAATCGGCTGCCCCAACGCCTGCGCCCCACCGTCCAGCGCTGCGTCATACAGCGTGCGCCCGACCATCGGCTGATCCGCACCATACAAACGGTTACGCCGCTGATCACGCAGACGCTGGCCGTATTCCAGCCAGCGCAATTCTTCCACCACGCTGAGCGAGACATGGCTGTCGGAGCCGATGCCCATGCGTCCGCCCTGCGCGAGGAAATCCACCGCCGGGAAAACCCCGTCGCCCAGATTCGCTTCGGTGGTCAGGCACAGGCCAGCGATGGCGCGACTCTTGGCCATCAGCGTGACCTCTTCCGGATTCGCATGGGTCGCATGAACCAGACACCAGCGCTGATCAACTTCGGCATTTTCGTACAGCCATTGCAGCGGACGCCGACCACTCCAGCTCAGACAGTCGTCGACTTCTTTCTGCTGTTCGGCGATGTGGATATGAATCGGGCATTGTTTGTCGCTGGCCGCCAAGACTTCGCTGATCTGCTGCGGGGTGACCGCGCGCAACGAGTGGAAGCACAGACCCAACGACTGCGCTTTTTGCTGCGCCAGTAACGGCTGCAACCGCGACTGCAGATTCAGATAATTTTCGGTGCTGTTGATAAAACGACGCTGACCATCATTCGGCGTCTGGCCGCCGAAACCGGAATGGCTGTAGAGCACCGGCAGCAGGGTCAGACCGATGCCGCTTTCGCTCGCGGCCTGACTGATGCGCAACGCCAGCTCAGCCGGATCGGAATATGGCTGACCATTGTTGTCGTGATGCACGTAATGAAATTCGGCGACCGAGGTGTAACCGGCCTTGAGCATTTCGATATACAACTGACGGGCAATCACACCGAGCTGATCCGGGCTGATTTTTCCGACGAGCCGATACATCAGATCGCGCCACGTCCAGAAACTGTCGTTCGGATTGCCGGCCACTTCGGCCAGTCCCGCCATCGCTCGCTGGAAGGCGTGGGAGTGAAGATTCGGCATGCCCGGCAGCAGCGGGCCGCTTAGCCGTTCGGCGCCATCTGCGTTGGAGTCGGCCTGGATTCGGGTCAGCAGGCCCTCGGCGCTGACCTCAAGACGTACATTGTTGGCCCATCCGTTAGGCAGCAGCGCGCGTTCGGCAAAGAAGGCGGACATGGTTCAGCACCCCATCGTGTGTTATTTGTATATACATATACAGACGTTTGCCTGCCCGGTAAACTCCGGCAAGCTAGCCACTTTCATCCAATGAACAGGGATCAACCGTGCCGACTCCGCCTCCAGTCTCCCCGTTGGCCGCGAACATGGGCGACAGTCCGGCGCCCTTGTACGCTCGCGTCAAACAGATGATCACCCAGCAGATCGACAGCGGAAACTGGCCGCCGCATTACCGCGTGCCGTCCGAAAGCGAGCTGGTCAATCAACTCGGTTTCAGCCGCATGACCATCAACCGCGCCTTGCGCGAGATGACCGCCGACGGCCTGCTCGTGCGCATGCAAGGCGTCGGCACGTTTGTCGCCGAACCGAAGAGCCAGTCCGCGCTGTTCGAAGTGCACAACATCGCTGACGAAATCGCTTCCCGTGGCCATCGCCACACTTGCCAGGTCATCACCCTCGAAGAAGAGGCCGCCGGTTCCGAGCGCGCGCTGGCGCTGGACATGCGTGAAGGGCAGAAGGTGTTCCACTCGCTGATCGTGCATTACGAAAACGACATTCCGGTGCAAATCGAAGACCGTTTCGTCAACGCGCTGGTCGCCCCGGAATACCTCAAGCAGGACTTCACTCTGCAAACGCCGTACGCCTATTTGAACCAGGTCGCGCCGCTGACCGAAGGCGAGCACGTGGTTGAAGCGATCCTTGCCGAATCGTCCGAGTGCAAGTTGTTGCAGATCGAAAAGGGCGAGCCTTGCTTGTTGATTCGTCGTCGCACGTGGTCGGGGCGTCAGCCGGTGACCGCTGCTCGTCTGATCCATCCCGGTTCTCGTCATCGTCTGGAAGGACGCTTTCACAAATGAATGGTTTGAAGGTTTTACGCGCCGAAGGCTACCCGCGCATGCCGTGGAAAAACGGCGGTGGCAGCACTGAAGAAATCACCCGTGATGCGGGCGCCGGTCTGGACGGTTTTGGCTGGCGCCTGTCGATTGCCGACATCGCCGAGTCCGGCGGTTTCTCCACCTTCGCCAGTTACCAGCGAGTGATAACGGTGTTACAGGGTGACGGCATGACCCTGTGCGTTGATGGCGACGATACGCGGCCATTGTTACCGCTCGACCCGTTTGCCTTCAGCGGCGAAAGTCAGGTTTCGTGCACGCTGCTCGGCGGCGCGATTCGTGACTTCAATCTGATCTACGCGCCGCAGCGTTACAGCGCGCGGTTGCAGTGGCTGGATGGTGAACAGCGGTTCTTCAGCTCGGCGGGGACCGTGTTGGTGTTCAGTGTCAGTGAGTTGCTGCAAGTGCAGGTTGGTGACAGTGTTTCGCAGCTCGGTCGCCATGATTGTCTGCAACTGGACGTTAACGTCGGACTGGTTGCCGTCTCCACCAATGCCGCTTGCTGTGTCATTGAGCTGACGGCGCGCTGATTCAAAAATCGTAAAAGATCGCAGCCTTCGGCAGCTCCTACAGGGTGTACATCAATCCCACTGTAGGAGCGGCCGAAGGCTGCGATCTTTTGCTTTTGGGGTGTTCCCAACCCACGCACCAACTTGTTACCGAACGCCCCAGCGTGGCGCAAAACCTCGCTTTCGTAACAATCCCTAAACCTCTCAATCAATACCCCCGAAAAATTTTATTCGCGCCCGAACCCTTGATTCAGGCGCTCTCCAGCCTCGCCCGCGTTTTTTCTTGAACACCCCTCCAACAAGTTGGCCGTTTGATTGCATATGCTTGTATGTACAAGTAAAGACGTATGCGTATGAGTCGCTCGAGACTCTCCGCAGCGTCCACTGATTCGCTTGTCGCGCAGCGAAGCGCACAGGCTGCTTGCCCACTGCCAGGGTTGGTTTGAATTGATCGCTGAGGAGTCTTTTTCGTGACTGACAATACCCAGAAACCTACCAAGGTTCGCAATGTTGAAATCCGTGCCGCCCGCGGTAACAAGCTGACCGCCAAGAGCTGGCTGACCGAAGCGCCGCTGCGCATGCTGATGAATAACCTCGACCCGGAAGTCGCCGAGAACCCGAAAGAGTTGGTGGTCTACGGTGGTATCGGTCGCGCCGCGCGTAACTGGGAGTGCTACGACAAAATCGTCGAGAGCCTCACCAACTTGAACGACGACGAGACCCTGCTGGTGCAATCCGGCAAGCCGGTCGGCGTGTTCAAGACTCACAGCAACGCCCCGCGCGTACTGATCGCCAACTCCAACCTCGTCCCGCACTGGGCGAGCTGGGAACACTTCAATGAGCTCGACGCCAAAGGCCTGGCCATGTACGGCCAGATGACCGCCGGCAGCTGGATCTACATCGGCAGCCAGGGCATCGTCCAGGGCACCTACGAAACCTTCGTTGAAGCCGGTCGCCAGCACTACAACGACAACCTCACCGGCAAGTGGGTCCTGACCGCAGGTCTGGGCGGCATGGGCGGCGCACAACCGCTCGCTGCAACCCTGGCTGGCGCTTGCTCTTTGAACATCGAATGCCAACAGGTCAGCATCGATTTCCGCCTGAAAAGCCGTTACGTCGACGAGCAAGCGAAAGATCTCGACGACGCTCTGGCGCGCATCGACAAATACACCAAGGAAGGCAAAGCGATTTCCATCGCGCTGCTGGGTAACGCCGCAGAAATCCTCCCGGAACTGGTCAAGCGTGGCGTGCGTCCGGACATGGTCACCGACCAGACCAGCGCCCACGATCCGCTCAACGGTTACCTGCCTGCCGGCTGGACCTGGGACGAATACCGCGCCCGCGCCAAGACCGAACCGGCCGCTGTGATCAAAGCCGCCAAGCAGTCGATGGCCGTGCACGTCAAGGCGATGCTGGAATTCCAGAAACAAGGCATTCCAACCTTCGACTACGGCAACAACATCCGTCAGATGGCGCAGGAAGAAGGCGTCGAAAACGCGTTCGACTTCCCAGGTTTCGTACCGGCTTACATCCGTCCGCTGTTCTGCCGTGGTATCGGCCCGTTCCGTTGGGCGGCGCTGTCCGGTGATCCGCAAGACATCTACAAAACCGACGCCAAGGTCAAAGAGCTGATCCCGGACGACGCGCACTTGCACAACTGGCTGGACATGGCCCGCGAGCGCATCAGCTTCCAGGGTCTGCCGGCCCGTATCTGCTGGGTCGGTCTGGGCCTGCGCGCCAAGCTTGGTCTGGCCTTCAACGAGATGGTCCGCAGCGGCCAGCTGTCGGCACCAATCGTGATCGGTCGTGACCACCTCGACTCCGGCTCGGTCGCCAGCCCGAACCGTGAAACCGAATCGATGCAGGACGGTTCCGACGCCGTGTCCGACTGGCCACTGCTCAACGCTCTGCTGAACACCGCGAGCGGCGCGACCTGGGTTTCCCTGCACCACGGCGGTGGCGTCGGCATGGGCTTCTCGCAGCACTCGGGCATGGTGATTGTCTGCGACGGTACGGACGAAGCGGCCGAGCGCATTGCGCGCGTGCTGCACAACGACCCGGCGACCGGTGTCATGCGTCACGCCGATGCCGGTTACCAGATCGCCATCGACTGCGCCAAGGAACAGGGCCTGAACCTGCCGATGATTACTGGCAAATAAATGCAAAACCCCTGTAGGAGCTGCCGCAGGCTGCGATCTTTTGATGTTGGTTTTTTCAAGATCAAAAGATCGCAGCCTGCGGCAGCTCCTACAGAGAATCTAACAATCCACAGAGGTTGAATCATGGCTGTTAACACCGATCGTGCAGGCAACAAACCGTTGATCGAAAGGCGTTCGATCGACTACATCCCGGAAGCGGAAAGACACGGTCGTCTGTTTAGCCAGTTCACCCTGTGGATGGGTGCCAACCTGCAAATCACCGCGATCGTCACCGGGGCCTTGGCCGTGGTGCTGGGCGGTGATGTGTTCTGGTCGTTGATCGGTCTGTTGATCGGTCAACTGCTCGGCGGCGGGGTGATGGCGCTGCATGCCGCGCAAGGCCCGAAACTGGGTTTGCCGCAGATGATCTCCAGTCGCGTGCAGTTTGGCGTGTATGGCGCGGCGATCCCGATCGTCCTGGTGTGCCTGATGTACCTGGGTTTCACCGCGACGGGCACGGTACTTTCCGGCCAGGCGCTGGGCCAGTTGTTTGGCGTCAGCGACACCGTCGGCATCCTGCTTTTCGCCAGTGTCATTGTGGTGGTCACGGTGCTCGGTTATCGGGTGATCCACTGGATCGGCCGTGTCGCCAGCGTCATTGGCGTGATCGCTTTCGTTTATCTGTTCAGCCGTCTGATCAGTCAGGTAGACGTTGGTGCACTGTTGCAAATCCGTCACTTCAGCTGGAGCAGTTTCCTCCTCGCGGTGTCGCTCGCGGCTTCCTGGCAGATCGCTTTCGGCCCGTACGTGGCTGACTATTCCCGTTACCTGCCGAGCAACACCTCGGCGGTCAAAACCTTCTTCGCCGCTGGCGCCGGTTCAGTGGTCGGCGCGCAAGTGGCGATGATCCTCGGCGTGTTCGCTGCGGCTTCCTCCAACGGCCAGTTCGCCGGTCACGAAGTCGCCTACATCGTCGGTCTGGGCGGCACCGGTGCCACCGCCGCGCTGCTGTACTTCAGCATCGCGTTCGGCAAGGTGACCATCTCGACGCTGAACTCCTACGGCAGTTTCATGTGCATCGCGACCATCATCAGTGGTTTCAAAGGCCACCTGACCGTCACGCGCCTGCAGCGTCTGGTGTTTGTGCTGGTGATCGTTGGCGCAGCGACTCTGATTGCGTTGCTCGGTCAGCACTCGTTCCTCGGTGCGTTCAAGTCTTTCATCCTGTTCCTGCTCGCGTTCTTCACGCCTTGGAGCGCGATCAATCTGGTCGACTACTACTGCATCACCCGTGAGCGCTATGACGTGCCGGCGCTGGCCGATCCGAACGGTCGCTACGGCCGCTGGAACCTGCTCGGCATCAGTGTCTACGTGTTCGGTGTGCTGGTGCAGTTGCCGTTCATCTCCACGAAGTTCTACACCGGTCCGTTGGTGGCGGCCCTCGGTGATGTGGATATTTCCTGGATCATCGGCCTGGTGCTGCCGGCCGTCGTCTACTACGTGTGCGCAAAAAAATGGCACAGCGCGGTACCCGATCAACTGGTTCTGCCGGTCGAGCAGAACGGCGTTGTACAACCTAAAACAAGCGGGGCCGGTCGCGCTGCGGCGCAGGCCTGATTGGACGTGGACAGGGCTGGATGCCTCTTGACTGCCGTAAGCCAATTCATGATTAGGAGCGTCACAACAATGAAATCGAACAAGACCCTGCTGACCACATTGCTGTCCATGGGCCTGTTGGCCAGTGCCGGTGCGACGCAAGCCGCCGGCTGGTGCGAATCAGGCAAACCGGTGAAATTCGCCGGTCTGAACTGGGAAAGCGGCATGCTGCTGACCGACGTGCTGCAAGTGGTGCTGGAGAAAGGTTACGACTGCAAGACCGACAGCCTGCCGGGCAACTCCATCACCATGGAGAACGCCCTGAGCAGCAACGATATTCAAGTGTTCGCCGAAGAGTGGGTCGGCCGCAGCGAGGTCTGGAACAAGGCCGAGAAGGCCGGCAAGGTCGTCGGCGTTGGCGCTCCGGTCGTCGGCGCGGTGGAAGGCTGGTACGTGCCGCGTTACGTGATCGAAGGCGACGCCAAGCGCAAGCTGGAACCGAAAGCGCCGGACCTGAAAAACATCGCCGACCTGGGCAAATACGCCGCCGTGTTCAAGGACGCCGAAGAGCCTTCCAAGGGTCGTTTCTATAATTGCCCGGCCGGCTGGACCTGCGAACTCGACAACAGCGAAATGCTGAAAAGCTACGGCCTCGAAAGCAGCTACACCAACTTCCGCCCAGGCACCGGCCCGGCGCTGGATGCGGCAGTACTGTCGAGCTACAAGCGTGGCGAGCCGATCCTGTTCTACTACTGGTCGCCAACCCCGCTGATGGGCCAGGTGGACTTGGTCAAACTCGAAGAAAAACCGGGCGTCGACAAGTCGGTGAGCATCAAGGTCGGCCTGTCGAAAACCTTCCACGAAGAGGCGCCAGAACTGGTCGCCGTACTGGAAAAGGTCAACCTGCCGATCGATCTGCTGAACCAGAACCTGGGCCGCATGGCCAAGGAACGTATCGAGTCGCCAAAACTGGCGAAAATCTTCCTCAAGGAACATCCTGAGGTCTGGCATGCGTGGGTCAGTGCAGACGCAGCCAAGAAAATCGACGCGGCGCTGTAGGTCGATACCTCCCGGTCAACCGTGAGGCTGGCCGGGAGATATGCCGTAAACGCTTGATTGAGATTTCTGATTGAGAGCCGCTTATGTTTCCCGAAAGCTTTACCTTTTCCATCGCCGACTGGGTCAACGGTTGGGTCGATTCGCTCGTCACCAACTACGGTGATGTGTTCCGCCACATCTCTGACACCCTGCTGTGGGCCATCGTCAACCTTGAAGGCCTGCTGCGCGCAGCGCCGTGGTGGCTGATGCTGGCGATCGTCGGTGTGATCGCCTGGCACGCCACGCGCAAAGTGGTGACCACTGCGGTCATCGTCGGTTTGTTGTTCCTCGTCGGCGCGGTCGGCCTGTGGGACAAACTCATGCAAACCCTGGCGCTGATGATGGTCGCGACGATCATTTCGGTGCTGATCGGCATCCCGCTGGGGATTCTCTCGGCACGCAGCAATCGCCTGCGTTCGGTACTGATGCCGCTGCTCGACATCATGCAAACCATGCCAAGTTTCGTGTACCTGATTCCGGTGCTGATGCTGTTCGGTCTGGGCAAGGTGCCGGCGATTTTCGCTACCGTTATCTATGCCGCGCCGCCGCTGATTCGCCTGACTGATCTGGGCATTCGCCAGGTTGACGGCGAAGTGATGGAAGCGATCAACGCCTTCGGCGCCAACCGCTGGCAGCAACTGTTCGGCGTGCAACTGCCGCTGGCCCTGCCGAGCATCATGGCCGGGATCAACCAGACCACCATGATGGCCTTGTCGATGGTGGTGATCGCCTCGATGATCGGCGCCCGTGGCCTGGGTGAAGATGTGTTGGTGGGGATTCAGACCCTCAACGTCGGACGTGGTCTTGAGGCCGGTCTGGCGATCGTGATTCTCGCAGTGGTCATCGACCGCATTACTCAGGCGTACGGTCGGCCACGGCACGAGGTGAGCAAATGAGCAACGCAACCGTGAGCAAGATCGAAGTCAAAAACGTCTTCAAGATTTTCGGCAACCGCGCCAAGGACGCACTGGCCATGGTCGGCCAGGGCAAGACCAAGGATCAGGTGCTGAGCGAGACCGGTTGCGTGGTCGGCGTTAACGACCTGTCGCTGAGCATCGGCACCGGCGAGATCTTCGTGATCATGGGCCTGTCCGGCTCCGGCAAGTCGACGTTGGTGCGTCACTTCAATCGGCTGATCGACCCGACCAGCGGCGCGATCCTCGTCGACGGTGTGGACATCCTGCAATACGACATGGACGCTCTGCGCGAATTTCGCCGGCACAAGATCAGCATGGTGTTCCAGAGCTTTGGCCTGTTGCCGCATAAGACCGTACTCGACAACGTCGCCTACGGCCTGAAAGTGCGTGGCGAGAGCAAGCAGATGTGCGCGGAACGTGCGCTGCACTGGATCAACACCGTGGGCCTGAAGGGCTACGAAAACAAATACCCGCACCAGCTCTCCGGCGGCATGCGTCAGCGTGTTGGTCTGGCCCGCGCCTTGGCGGCGGACACCGACATCATCTTGATGGACGAAGCCTTCAGTGCGCTGGACCCGCTGATCCGCGCGGAGATGCAGGATCAGTTGCTGGAACTGCAGAAGACGTTGCACAAGACCATTGTGTTCATCACCCACGACCTTGATGAGGCGGTGCGTATTGGTAACCGGATTGCGATTCTCAAGGATGGTCGCCTGATTCAGGTCGGCACGCCGCGCGAGATTCTGCATTCGCCGGCGGATGAGTATGTCGACCGGTTCGTGCAGCGGCGGGCGGCGGTGGTTTGATCTGAATTATGCAGTGCACTGACTGGCCCTATCGCTGGCAAGCCAGCTCCCACAGGGGTTGTGTGAACAATGAGAGCTGGCTGGCCCAGTTCCTACAGAGATTTTGTGAACACAGGAGATCCTGTGGGAGCTGGCTTGCCAGCGATGAGGCCGGTAAAGCTGCATCAATATTACGGTTGAGGTTTTAGATGTCCCAGGCTGAAAAAATCGTTATCACCGGCGCCCCTCTGCGTTGGCAGGACGTGGTTGCCGTCGCCCGTCACGGCGCGCAACTTGAGCTGTCCAGCGACACCTGGGCGCGCATCGAAAACGCCCAAGGCATCGTCCAGCGCATCGTCGAAAGCGGCGAGCGCGCCTATGGCGTCAACACCGGCCTGGGCGGTTTGTCCAACGTCTCGCTGCAAGACGAACAACTCAGCCAGCTCTCGCGCAACACCTTGCTCAGCCACGCCTGTGGCGTCGGCCCGGTACTCGCCGACGAGCAGACCCGCGCGATCATCTGCGCCGCCATTCACAACTACAGCCACGGCAAATCCGGCATTCATCGCCGCGTCGTCGAAGCGCTGCTGGCGCTGCTCAATCGCGGGATCACCCCGCAAGTGCCGTCGCAAGGTTCGGTGGGCTACCTGACCCACATGGCGCACATCGGCATCACGCTGCTCGGTGTCGGCAATGTCAGCTATCGCGGTCAGATCACCTCGGCGCAACAGGCGTTGGCCGAAGAGGGCCTGCAACCGGTGCAACTCGGCGCGAAGGACGGTTTGTGCCTGGTCAACGGCACGCCGTGCATGACCGGCCTCAGCTGTCTGGCGATTGCCGATGCCACGCGTCTGGTGCAGTGGGCCGATGTCATCGGCGCCATGAGCTTCGAAGCGCAGCGCGGTCAGATCGACGCGTTCGATGCCGAGATCATCGCGCTGAAACCGCACCCGGGCATGCAGCAAGTCGGGATCAATTTGCGCGCATTGCTCGACGGCAGTGAAGTGATCGCGTCGAGCAAAGGTATTCGCACGCAAGATGCGCTGAGCATTCGTTCGATCCCGCAGGTGCACGGCGCGGCGCGTGATCAACTCGATCACGCGATCAAGCAAATCGAAGCCGAACTCAACGGCTGCACCGACAACCCGTTGTTGCTGGGCACTCCGGACAACTTCCGGGTGATGTCGCAAGCCAACCCGCACGGGCAATCGGTGGCGATGGCGGCGGATTTGCTGGCGATTGCCATGGCTGAAATCGGCTCGATCGCCGAGCGTCGTCTCGATCGTCTGGTCAACCCGCACGTCAGCGGTCTGCCGGCGTTTCTGGTCGCAAATCCAGGGGTTAACTCCGGAATGATGATCGTCCAATACGTCGCCGCATCGTTGTGCGCAGAAAACCGCCAATTGGCGCAACCGGCGGTGCTCGACAACTACATCACTTCGGGTCTGCAGGAAGACCACTTGAGCATGGGCACCAACGCCGCACTGAAGCTGCACCGCGCGCTGGAAAACTGCACGCAGATCCTCGCCATCGAATACCTGCTGGCGGCGCAGGCGTTTGAGTTTCTCAAGGACCTGCGCTTCGGCGCGGGCACCGATATCGCTTGGCGACTGCTGCGCGAAAAAGTCCCGGCCTACGATCAGGATCGCTGGCTGGCGCCGGACATCGCTGCCGCTGCGAGCGTGTTGAAAAACACGCATCTGCCGCACAACGTTTTACCGAATTTGCACTGACCAATACCCACGCCAGCGTGCCAAGGCGCGACTCCCCAAAAGGCGAGACGCGACGGACAACGGACATCTCCGGAGCGTCTGGCGAGTTAATAACAAACTCTCAAAAGGAGCACAAAATGACTGCGCTGAACCTGATTCCCGGCCAACTGAGCCTGGCCCAACTGCGTGACGTCTACCTCAACCCGGTCAAGTTGACTCTGGATAACAGTGCCTCGGCGCAGATCGAAGCCAGCGTCGCCTGTGTCGAGCAGATCCTCGCCGAGAATCGCACCGCGTACGGCATCAACACTGGTTTTGGCCTGCTGGCCTCGACACGCATCGCCAGCGAAGACCTGGAAAACCTCCAGCGCTCGCTGGTGCTGTCCCATGCCGCCGGTGTTGGCCAGCCGATCAGTGATGAGCTGGTGCGGCTGATCATGGTGCTCAAGGTCAACAGCCTCAGCCGTGGTTTTTCCGGCATCCGCCGCGTGGTGATCGATGCGCTGATTGCGCTGATCAACGCTGAGGTGTATCCGCACATTCCGTTGAAGGGTTCGGTAGGTGCTTCGGGCGATCTGGCGCCGTTGGCACACATGTCGCTGGTGCTGCTGGGCGAGGGCAAGGCGCGCTACAAGGGTGAGTGGATGGAAGCTACTGAAGCGCTGAAAGTCGCCGGCCTGAGGCCGCTGACTTTAGCGGCTAAAGAAGGTCTGGCGCTGCTCAACGGTACTCAGGTTTCCACTGCGTTTGCATTGCGTGGTCTGTTTGAAGGTGAAGACCTGTTTGCCGGTGCTTTGGCGCTGGGCGGTCTGACGGTTGAAGCGGTATTGGGTTCGCGCTCGCCATTCGATGCACGTATTCACGCGGCGCGTGGCCAGAAAGGTCAGATCGACGCGGCTGCCGCTTACCGCGATCTGCTCGGTGAACGCAGTGAAGTCTCGGACTCGCACCAGAACTGCGAGAAGGTTCAGGATCCTTACTCGCTGCGTTGCCAGCCGCAAGTCATGGGTGCCTGCCTGACCCAGTTCCGTCAGGCCGCTGAAGTGCTGGCGGTGGAAGCCAACGCGGTTTCCGACAACCCGTTGGTGTTTGCTGCTGAAGGTGACGTGATTTCCGGCGGTAACTTCCACGCCGAACCAGTGGCCATGGCCGCTGACAATATGGCGCTGGCCATTGCGGAAATCGGCTCGCTGAGCGAACGGCGTATCTCGCTGATGATGGACAAGCATATGTCGCAGCTGCCGCCGTTCCTCGTCGCCAATGGCGGGGTGAACTCCGGTTTCATGATTGCTCAGGTCACCGCTGCGGCGCTGGCCAGCGAAAACAAAGCACTGTCCCATCCGCATTCGGTGGACAGCCTGCCGACCTCGGCCAACCAGGAAGACCACGTGTCGATGGCGCCGGCGGCTGGCAAGCGTCTGTGGGAAATGGCTGAAAACACCCGCGGGATTCTTGCGGTGGAATGGCTGGCGGCGGTGCAGGGACTGGATCTGCGTAACGGCCTGAAGACCTCGGCGAAGCTGGAACAGGCACGGGCGATACTGCGCAAGGAAGTGCCGTTTTACGAGAAGGACCGCTTCTTTGCGCCAGACATCAATGCGGCGACTGAGTTGTTGGCTTCGCGGTGTTTGACCGAGCTGGTTTCAGCGAAGTTGCTGCCTAGTTTGTAAGTGTTTTTTCAGGGAGAGCTTTGTTGTTACTGACATCGATCCCCCTCACCCCAGCCCTCTCCCCCATGGGGGAGAGGGGGAAGGGAGCCGATCTTCGTGGTTTTCAGAGCCTGAGTTCAGCTCAAGATTTTCAGGTTGATGTACCTCGACAGAACAACACGGTCAGTCCTTTTTCGTCCCTGTGAGAGAGAGGGAAAAGGGCGCCGGTCTCGGTGAGCTTCAAGACCTGAGTTCGGCTCAAGACTTTCAGGTCGGCGCACCTCGACAGAACAACACGGTCAGTCCCCTCTCCCTCCGGGAGAGGGCTAGGGTGAGGGGCTTTTCAAGGCTGCCCACCAAACCAACCCCAACGGAGGCCAACAGTGAAAACCCTCTGGCAACACTGCAACGTTGCAACCATGGCGCAGGGCGTCTACTCGATCATCGAGGATGCGGCCATCGTGACGTCCGGTGCGCTCATCGAGTGGATCGGCCCGCGCAATCAATTGCCCTCCGGCGAATACCCGGCGGTCAATGACCTGCAGGGCGCGTGGGTCACCCCCGGCCTGATCGATTGCCACACCCACACGGTGTTCGGCGGCAATCGCAGCGGCGAATTCGAAAAACGTCTGCAAGGCGTCAGCTATGCCGAAATCGCGGCATCCGGCGGCGGTATCGCCAGCACCGTGCGAGCGACGCGTGAAGCTACTGAAGACGAGTTGTTCGCCAGCGCCGCCAAACGCCTGAAAAGCCTGATGCGCGACGGTGTGACCACGGTGGAAATGAAGTCCGGCTACGGTCTCGATCTGGCCAATGAACGCAAAATCCTCCGGGTCATCCGACGGTTGGCCAAAGAGCTGCCGATCAGCGTACGCAGCACCTGCCTCGCCGCCCATGCGTTGCCGCCGGAATACAAGGATCGTGCCGATGATTACATCGCGCTGATCTGCACGGAAATGCTGCCCGCACTGGCCGCCGAAGGGCTGGTCGACGCCGTGGATGCGTTCTGCGAATACCTGGCGTTCTCGCCGGAACAAGTCGAGCGTGTGTTCATCGCCGCGCAAAAACTCGGTCTGCCGGTGAAGCTGCACGCCGAACAACTGTCGTCGCTGCACGGCTCCAGCCTCGCTGCGCGCTATAAGGCGTTGTCCGCCGATCACCTGGAGTTCATGGACGAGGCTGACGCCATCGCCATGGCCGAGTCCGACACCGTCGCGGTGCTGCTGCCCGGCGCGTTCTACTTCCTGCGTGAGACCCAGTTGCCGCCGATGGAAGCCCTGCGCAAGCACAAGGTGAAAATCGCCATCGCCAGCGACCTCAACCCCGGTACCTCGCCGGCGCTGTCGTTGCGCCTGATGCTGAACATGGCTTGCACCTGCTTTCGCATGACCCCGGAAGAAGCCTTGGCCGGCGCCACCATCCATGCGGCGCAAGCGCTGGGCATGGCTGATACTCACGGTTCGCTGGAAGTCGGCAAGGTCGCGGATTTCGTGGCCTGGCATATTGATCGTCCGGCGGATCTGGCCTATTGGCTCGGCGGCGATCTGGACAAACGCGTCGTGCGTCACGGCGTCGAATCAAATCTGTAGGAGGGCGTTTGTGGATAAGGTTCTGAGCTTCAAACAAGGGCGCGTGCCGCTGCTGATCAGCATGCCTCACGCCGGTGTGCGCCTGACGCCTGCGGTGGAAGCCGGGTTGATCCCCGATGCGAAAAGCCTGCCGGACACCGACTGGCACATCCCGCAGCTCTACGATTTTGCTGAAGAACTGGGCGCCAGCACCTTGGCCGCCGAGTATTCGCGTTTTGTGATTGACCTGAATCGTCCGTCCGACGACAAACCGTTATATGCGGGCGCTACCACCGGGCTCTACCCGGCGACGCTGTTTGACGGGATTCCGTTGTTCCGCGAAGGCCACGAGCCGTCGAAAGAAGAACGCGCGACTTATCTGGAGCAGATCTGGACGC
The DNA here is from genome assembly GCF_044541255.1 of Pseudomonas sp. NPDC085632. Taxonomy (NCBI): domain Bacteria; kingdom Pseudomonadati; phylum Pseudomonadota; class Gammaproteobacteria; order Pseudomonadales; family Pseudomonadaceae; genus Pseudomonas; species Pseudomonas sp. NPDC085632. The sequence continues at coordinate 51,674 of NZ_JBITSX010000002.1, read as the reverse complement.
CGTATCACCGCACGCTTCAAGAAGAGTTGGCGCGGCTGAAAGCCGAATTCGGTTACGCGCTGCTGTTCGATGCGCACTCGATCCGCTCGATCATCCCGCACCTGTTCGACGGCAAACTGCCGGACTTCAACCTCGGTACCTTCAACGGCGCCAGTTGTGATCCGCAACTGGCCAGTCAGCTCGAAGCAATCTGCGCCGGCCACAGCAACTACAGCCACGTGCTCAACGGCCGCTTCAAGGGCGGCCATATCACCCGCCATTACGGCAACCCGGCCGAGAACATCCACGCGGTGCAACTGGAGTTGTGCCAGAGCACCTACATGGAGGAGTTCGAACCGTTCCGCTATCGCGCCGACCTGGCCGAGCCGACGCAAGTCGTACTCAAGGAACTGCTACAAGGCTATCTGGCCTGGGCAAAGTCTCACTACACCGGCTGATCCACCCCTGTAGGAGCTGCCGAAGGCTGCGATCTTTTGATCGTTCCCATGCTCTGCGTGGGAATGCAGCCCGTGACGCTCCGCGTCACTGGACGCGGAGCGTCCCAAGAGGCATTCCCACGCAGAGCATGGGAACGATCAGGCTCCGGAGCATGCTCATTGACGTAAATCGGGTTTATGATGCCCAACGGCAGAATAATAGAAGTCCCCCCAGGGATGACCTCGACCCCTTACGGAGCGCGCAATGCAGACTTTGTTTCCGCAGATCAAACCTCACGCCCGGCACGATCTGGCTGTCGATGACACCCATACGTTGTACGTCGACGAAAGCGGTTCACCGGAGGGTTTGCCGGTTGTGTTCATTCATGGCGGCCCCGGCGCCGGCTGCGACGCGCAAAGTCGTCGCTATTTCGATCCCAACCTCTATCGCATTGTCACCTTCGACCAGCGCGGTTGCGGGCGCTCCACGCCGCACGCCAGCCTGGAAAACAACACCACCTGGGATCTGGTCGCCGACCTTGAGCGCATCCGCAAACACCTGGGCATCGACAAATGGGTGCTGTTCGGCGGCTCGTGGGGTTCGACCCTGGCGCTGGCCTACGCGCAAACCCACCCTGAGCGCGTTCACGGTCTGATCCTGCGTGGGATCTTTCTCTGCCGTCCGCAGGAAATCGAGTGGTTCTATCAGGCCGGCGCGAGCCGTCTGTTCCCGGATTACTGGCAGGATTACATCGCACCGATCCCGCTTGACGAACGCGATGACCTGCTCAGTGCATTCCACAAACGCCTGACCGGCAACGACCAGATTGCGCAGATGCACGCCGCCAAAGCCTGGTCGACCTGGGAAGGGCGCACCGCGACCCTGCGGCCGAACCCGCTGGTGGTTGATCGCTTCTCCGAGCCGCAGCGCGCGCTGTCGATTGCGCGGATCGAATGCCATTACTTCACCAATAACGCTTTCCTTGAGCCGAACCAGCTGATTCGCGACATGGGCAAAATCGCTCATCTGCCGGGCGTGATCATTCACGGCCGCTACGACGTAATCTGCCCGCTCGACAACGCCTGGGAATTGCATCAAGCCTGGCCGAACAGCGAACTGCAGGTGATCCGTGATGCCGGTCACGCCGCCTCTGAACCGGGCATCACCGATGCGCTGGTGCGCGCCGCGGGCAACATGGCCCGGCGCCTGCTCGACCTGCCGCCTGAAGAAGCATGAAGGGGCTTTTACAGCGCGTTCGCGGTGCGCGCGTCGAAGTAGACGGAGCGGTAGTGGGCGCCGTTGATCACGGTTTGCTGGTGCTGGTGGCGGTCGAACCCGACGACTCGCGTGCCAGCGCCGACAAACTTCTGCATAAGCTGCTTAACTATCGGGTATTCAGTGACGCGGAGGGCAAGATGAACTTGTCCCTCGCCGATGTCGGTGGCGGGTTGCTGCTGGTCTCTCAGTTCACCCTGGCGGCCGACACCAAAAGCGGGTTGCGCCCGAGCTTTTCGACGGCGGCGCCTCCGGCCTTGGGCGAGGAATTGTTCGACTATCTATTGAGCAGTGCGAAACAGGTGCATGGCACTGTGGCATCAGGTAGATTCGGCGCCGATATGCAGGTGCATTTGGTCAACGATGGCCCGGTTACCTTTTTGTTACAGACCTGAAAGCGCTTGAAACACCTTTTTGGGAAATTTCGACTGTTTTTAGGGTGTTTTCGCGATAAATACTTTGTTACCCCTGATGCGTTGTCATGCGGGCTACTAGATAATCGCGCGCACTGGGATCAGCGTTCGCTGATTCATTTTTGACTTAGGTAGAGACTTGTCCGGATCCGATTGGGGAATCATTTTGCCCCAGCGGAGTCGGAACAATGCTCGCCAACTTGGCAAGGGTGTTCTGGAAGGTCGGCTTTTCACTGCCGAAAATCTCAAAGGCACTTCATCTGGCCGTTGGTTTATTGATCTGTTTTCGGCGAGGGTTGCTCGTGATTGTTAGTCCCTGTAATGCAGCAAAAATGTCTGCCAAACGCATGCGAAGTGCCCTGGTAGCGGGTTCGGCGCTCCTGTGCCTGCTCAGCGCCGGCCAGCTTTGGGCGTTCAATCTTGACGATGTATCGGCGAAGGCTAAAGAACTGGCCGGGCAGAAGTTCGAAGCCCCGCGCAGCAACCTGCCGAACGAATTCCGCGACATGAAGTTCGCGGATTATCAGAAAATCCGCTTCCTCACCGAAAAGGCTGAGTGGGCTGATCAGAAGACCCCGTTCAAATTGTCCTTCTATCACCAGGGTATGCACTTTGATACGCCGGTGAAAATCAACGAAATCACGGCGAACACCGTCGAAGAGATCAAATATGATCCGACGCGCTTCGATTTCGGCGACCTGAAATTCGATCCGAAAGCCACCGAACAGCTGGGTTATGCCGGTTTCCGTGTGCTGTACCCGATCAACAAGGCTGACAAGCAAGACGAAATCATGACCATGCTCGGCGCGAGTTACTTCCGCGTTGTCGGCAAGGGCCATACCTACGGCCTCTCGGCACGTGGTCTGGCGATTGATACCGCGCTGCCGTCGGGTGAAGAATTCCCGCGTTTCCGCGAGTTCTGGATTCAACAGCCGAAGCCGGGCGACAAGCACCTAGTGATCTTCGCCCTGCTGGATTCGCCACGCGCTACCGGCGCCTACCGTCTGATCCTGCGTCCGGGCAGCGACACCATTGTCGACGTCAAGGCGCAGATGTTCCTGCGGGACAAGGTCGGCAAACTGGGCATCGCGCCGCTGACCAGCATGTTCCTGTTCGGCGCCAACCAGCCGTCGAAAGTCCTCAACTACCGTCGTGAACTGCACGACTCCAGCGGCCTGTCGATCCATGCCGGCAACGGCGAGTGGATCTGGCGCCCGTTGAACAACCCGAAACACCTGGCCGTGAGCAACTTCAGCATTGAGAACCCGCGTGGTTTCGGTCTGCTGCAACGTGGTCGCGACTTCAGCCACTACGAAGACCTCGACGATCGCTACGACAAGCGCCCAAGCGCCTGGATCGAGCCGAAGGGCGAGTGGGGCAAGGGCACCGTTGATCTGGTAGAAATTCCGACCGCCGACGAAACCAACGACAACATCGTTGCGTTCTGGAGCCCGGAAAAAATGCCGGAGCCGGGCCAGCCGCTGGACTTCGCCTACCGCATGCACTGGACCATGGACGAATCGGCAATTCACGCGCCGGACAGCGCCTGGGTTTCGCAGACCCTGCGTTCGACCGGTGACGTCAAGCAATCGAACCTGATCCGTCAGCCGGACGGCAGCGTTGCCTATCTGGTCGACTTCGAAGGTCCATCGCTGGCCGCGCTGACCCCGGATGCCGACGTGCGCAGTCAAGTCAGCGTTGGCGACAACGCCGAACTGGTTGAGAACAGCGTGCGCTACAACCCGGAAACCAAGGGCTGGCGCTTGACCCTGCGGATGAAGATCAAGGACGCGAGCAAGTCGACCGAGATGCGTGCCGCACTGGTTCAACCAGTCGTGACCGCTGATCTGGCGAAATCGGTGCCGGCGTCCAACTCGTCCGTTGCCAAGGCTGACAAGGTTGCCGCCAAGCAACAAGAGAAAATCGATAAGGAAGCCAAGGCCGCCGAGGCCAAACAGGCCGACGCCAAGCCAGCGGCAGAAGCCAAGGACAAGGCCAACAAAGACGCCAAGCAGCCTGTTGCTGCCGACGCGGCCCCAGCCACACCGGAATCGGCACCGACTGAAGAAGTCCTGACCGAGACCTGGAGCTATCAGTTGCCTGCCGATGAGTAACTCTCAAGTACAGCCAGAGACTCTGTCCGAGTATCTGGCGCATCTGCCGATGACCGACGAGCAGCGCGCGGAACTCGCGGGCTGCCAGTCGTTCAGCGAGTTGCATGAACGCCTGTCGTCCTCGACATTCGACGCACCTGCCGAAGCCGCCCAGGCTTCGGTGGGCAAGCGTCTGATCCTGAGCACTGCCGAACAGCTGGAAGAAGCGGAGATGCTGGTGCTTGATGCCAGCGGTCGCGTCAGCCTGAAGGCAACGCCGCCGATCCGCCGCACCAAGGTCGTTCCGGAGCCGTGGCGCACCAATATTCTGGTGCGTGGCTGGCGTCGTATGACCGGTCGCACCAACCCGCCGCAGCCGCCGAAAGACGAGAACGTCCTGCCGGCTGCGCGCTGGCGCACCGTCGGTTCGATCCGTCGCTACATTCTGTTGCTGCTGATGCTTGGCCAGACCATCGTCGCTGGCTGGTACATGAAAGGCATCATGCCGTACCAGGGTTGGTCGTTCGTCGATCTGGAAGAAGTCCTGCATCAGCCGTTGCTGCAGACCGCCACGCAAGTGCTGCCGTATGCGCTGCAAACCAGCATCCTGATTCTGTTCGGGATTTTGTTCTGCTGGGTGTCGGCCGGTTTCTGGACCGCGTTGATGGGCTTCCTCGAGTTGCTCACCGGTCACGATAAATACCGTATTTCCGGCAAAAGCGCCGGCAACGAGCCGATTGCCAAAGACGCGCGTACCGCGCTGGTCATGCCGATCTGCAACGAAGACGTGCCGCGCGTGTTCGCCGGTTTGCGCGCTACGTTCGAATCGGTCGCCGCCACCGGTGATCTGGATCGCTTCGACTTCTTCGTCCTCAGCGACAGTAACGACACCGATATCTGCGTCGCCGAGCAACAGGCCTGGCTGGACGTCTGCCGCGAAGCCAAAGGTTTCGGCAAGATCTTCTATCGTCGCCGTCGCCGCCGTGTGAAACGCAAGAGCGGCAACCTCGACGACTTCTGCCGTCGTTGGGGCGGTGACTACAAGTACATGGTCGTTCTCGATGCCGACTCGGTGATGAGCGGCGAGTGCCTGACCAGTCTGGTGCGCTTGATGGAAGCCACGCCGGACGCCGGGATCATCCAGACCGCGCCGCGTGCGTCGGGCATGGACACTCTCTATGCGCGTATGCAGCAGTTTGCGACCCGCGTGTACGGCCCGCTGTTTACCGCCGGGCTGCACTTCTGGCAGTTGGGTGAATCCCACTACTGGGGTCACAACGCGATCATCCGCATGAAGCCGTTTATCGACCACTGCGCCCTGGCGCCGTTGCCGGGTAAAGGCGCGTTCTCGGGGGCGATTCTGTCTCACGACTTCGTTGAAGCCGCGCTGATGCGCCGTGCCGGTTGGGGTGTATGGATTGCCTACGACCTGCCGGGCAGCTACGAAGAACTGCCGCCGAACCTGCTCGACGAACTCAAGCGTGACCGTCGCTGGTGCCACGGCAACCTGATGAACTTCCGTCTGTTCCTGGTCAAAGGCATGCACCCGGTGCACCGCGCGGTGTTCCTCACCGGCGTGATGTCGTACCTGTCGGCGCCGTTGTGGTTCTTCTTCCTGGTGCTGTCGACCGCGCTGCTGGCGGTGAACACACTGATGGAGCCGCAGTACTTCCTTGAACCACGTCAGCTTTATCCGCTGTGGCCACAATGGCACCCGGACAAGGCGATCGCGCTGTTCTCGACGACCATCGTGCTGCTGTTCCTGCCGAAACTGTTGAGCATCATCCTGATCTGGGCCAAGGGCGCGAAAGAGTTCGGTGGCAAGTTCAAGGTGACCTTGTCGATGCTGCTGGAGATGTTGTTCTCCATGCTGCTGGCACCGGTGCGGATGATTTTTCACACCCGTTTCGTCCTGGCCGCGTTCCTCGGCTGGGCCGCGACCTGGAACTCGCCGCAACGTGACGACGACTCGACGCCATGGAGCGAAGCAGTCAAACGCCACGGCCCGCAGACTCTGCTGGGCTTCTGCTGGGCTCTGCTGGTGATCTGGCTGAACCCGAGCTTCCTCTGGTGGCTGGTGCCAATCGTCGGTTCGCTGATGCTGTCGATCCCGGTGTCGGTGATCTCCAGCCGTGTCGGTCTGGGTCTGAAGTCCCGTGACGAGAGCCTGTTCCTCATCCCTGAGGAATACAATCCGCCACAGGCGCTGCTGGCGACTGATCAGTACACCCACGAAAATCGTTACCACGCCCTCAACGACGGTTTTGTCCGCGCGGTGGTCGACCCACAGCAGAACGCTTTGGCGTGCTCGCTGGCAACCTCGCGTCACGGTCAGGCCGAGCCGATCGAGTGGCTGCGTCAGGAACGTGTGCGTCACGCGATCAAGGTTGGCCCGGCCGGGCTGAACAACCATGATCGTCTGCAATTGCTGAGCGACCCTGTTGCCTTGGCGCGTCTGCATGAGCAGGTTTGGGCTGAAGGTCATGCCGAGTGGCTGGATGCGTGGCGGGCTTCGGTGAAAGCTGATCCGCATGCGCCGCTGCTGCCGTTGCGACCGGTGAGCCTGCAGGCTCAGCCGGCCTGATGAAGAAACCCCGCGATGTTGCGGGGTTTTTTTTGCCTGCTGAAAAGCCCCTCACCCTAGCCCTCTCCCAGAGGGAGAGGGGACTGACCGAGTTGAATGTTCGAGATACGCCGACCTGAGATATTGAGTCGAACTCGAGTTTTGAACATTCCCCGATCTGCTCCCTTCCCCCTCGCCCCCTTGGGGGAGAGGGCTGGGGTGAGGGGGAGCGATCTTGATTGTTAAACAAATCGTCCATTAAACCTTGTGCAAAAAAACGAGTGCGTTAGCATCCGTCCCCGAATTGGCGCACCCGGGCTTTTTGGCCCATTTCTGTTGGTTTTCGCGCCGCATACGCAATGGTTTTGGGGACTTGAAGATGAAGAAGTATCTGTCGATGCTGCTGGTCGGCGTCACGGCACTGGTTGCAGTCAACGCGGCGCAGGCTGGCGCGATCGATGACGCGGTCAAGCGCGGCACGTTGAAAGTCGGTATGGATCCGACCTACATGCCGTTCGAAATGACCAACAAGCGCGGCGAAATCATCGGCTTCGAAGTCGACATCCTCAAAGCCATGTCCAAGGCCATGGGCGTCAAGCTGGAGCTGGTTTCCACCGGTTACGACGGCATCATCCCGGCGCTGATGACCGACAAGTTCGACATGATCGGCAGCGGCATGACCCTGACTCAGGAGCGCAACCTGCGCCTGAACTTCAGCGAACCGTTCATTGTGGTCGGCCAGACCCTGCTGATCCGCAAGGAACTGGAAGGCACCATCAAGTCGTACAAAGACCTGAACACCGCCGACTACCGCATCACCTCCAAGCTCGGCACCACCGGCGAAATGGTCGCCAAGAAGCTGATCTCCAAAGCCAAGTACCACGGCTACGACAACGAGCAGGAAGCGGTGCTCGACGTGGTCAACGGCAAGGCTGACGCCTTCATCTACGACGCCCCGTACAACGTGGTCGCGGTGACCAAGGTCGGCGCCGGCAAGCTGGTGTTCCTCGACAAGCCGTTCACCTACGAGCCATTGGCGTTTGGTCTGAAGAAGGGCGACTACGACAGCCTCAACTTCATCAACAACTTCCTGCACCAGATCCACGAAGACGGCACCTACGATCGCATCCATGACAAGTGGTTCAAGAGCACCGAGTGGCTCAAGGACATGGAATAACGCGCATCCGCTGATCGTTCCCACGCTCTGCGTGGTAACGCATCCTGTGACGCTCCGCGTCCCGAGCGGCATTCCCACGCAGAGCGTGGGAACGATCATCCGAGAACCTGCAATGAAACAGAAAAAAGCCCAATGGCCCTGGCACGTCCTCACCGTGCTGGTGCTGGTCGGCCTGGCGGGCGCGTTGTATTACGCGACGTCGCTGATGTCTTACGAATGGCGCTGGAACCGTGTGCCGCAGTACTTCGCCTATCAGGCGGAAGAAACCCAGCGTGCCACGGACATTTCCACCGTCACTGAACTCGTGCGCAAGGGCAGCAGCGCGCAAGTCACCCTGCGCAATGACGCCGGTGACGAGCAGCACCTGACCGTCGACGAGAACAGCCTGCAATTCGCGCAGGGCGACGATGTGGCCGAAGGTGACGTCGTGGGCGTGACCCGGCATTGGGCGGCAGGGCCGCTGTTGTGGGGACTGTGGACGACGCTTTGGCTGTCAGTCGTTTCCGGGATTCTCGGGTTGCTGATCGGTCTGATCACCGGTCTCTGCCGTCTGTCGAACAACCCGACCCTGCGCGACCTCTCGACGATCTATGTCGAACTGGTACGCGGCACGCCGCTGCTGGTGCAGATATTCATTTTCTACTTCTTCATCGGCACGGTGATGAACCTGTCCCGCGAGTTCGCCGGGATCGCCGCACTGTCGCTGTTCACTGGTGCCTACGTGGCGGAGATCATCCGTTCCGGCGTGCAATCGATTGCGCGGGGCCAGAACGAGGCGGCGCGCTCGCTCGGCTTGAGTGCCGGCCAGTCGATGCGCCATGTGGTACTGCCGCAAGCGCTGAAACGCGTGCTGCCGCCGCTGGCCGGGCAGTTCATCAGTCTGGTCAAGGACACCTCGCTGGTGTCGGTGATCGCCATCACGGAGCTGCTGAAAAGCGGCCGTGAAGTGATCACCACTTCGTTTTCGCCGTTCGAGATTCTGTTCTGCGTCGCCGGTCTGTACCTGTTGATCAACCTGCCGCTGTCGAAAATCGCCAGCCGGCTTGAGCGGAGGCTCGCGCAAAGTGATTGAAGTCCGCGATCTGGTAAAAGTCTTCGACACCCGTGGGCAAGTGGTGCGCGCGGTGGATAACGTCAGCACCACGGTAGCCAAGGGCGAAGTGCTGGTGGTCATCGGCCCGTCGGGTTCCGGCAAATCGACCTTCCTGCGTTGCCTCAATGGTCTGGAAGAGTTCGATTCCGGCTCGGTGAGCATCGATGGTCTGCAACTGGCCGACCCGAAAACCGACGTCAACGCCTACCGCCGTGAAGTCGGCATGGTGTTCCAGCATTTCAACCTGTTCCCGCACATGACCGTGCTGGAAAACCTTTGCCTGGCGCAGAAAGTCGTGCGCAAGCGCGACAAGAAGGAGCGCGAAGCCAAGGCGATGGAGTTGCTGAAAAAGGTCGGCATTGCGCAGAAGGCCAACGAATTTCCGTCACGCTTGTCCGGCGGTCAGCAACAGCGCGTGGCGATTGCCCGGGCGCTGGCGATGGAGCCGAAGGTGATGTTGTTCGATGAGCCAACCTCGGCGCTTGACCCTGAGATGGTCGGTGAGGTGTTGGACGTGATGAAAAACCTGGCCGTGGAAGGCATGACCATGGTCTGCGTGACCCACGAGATGGGCTTTGCCCGGGAAGTGGCGGATCGGGTGTTGTTCTTCGATCACGGCAAGTTGCTGGAAGATGCCGCGCCGGCGGAGTTCTTTGATGCACCGAAGGATCCGCGCGCGCAGGCCTTCCTGCGTCAGGTTCTGTAACTGCGGCGTCCTCTCGGACGCCATCGCTGGCAAGCCAGCTCCCACAGGGTTTGTAGTCGATCACAAAGTTTGTGTTCAACACCTTCACTGTGGGAGCTGGCTTGCCAGCGATAGCATCACCTCGGTCCACAGCGAACCGAGGCAAATCAATCACCTCAAACCTTGAAGCGCCCCACCAATATCTGCAGGTGATTGCCCAGCCGCGCCAGTTCAACGCTGGAAGCCGCCGTCTCTTCACTCGCCGCCGAAGTTTGATCCGACACATCCCGCACATTCAGCACGCTACGGTTGATCTCTTCCGCCACCGCGCTCTGCTGCTCGGCGGCCGCCGCGATCTGCTGGTTCATCGCCTGAATCGCCGACACGGTACGGGTGATGCTTTCCAGCGAACCGCCCGCGCGACGGGTCAGCTCAACGCTGCTGTCGGTGAGGGTGCGGCTGTTGTCCATGATCGTTGCCACTTGCTGGGTGCCGTTTTGCAGGCCGACGATCAGCTCTTCGATCTCTTCGGTGGACTTCTGCGTGCGCTGGGCGAGGCTGCGAACTTCATCGGCAACTACCGCGAAACCACGCCCGGCTTCACCGGCACGCGCGGCCTCGATGGCGGCGTTGAGGGCCAGCAGGTTGGTTTGCTGGGCCACGGATTTAATCACGTCGAGGACGCTGCCGATCTTGTCGCTCTCGCGCTTGAGCTCGCCCATGGCTTCGGTGGAGTGACCGACTTCAACGGCCAGACGCTCGATCTGCGCGATGGCTTCGCCCACCACTTTGTCGCCCTCTCGGGCCTGTTGGTCAGCGGCGACGGCGGCTTCGGAAGCTTCTTCGGCGTTACGCGCGACTTCCTGCACGGTGGCGGCCATTTCGTTCATGGCCGTGGCGACCTGGTCGGTCTCGATCTTCTGATTGTTGACCCCGGCGCTGGTCTGCTCGGTCACCGCCGAGAGTTCTTCGGCAGCGCTGGCGATCTGAGTGACGCCATCGCTGATCCCGCCCACCAGTTCGCGCAAGCCTTGGGTCATGCTCTGCATCGAGCGTTGCAGTTGGCCGAGTTCGTCGCGACGCAGGGAAACGAGGTTGTGGGTCAGGTCGCCGGCGGCTACGCGCTCGGCAACTTTCAGGGTCTGGTTCAGCGGGATGATGATCTGGCGAGTGATCGCCCAAGCGGCCAGCAGACCGAACGCCACGGCCAGCAGAGTGGCGATGATCAGCATGTTCTTGGCGTGAGCGGCATCGGTGTCGCGCACCACGGTCTGCGATTCAGTGAGTTTCTTGCTGACGTCGATGAGGATGTCGCCCTGAGTCGACATGCGCGCTGCGGCCTTGGCGTTGTTGACCTGCGAGTCGCGGAACTGAGCGACCGCCGCACGATAGGCTTTGATCGAATCAGTGGCCTGTTGCAGGTTGGCAATGTGTTGCTCCGGCAGCTTGGCTGGCAGGCTGTCGAGGTTTTTCAGGGCGTTGTCGATGGCGTCGAGCGCCGGTTGCTCGGCTTCGGCCTTGCCGCTGTAGGTGTAGCCGCGCACTTGGTAGCGTGCTTGCTGCAGCAGTTTGCTCAGCTCGATCACGCTGTTGAATTGCGCGACGCTGTCACCCGCCAGCATGGATTTTTCCACTTCCGCGACTTTCGCCACGGCGTTGTCGGCACTCGCGCCAAGCTTGCTGCGGGCGTCTTCGCGCTGCACGGTGGCTTGGGTCATGTCGGCAAAAGCGCGTTTGTATTCGGCAACGGCGGCCAGTTGTTGATCGACCATCGCCGCGTCGGACGGCTGTTCAATCAGGCTGCGCGCGGTTTGCAGGCCGCTGTCGAGTTTGTTGAGCAGATCGGTGACCGCGCCCGGGCCTTGTTCGCCACGGCGTGCTTCGTAGTCCAGACGCGCGAGGCGCAGGTCCTTGGTCAGCTCATTGAGGCTGGAGATAAAACCGAGCTTGTCACCACGGCTGATAATGCCGCTCATGCCGGTCCAGCCGGTGAAGGTGATCAACAGTGTCAGCAACAGCACCAGGCCGAAACCGATTCCCAGCTTGCGTTTGACGCTGACGTTCCCAAGATTCTCGGCTAACCAACGGTACATGCGACGACTCCCCGACCACTAATTGGACTTATGGGGAGGGTATCGGCCGAATGATGGCAATCTGTAACACCATTTATCCGAGACGCCGCCATCGTGTAGGAGCTGTCGAGTGGAACGAGGCTGCGATCTTTTGATCTTGCTTCTAAAAAACAACATCAAAAGATCGCAGCCTTCGGCAGCTCCTACAGGGGAGCGGTGTTTGGTTAGAAGAGGCGGGCGAGCAGGGCGGTGACGGCGGTTTCGACGCGCAGGATACGTTCGCCCAGTTGCACCGGTTGCAGGCCGGACTTGGCGAGCAGATCGATTTCGTAAGGAATCCAGCCGCCTTCAGGGCCGATGGCCAGTGTCACCGGTTCGCTGAGCGCGCGCGGGCACGGCGGGTAGTTGCCGGGATGGCCGACCAGACCGAGAGTGCCTTCGGTAATCGCCGGCAGCCGGTCTTCAACGAAAGGCTTGAAGCGCTTTTCGATGATGATTTCCGGCAACACGGTGTCGCGGGCCTGTTCGAGGCCGAGGATCAAATTGTCGCGAATCGCCTCAGGCTCAAGAAACGGCGTTTGCCAGAAGCTCTTCTCGACCCGATAACTGTTGACCAGAATCACCTTCGACACGCCCATGGTCGCCACCGTCTGAAACACCCGACGGAGCATCTTCGGACGCGGCAGCGCCAGTACCAAGGTCAATGGCAGCTTGGCTGGCGGTGGCTGATCGAGGCTGACGCGCAATTCGGCTTCACCCGCTTCGAGGCGCAGCAACTCAGCGGAACCCATCAGTCCGTTGATGCGGCCGACGCGCAGGCTGTCACCGACTTCCGAACGGTGAACCTCCTGCATGTGCGTCAAGCGGCGATCACGCAGCACCACACGGTCGGCCGCAATGAAATCGGCCTCTTCGAGCAACAGCAGGTTCATGCCTGGGTCGCTGGCGGCTGGTCGTTGTGATCGTCGGCCGGGTTCTCGTCCGGACGTTCGCGCTTGCTGATCAAACCGCCGAACAGAATGCCGATTTCAAACAGCATCCACATCGGCACGGCCAGCAAGGTCTGCGAGAAAATGTCCGGCGGCGTCAGGATCATGCCGACCACGAAGCAGCCGATGATCACGTACGGGCGGATTTTCTTCAGGTATTTGACGTCGACCACGCCGATCCATACCAGCAGCACCACGGCCACCGGGATCTCGAACGCCACGCCGAAGGCGAAGAACAGCGTCATGACGAAATCGAGGTAACTGGCGATGTCGGTCATCATTTCCACGCCGGCCGGGGTGGCTGCGGCGAAGAACTTGAAGATCAGCGGGAACACGAAATAATAGGCGAACGCCATGCCGGTGTAGAACAGCAGAATGCTCGACACCAGCAACGGCACGGCGATGCGTTTCTCATGTTTGTACAAACCTGGCGCGATAAAGCCCCAGATCTGATGCAGGATCACCGGGATCGCGAGGAACAGCGAAACCATCATCGTCAACTTCAGTGGCGTCAGGAACGGCGACGACACGTCGGTGGCGATCATTGTCGCGCCGACCGGCAGGTACTGGCGCAGCGGCGTCGAGACGAAGGTGTAGATCTGCTGGGTGAACGCAAACAGCCCGGCGAAGATGATGAAGATCGCCGCCACACAACGCAGCAGGCGGGTGCGCAACTCGGTGAGGTGCGAAACCAGCGGCATGTGCTGGTCGTTTTCGGGGAGATCGCTCATGGGGCTCGCGGCGGCAATGTTGGGTCGTGAGGCGCTGGTTGGATCGGCGCGGCGGTCGGGGCTACGTGTTCAACCGAAGTTTCTACGGCTGCCGGTTCTGTCGGTGCTACAACGGCAGCAGGTGCGGCTACAGCGGGCGCAGCTGGCGCATGAATCGTCTGCTGCCCGACATGTTCGACTTCAACCGGCGTCGGCTCCTGCTGAACCGGATTGAAAATCTTCCGCGCCTCCTGCTCCAGCGACAGAATGTGCTCGTTGTGCAGTTGCCGACGTATTTCGTCGGCACCGATTTCACGTTCAACTTCCTGTTTGATCGCGTTGAAGCTGCGCTTCAGCCGTCCGACCCACAGGCCAGCGGTGCGCGCAGCGCCCGGCAGACGCTCGGGGCCCAGCACCAGCAGGGCGACGAGGCCGACGAGCAGCAGTTCAGAGAAGCTGATACCAAACATTAGTCAGTGCTCACACGTCTTTGCGGATCGGCTCTTCGACTTTCTGCGCCTGCACGTCGATGGTGTGCGGCGGGTTAGCCTGAGCGGTGGCTTGCGGCTGCACCGGTGGCACCGGCTGCGCAGGCGTCACGGTTGGATCAGCGGCCGGTTTCTCGTCGTCGTTCATGGCTTTGCGAAAGCCCTTGATCGACTCGCCGACGTCGGTGCCGAGGTTTTTCAGTTTCTTGGTGCCGAACACCAGCACCACGACAACCAGAATGACGATCCAGTGTTTCCAGTCAAAAATGCCCATGTTGCTGTTCCTCTCTAAAAATTGTTCAGGCGGACGGACGCGAGGCTTTCTCGACGTGTCCGGACAGGCCGAAGCGACGATCCAGTTCATCCAGCACGGCCTGCGGATGCTGCCCCAGTTGGGCGAGCATGACCATGCTGTGGAACCACAGGTCGGCGGTCTCGTAGATCACATCGCTGCAGTCGCCACTGATCGCGGCGTCCTTGGCGGCAATAATGGTTTCGACCGACTCTTCGCCGACTTTCTCCAGAATCTTGTTCAGGCCCTTGTGATACAGACTAGCTACATATGAGCTGTCGGCAGCGGCGCCCTTGCGCTCTTCAAGCACCTGAGCGAGGCGGGTCAGGGTGTCACTCATGTTTGTGTCCTGCGGAATAAATGGCGTGCGGGTCTTTCAGAACCGGGTCGACTGTCTTCCAGTCGCCGTTTTCGAAGACCCGGTAAAAGCAGCTTTGACGGCCGGTATGGCAAGCGATGTCGCCGATCTGTTCAACCATCAGGATGATCACGTCGGCGTCACAGTCCAGACGCATCTCATGCAAGGTCTGCACATGGCCGGACTCTTCGCCCTTGCGCCACAGCTTGCCACGGGAACGTGACCAGTAGATTGCACGGTTTTCCGCAGCGGTCAGTTCGAGCGCTTCGCGGTTCATCCAGGCCATCATCAGCACGCGTCCGGTCTTGTGATCCTGGGCAATCGCCGGCACCAGGCCATCAGCGTCCCACTTGATCTCGTCCAGCCAGTTTTTCATCTTCAATTCCCGAAACGCAGCTACAAGCTTTGAGCTTCAAGCTGCAAGTAAAAGCAGATTGCGGTGTTCCAGTATCGTCAGGCTTGCAGCTCGCAGCTTATAACTTGCAGCTGATTCGTGCTATCGGCGAACGACCAGATACAAGCCGACTGCCACCATGATTCCGGCCGGCCAATGCCCCAGTTCATGCAGCGGGCCACCGATGGCGAGGATCACCCCGCCGGCCAGATGCGAGCAACCAAGCAGGCGCAGGAACCAGTCGTCCTTGCGTTTATGCCACGGTGGCGGCGGGTCGTAGGCGTGCGGTTGCGACATGCGTTCGAGCAGATCGCGGGCCATGTTGGCCAGATGCGGCAGTTGTTCGAACTGGCTCTGCACGTTGCCGAGCAAGGCTTTCGGGCTCACACGCTCGCGCATCCAGCGTTCGAGGAATGGCTGCGCGGTGTTCCACAGGTCCAGATCCGGATACAGCTGACGGCCGAGACCTTCGATGTTCAGCAGGGTCTTTTGCAGCAGCACCAGTTGCGGCTGCACTTCCATGTTGAAGCGCCGTGCGGTCTGGAACAGGCGCATCAGCACCTGGCCAAATGAAATATCTTTTAACGGTTTTTCGAAGATCGGTTCGCACACGGTACGGATCGCCGCTTCGAATTCGTTGAGTTTGGTTTCTGCCGGCACCCAGCCGGAATCGATGTGCAATTGCGCCACACGCCGGTAGTCACGCTTGAAGAAGGCGAACAGGTTGCGCGCCAGATAATCCTGGTCTTCCGGGGTCAGGCTGCCGACGATGCCGCAGTCGATCGCGATGTACTGCGGACTCCAGGGATTGACGGTGCTGACGAAGATGTTGCCCGGGTGCATGTCGGCGTGGAAGAAGCTGTCGCGGAATACTTGGGTGAAGAAAATCTCCACGCCACGCTCGGCAAGCATTTTCATGTCGGTGCGCTGGTCGGCGAGGGTCGCCAGATCGGTGACCTGAATGCCGTAGATGCGCTCCATCACCAGCACTTTCGGCCGGCACCAGTC
Source organism: Pseudomonas sp. NPDC085632 (assembly GCF_044541255.1). Lineage (NCBI taxonomy): Bacteria > Pseudomonadati > Pseudomonadota > Gammaproteobacteria > Pseudomonadales > Pseudomonadaceae > Pseudomonas > Pseudomonas sp. NPDC085632. The sequence goes on along the minus strand of NZ_JBITSX010000002.1, from coordinate 35,647 downwards.
CCAATAGACTTGCGGCACATAGAGCAGCGGCGAACCTTCGAAGTTGCGCTTCAACTGGCTGGCGTTGGCCGCCTCGCGCAGCAGATCGAGTTCGTCGTAAATGGTTTTTTCGTAGTCCTGGACCACGTCGACCGGGTGCAGCAGACGCGCGTCGGCAGACACTTTCTCGGCAGCGCGAGCAAGGATGAACAGCCACGCCAGATCCTGCGCAATGATCGGCTTCAGACCCGGGCGTATGACCTTTACGACGACTTCTTCGCCGGTTTTCAACTGCGCGGCATGCACTTGCGCCACCGAGGCCGAGGCCAGCGGTTCGACGTCGAAACGGCTGAACACGTCGCTGATCTTCTTGCCGAGCTGTTCTTCGATCAGCTTGATCGACAGCTGCGAATCGAACGGCGGCACGCGATCCTGCAAGCGCATCAGCTCATCGGCGATGTCTTCCGGCAGCAGGTCACGGCGGGTCGAGAGAATCTGCCCAAACTTGATGAAGATCGGCCCGAGATCCTGCAACGCCAGACGCAAACGCGCGCCCCGGCTCAGATCCAGCGGCTTGCGCGGGAACCAGCGCCACGGCAGCACATAGCGCAGCGCGAGGAGGAACCAGGGCAGCGGCAGATCGAACAGCAGGTCATCGAGGCGGTAGCGGATCACGACGCGCTGGATGCGCAACAGACGGCGGACGGCAAGCAGCTTCATGCGTTATCGCTTGGGTCGAGGGATCGGGAAAGGCGCTCGAAACGCGCCTCGAGACGTTCCAGATCAAGTTTGATCCGGTCCAGTTCGCTGAACCGCGCTTCGGCTTCGCGCTGCCCGACGAGGGTGCGCGATTCTTCGGCGAGGTATTCGGCGAGGTTCTGGTTGAGGCTGGCAAATCCTTGTTGATACCAGCGCGCGCGGCTGCGCAGATGGCCACCGACCAGTTGCGTGGCGACAGGTCCCAGCCAGCGCGAGAGTTCGTACTCCCAGTCCAGCTCAAGATCCTGCAGCACACCGGCCAGCTCCAGCAACACGCTGCTGTCGCCATCGAGTTCGACTTCCGGGGCGTGCAACACCGCGGTCTTGTCTTTGCTCACGGCCAGTTTGACCAGGCTGGAGGCCGGCGCACGCAGGGTGCAGTCGACACCGGTTTCCCAGTGCGAGGCCAGCATCAGACCTTCGTCGCTCGGCAATATGAACAGTTGCAGCGCCGGGCTGCGGCAGTCGACGGCAATCACCTTGCCGGTCAAATGCGCCAGCCGCGGCAGCGCCGTGCTGTCGAGACGCAGCACCCGGTTGAGGCCGAGTTCAACGCTGGCGAGCAGCCCGGTAAGCAACATCAGGGCTTGATGCCACGGTGCAGGGCAACGATGCCTGCGGTCATGTTGTGATAGGTCACGCGGTCAAAACCGGCGTCGACCATCATCGACTTCAGGGTTTCCTGATTCGGGTGCATGCGGATCGATTCGGCCAGGTAGCGATAGCTTTCCGAGTCGTTGGTGATCAGCTTGCCCATCAGCGGCATGAAGGCGAACGAATAGGCGTCGTAGGCTTTCGACATCAGCGCGTTGGTTGGCTTGGAGAATTCCAGCACCAGCAGGCGACCGCCAGGCTTGAGCACGCGCAGCATCGAACGCAGGGCGTCTTCTTTGTGCGTCACGTTGCGCAGGCCGAAGGCGATGGTCACACAGTCGAAATGGTTGTCCGGGAACGGCAGCTTTTCGGCGTCCGCCTGAACGAACTCGACGTTGCCGGCGACACCCAGATCCAGCAGGCGGTCACGACCGACCTTGAGCATGGATTCGTTGATGTCAGCCAAGACCACCTGACCGGTCGGGCCGACCAGGTGCGAGAATTTTTTGGTCAGGTCACCGGTACCGCCGGCGATGTCCAGGACGCGGTTACCGCTGCGTACGCCCGACAGTTCGATCGCGAAACGCTTCCACAGACGGTGCATGCCGCCCGACAGAAGGTCGTTCATCAGGTCGTACTTGGCGGCTACCGAGTGGAAAACTTCAGCGACTTTTTCCGCTTTCTGGCTTTCCGGAACGTTTATTAAGCCGAAGTGAGTGGTGGGTTCGGCATCGCTGCCTTTGCGCTGATCAGTCATATCGCTGTCACCAAAAGAGAATGCGCGACATTCTAATCCCCAAGCCATGCTTTGTCTTGGAATGGCTAAAGGTAAGATGGGCAACCTTCGGGACGATTTGCCGCAGCGGCGGTCAAGATTTACCGGTACATCTTTTTAAATCAGGAGTCATGTAATGGCCAAAATCACTGTTGAGCGTGCCCACAGCCTGGGCAAGGAAGCCGCCCGCGAGAAGGCCGACAAGCTGGCGCAGAAACTCTCCGAGCAATATGGCCTGGAGCCGCAATGGTCGGGCGACACGCTGAACCTCAAGCGCTCGGGCGTGAAAGGCGCGGTGCATGTGGCGGACGATTCGATCAAGGTCGATGTGGAACTGGGCATCATGATGTCGGCCATGAGCGGCATGATCAAAGCCGAGATCGAGAAAGCCCTCGATAAAGCTCTGGTCTGAACATCAAAAGATCGCAGCCTTCGGCAGCTCCTACAGAGATACACATTCCCCTGTAGGAGCTGCCGAAGGCTGCGGTCTTTTCATTCAGGCACCACCGATTCATGTCAGTTGTTAGGGTGCCGTTTCTAATTTTTCTGCCTACTTTGTGCCTGAGCCCGACACTTTCCCGGGCAGTTCCTCAAACCTTCTGCGCGTGAGGTGCACCATGGCCAAAGTTATTTTGAAGAAAAAAATCGACGCTTCGACTTCTGCTCTGAGCGACGTCAAATCCTATGCCCGCAAGATCTGGCTGGCAGGCCTGGGTGCCTACGCCAAGGTCGGCCAAGAGGGCAGCGAGTACTTTCAAGAGCTGATCAAGGCTGGTCAAACTGTTGAAAAGAAAGGCAAAAAAGCCGTCACCGAAAAACTCGAAGCGGCCAACGCCGAGATCGATGAAGCCAAGAGCGAAGTGAGCTCTTTCAAAGGTCGTGTCGAAGTTCAGCTCGACAAGGTCGAGAAGGCGTTCGACTCCCGTGTCGCAAGCGCCTTGAATCGTATCGGCATTCCGTCTAAACATGACGTTGAGACACTCTCTGCTAAGCTCGATGAGCTGACGGCATTGCTCGAACGCGTCGCGCGTAAATCTTAAGGAGAACGGGATGGCTGGTAAAAAGAACACCGATAAAGAAGGCAGCTCGTGGATCGGGAAAGTCGAAGACTACTCCCGCAAAATCTGGCTGGCTGGTTTAGGCGTGTACTCGAAGATCGACACTGACGGCAGCAAGCTCTTCGATACATTGGTCAAAGACGGCGAGAAAGCCGAGAAGCTCACCAAGTCCGCAGTCGGCAAAAAAGTCGATGCCGCCAAGGACTCGGCTTCTTCGGCCAAGTCGCGCATCAGCGGCGTGAAAGATCGCGCACTGGGCAAGTGGGACGAGCTGGAAGGGGCTTTCGACAAGCGCCTGAACAGCGCGATTTCGCGCTTGGGCGTACCGAGCCGCAATGAAGTCAAAGCGCTCAACAGCAAGGTCGACACGCTGACCAAACAGATCGAAAAGCTTACCGGTCTGAAAGCTCAGCCTGTGGCGGCGAAAACCGCAGCGGCAAAACCGGCAGCGAAAACTGCGGCGGCCAAACCAGCAGCAAAATCCGCTGCCAAGCCACTGGCCAAAGCGGCGGCTAAACCCGCTGCAAAAGCCGCGGCTAAACCGGCTGCGAAAACTGCTGCCGCCAAGCCAGCAGCAAAAGCAGCAGCCAAACCGGTTGCCGCCAAAGCCGCTGCGAAACCGGCAGCGAAACCTGCGGCCAAAACTGCAGCAAAACCTGCCGCCAAGCCAGCCGCGAAAACCGCTGCCGCCAAACCGGCTGCCAAGCCTGCGGCGAAACCGGCAGCAGCGAAAAAACCGGCAGTGAAAAAACCGGCCGCGCCGAAAGCCGCTGCGCCGAAGCCAGCAGCACCTGCTGCAGCCAAGCCGGCCACCCCGGCAGCTCCGGTGAGCGCGTCGAACTCCGCCGCCGCACCGACTCCGGCGGCTACCCCGACTGTTGCATCGACGCCGTCGACGCCAACCAGTCAGTCCTGATTTATCAGGGCAAAACAAAACGCCCGGCCTGCGAAGGTCGGGCGTTTTTGTTTGTGCTTTTTAAAAGCGTACCCTCACCCCAGCCCTCTCCCGGAAGGAGAGGGAGCCGACCGAGGTGTCTGACGCTATACATCGACCTGAAAGATCGAGTCGATTATGGATTCAGCGCTTGGTTTTCACGTCGGCGTAATTCCCGAATATCCCCCAATCAGTCCCCTCTCCCTCCGGGAGAGGGGTAGGGTGAGGGGCTTTTGATTTCACTCGTGGTCTTCGAGGTATTGCAGGGCCATACGTTCGGTGGCGACTTTTACCGGCGGCAGTAGATGCGGCGCCACCAGCATCATGATCTGGTACACAACCAACCTCACCTCACCCTCACGATCCAGAATCCGCTGATAATCCAGCGAAAACAGCAACGTCATGGTGATCTGCTCAACCAACTGCCCCAACGCCTGCGTATCACTGACCAATTGCCCCCCCGCCTTCAACCGCGCCAGCAACGACGCCAGCGTGCGCTTCAGCGCGTTGAGCAAATGTCGAATCCCCTTGGCCAGTTTCGGCAATCGCCCGGCCAGGTTCGACAGGTCCTGAAACAGAAAGCGGTACTGCGCCAACCGCTCGACGATCAAATGCAAAAACAGCCAGTAATCTTCCGGCGCCAGTTCCACATCTGCCGGCGGATCGAGCAGTGGCGCCAGTTCATTCTGGAAGCGTTCGAACAACCCGAGAATCAGCGGTTCCTTACCATGGAAGTGGTAGTAAAGGTTGCCCGGGCTGATGCCCATTTCGTTGGCGACCTCCATGGTGGAGACGTTCGGCTCGCCCTTTTCGTTGAACAGTTGCAAAGCACATTCGAGAATCCGGTCGCGGGTTTTCATCCAGTCTTCTTAGAAAAGTTCGGTTAAGCGTCAGCGCACGCGCACGTAGGTACCGGGTGCGGCCTCCATCGGTGGATAGTTCGGGTTGCCGAGGGTGAACGAGGTGTCGTGCTGGGCGCCGGAGCGCTGTTGAATCCATTCCAGCCACTGCGGCCACCAACTGCCGTCGACGTGTTTGCCGTCGTAGTACCAGGCACGCGGGTCGCTGCTCATTTTGCCGTTCTCGACGTACGCGGCTTTCGGATTGCTCGGCGGGTTGAGGATGCTCTGCACATGGCCGCTGTTGGACAGCACAAAGCGTCGCTCGCCACCGAGCAGCAGGGTCGAGCGATACACCGCGTCCCACGGGGTGATGTGGTCGTTCATGCCGGCAACGCTGAAGCTGTCGACGGTAACTTTCTGTAGATCAATCGGCGTGCCGCACACTTCCAGCCCGCCCGGATGGGTCAGCGGGTTGTGCTTGAAGAAGTCCAGCAAATCGCCGTGAAACGCGGCGGGCAGGCGGGTGTTGTCGTTGTTCCAGTAGAGAATGTCGAAGGCCGGCGGCTCTTTGCCCAGCAGGTAATTGTTGACGAAGTAGCTCCAGATCAAATCGTTGGGGCGCATCCAGGCGAAGACCTTGGCCATGTCGCGACCGTCGAGCACGCCTTTCTGATAGGAGCGGCGCTTGGCGGCTTCGAGGGTTTGTTCGTCGGCGAACAGCGTGGCCGAGGTTTCGATTTCACTGTCGAGCAGGCTGACCAGATAGGTTGCGCTGGAAACCCGCCGCAGTTGTCGTTTGGCCTGCAAATGCCCTTGCAGGGCGGCGATGGTCAGCCCGCCAGCGCAAGCGCCCATCAGATTGACCTCGCGGGCGCCGGTGATCGCCCGGCAGATGTTCATCGCTTCTTCTACCGCTTCGACGTAGGTCGACAGGCCCCATTCGCGATGGCGTACATCCGGGTTGCGCCAACTGATCATGAACGTTTGCAGGCCGTTCTTCAGGGCGTACTGGACGAAGCTGTTGTGCGGGCTCAGGTCGAAAATGTAGTACTTGTTGATTTGCGGCGGCACCACCAGTAGCGGCTTGGCGTACTGCTTTTCGCTCATCGGTTTGTACTGGATCAGCTCCAGCATTTCGTTGCGAAATACCACCGAACCGGTGGTGGTGGCGACGGTCTTGCCGACCTCGAAAGCCTGTTTGGTCACCTGACGTGGCAGGCCGTCGTTGTGCAGCAAGTCATCGAATAAATGGCTGAGGCCGCGCACCAGGCTGTGCCCACCGGAGTTGAACAGCTCCTTGACCGCCAGCGGATTGAGCAGGGTGTTGGACGGCGCCACGGCGTCGTTGAGCAAGGTGAAGGCGAAGTGCGCCCGAGCGCGATCGTCCGGGCTCATGTTGCTTTCATCGATCCAGCTTTTGACCTGCTTCTGCCAGGCCAGATAGGCCTGCAGGCTGCGCCGGTAAAACGGGTTGAGGCTCCACGCCGGGTCAGCGAAACGGCTGTCGTTCGGATTGGTCGGGTGCAGGGTTTCACCGAGCAGGACGCGGCCCAGCTGGCCGCCAAGCTTCAAGGCATGCTTCGCGCTGTGAATCGGGTTGCGCAGGCCATGGGCGGCGACGCTGCGCAAGGTCGAGATCAAATCCCGCCCACGCAGGCCGGTGATCGCACTTTGTGCGTTGATAAACACGGCGGGGCTGGGCACCACGCCCGTCGCTGGTTTGTCGCGCATGACTCAACACTCCTTCGTCTTCAGGCCAAAAACACACTCACCGAACCAGAACACCATAGACGCTGTTGCGGGTTGCTGCCTGCGCGGCGTCCTGCCGCGCACTCTCTGCCAAAGGCCTGCATAAAGCCTGCCGCCGGGGTTAACCGCCGAGCGGTGTCGGATGCGGGTGCATCACCGCGCGCTGACGTTCCTCCTGGAGAAACTTCATGATGATCGGCGCCACCGCTTCGGCGCGGGTAATCAGGAACAGATGACCGTCGTCGATGATGTGCAGTTGGGCGTTGGGAATGCGCCAGGCGAGCATGCGCATGTTAATCAATGGGATCAGCGGATCGTCATCGCCGGCCAGCACCAGCGTCGGCTGATGGATCTTGTGCAGCCAGTGAATGCTGGTCCAGCCGAGGCCGGCAAACAGCTGCCAGTAATAACCGAGCTTGCCCGCCGAACGCACTTTCGCCGCGTGGCTGGCCGCCAGCGTCGGGTCGCGGCGGAACGAGCCGCCGTAGATAAGCGGGGCGATGCGGATCACGTGCGAAGGCTGAATGTAGCGCCGTGGACTGGCCATCATCCACAGCACTTTCGGTTTGCCCGGTACCATCACGGCACCGGCAGCGGTCGCCGCCAGCACCAGTTTCTTGCAGCGCTCGGGGTAGTCGTAGGCGAACTGCTGCGCGAGGGCGCCGCCCCACGACACGCCGATGACGTTGACTTGCCCATAGTCGAGGTAATCGAGCATGCGCGAGGTCAGCTTGGCCAGACCGGGAAAGCGATAAGGCCGATTAGGCGTGGACGAGCCGCCGACACCGGGGACGTCGAAAGCGATCACTTCCAGGTCCGGGTCCAGCGCCGCGACAAACGGAAACACCAGCTCCAGGTTGGCGCCGATGCCGTTGAAAATCAGCAAGGGCGTCAAGTGAGGCTTGCCGGGGCGTACCGCCGTGCGGAGGGTCTGGCCATCCAGATCGACGGTACGGAATATGAACGGTTGCGGCATGCTTCAGGCCCTGTGGATTTCAAGTACACCCCGCCCCTGTGTAGGAGCTGCCGAAGGCTGCGATCTGTTGATCTTGATTTTAAAAACAGAATCAAGAGATCGCAGCCTGCGGCAGCTCCTACATTGGGCCGGGTGTGTCAGTTACCGCTCGTGTACGTAAGTGCCCGGCGAGGCTTCACCCGCCGGATACGCCTTGTTGCCCAGTTTCAACGGAGCCTTTTTCAGGTTGCCCGAGCGCTCGGCCTGCCACGCCTGCCAGTACAGCCACCAGGAATCGGTGTGCTTGGTCGAGTTCTCTTGCCACTCATCGGCATTGGCCGCCATTTCTTCGCCGGTCATGTAACGCGATTTCGGGTTGCCCGGCGGGTTCAGAATGCTCTGGATATGCCCGCTGCTCGACAGCACGAATTCGACCTTGCCGCCAAACAACTGCGCCGACTTGTAGCAGGACTTCCACGGTGTGATGTGATCGTTGGTGCCAGCCAGCGAGAAGATGTCGGCCGTGACCTGCTTGAGGTCGATCGGCGTGCCGCACACTTCCAGTGCATTCGGGCGGATCAGTGGATTGTTTTTGAACATCTCGATCAGGTCACCGTGGAACGCCGCCGGTAACCGTGTGGTGTCGTTGTTCCAGAACAGGATGTCGAACACCGGCGGCTCGTTGCCGAGCAGGTAGTTGTTGACCCAGTAGTTCCAGATCAGGTCATTCGGGCGCATCCACGCAAAGACCTTGGCCATGTCTTTGCCTTCGAGCACGCCGGCCTGGTACGAGTGGCGCTTGGCGGTCTCCAGGGTCTGCTCGTCGACGAACAGGGCGACGTCGCTGTCCAGCGTCGTGTCGAGCACGCTGACCAGCAGCGTGAGGGCATTGACCTTCTTCTCGCCGATCGCCGCGTAGTGGCCGAGCAGGGCGGTGCAGGTGATGCCGCCGGAGCAGGCGCCGAGCATGTTCACATCTTTGCTGCCGGTGATGGCGGTAACCACGTCGACGGCTTCTTTCAGCGCATTGATGTAGGTCGACAGGCCCCACTCGCGCTGCGCCTTGGTCGGGTTGCGCCAGCTGACGATAAACGTCTGCACGTTATTGCGCAGGCAGAAGCGCGCCAGACTCTTGTCCGGGCTCAAATCGAATACGTAGAACTTGTTGATCTGCGGCGGCACCACCAGCAACGGGCGCTCGTGGACTTGCTCGGTGATCGGCTTGTACTGGATCAGCTCCAGCACGTCGTTGCGAAACACCACCGCGCCTTCGGTGACACCAAGGCTCTTGCCGACCTCGAACGCGCCCATGTTGACCTGGCTCGGCATGCCGCCGTTGTGGACCAGATCCTTGGCCAGATGCGAGAGACCGTCGAGCAGGCTTTTGCCGCCGGTTTCGAAGAAACGTTTGACGGCAGCCGGGTTGGCGGCCGTGTTGGTCGGGGCCATGGCTTCGGTCATCAGGTTGATAACGAAGTGGCCGCGCGCGATGTCTTTGGGTGACAGGCTGCTGTCGTCGATCCAGGCGTGGAGTTCCTTGCGCCACGCCAGGTAAGTTTGCAGATAACGTTTGTAGAGCGGGTTCTGGCTCCACGCAGGATCGGCGAAGCGACGGTCATCGCCAGCCGGTTGCAGTTCGGATTTGCCAAACAGCACGTTCTTCAGTTCGAGGCCGAAATGGGTGACGTGCCTGACGCTATGGATCGGTTGTTTAATGGCCTGTTTCAGCACCATACGAGCAGAGGCCAGCAGATCCTTTCCGCGTAGCCCAACGACGGGATTAAGCCCCAGGGTGTTTTCCGAGGCTTGGTACTTCAGGTCATCGTTATTCTTGTTACTCATCTACGACGCTCCATTGTCCTGAGACGAGTACCCGGTTTTCTGCTGTGCAGTTCCACAGCCAATGCCAGGTACTACTGCTCGGGTGACCGTTAATTCTGCATAGCTGCTTTACAGTCGTAGAGCACTGCAGGGAACTTGCCAGCTCCATTGGTTACCCGAGTTTAATTTTTTTCGCAAGCAGCCGATCCTCGACCACTTAAGCGGAGCATTCAAACAGATGAATTTAGAAAATGCCCTCTAATGAGCGCAACGCTCGGACTAGAGCATCAGCTTGACGATCGACTCGTTCGGATCGCGGGTTTTTCCGGCGGCTTTGAGCTCGGCCAGATAATCGGCCCAGAGTGCGTCATAACGTCGCCCCAGCTCGTAGAGATAATCCCAGGTGAAGAGGCCGCTGTCGTGACCATCGTCGAAGGTCAGTTTCAGTGCGTAGTGACCGGCCGGTTCCAGTTTGCTCAGACCGACATTGATCTTGCCGAATTGCAGGATTGGTTTGCCGTGGCCCTGGACCTCGGCGGAGGGAGAATGCACGCGCAGGAATTCGGCGGGCAGAGTGTATTCCTCGCCGGACGCGTAAGTGAGCGTCAGGGTTTTCGAGGCTTTGTGCAGTTTGATGTCGGTGGGGATAGTAGTCATTGCAGGTCATCCGACTAGAGGAACACCCTGTAGGAGCTGCCGCAGGCTGCGATCTTTTGATCTTGTCTGTTAAAAATCAAAGTCAAAAGATCGCAGCCTGCGGCAGCTCCTACAGGGAGAAGTGACCTACAGGATATAACGGGACAGGTCTTCGTTCTGCGCCAATTCGCCGAGGTGGCTGTTGACGTATTCGGCGTCGATCAGAATCGGCTTCTCATCGTGGGTGCTGGCCAGATCGCCGGCGCTGAACGACACCTCTTCGAGCAGGCGCTCAAGCAGCGTGTGCAGACGACGGGCACCAATGTTCTCGGTCTTCTCGTTGACCTGCCAGGCGATCTCCGCCAGACGCTTGATGCCTTCGGGCTGGAACTGGATGTTCAGGCCTTCGGTTTTTAGCAGCGCGCAATATTGCTCGGTGAGCGAGGCATGCGGTTCGCTGAGGATACGTTCGAAGTCCGACGGGCTCAGCGCTTTGAGTTCAACGCGGATCGGCAGACGACCTTGCAGCTCAGGCACCAGATCGCTCGGCTTGCTCAGGTGGAACGCGCCGGACGCGATGAACAGGATGTGGTCAGTTTTGACCATGCCCAGTTTGGTGTTGACGGTGCAGCCTTCGATCAGCGGCAGCAGGTCGCGCTGTACGCCTTCACGGGACACATCGGCGCCGCCGACATTGCCGCGCTTGGCGACTTTGTCGATCTCGTCGATGAACACGATGCCGTGCTGCTCAACCGCTTCCAGCGCCTTGGCTTTCAGCTCTTCTTCGTTGACCAGACGCCCGGCTTCTTCGTCGCGCACCAGCTTGAGTGCTTCTTTGACCTTGAGCTTGCGCGCCTTCTTCTTGCCCTTGCCCATGTTGGCAAACAGCGACTGTAGCTGGTTGGTCATCTCTTCCATGCCCGGCGGCGTGGCAATTTCGATGCCGGCAACCTCGGCCACTTCGATCTCGATTTCCTTGTCATCCAACTGACCTTCGCGCAGACGCTTGCGGAACAACTGACGGGTGTTGGAATCGGAGCTCGGCGCTTCTTCATTGCTGAAGCCCATGCGGGCCGGCGGCAGCAGCGCGTCAAGGATACGATCCTCGGCAGCGTCTTCGGCGCGGTGACGCACGCGAGTCATTTCCTGCTCGCGGAGCATCTTGATCGCAGCGTCGGCCAGATCACGGATGATCGATTCGACGTCACGACCGACGTAACCGACTTCGGTGAACTTGGTCGCTTCGACCTTGATGAACGGCGCGTTGGCCAGTTTCGCCAGGCGACGGGCGATCTCGGTTTTACCGACACCAGTCGGGCCGATCATCAGGATGTTTTTCGGGGTCACTTCAACGCGCAGCTCTTCAGGTAGCTGCATGCGGCGCCAGCGGTTGCGCAAGGCAATCGCGACGGCGCGCTTGGCATCGTCCTGGCCGATGATGTGGCGATTGAGTTCGTGGACGATTTCGCGGGGAGTCATGGACATAGTAGTTGGCGGTCCTCAAGCACAAACAAGCCGTGGCACGGTGGCCAAGACAGGCTTATTCGGCGAGATCCTGCTCCTCAATGGTCTGAGTGTGGTTGGTGAATACACAGATGTCGCCAGCGATGCCGAGCGCGGTTTCGACGATTTCGCGGGCCGACAGGTCGGTCTTTTTCAACAGGGCGCTGGCCGCAGCCTGCGCGTAACCGCCGCCGGAACCCATGGCGATCAGGCCATCTTCAGGTTCGACCACGTCACCGTTGCCGGTGATGATCAGCGAAGCGTCTTTGTTGGCAACCGCGAGCATCGCTTCGAGGCGGCTCAGGGAGCGGTCGGTGCGCCATTCTTTGGCGAGTTCGACAGCGGCGCGCACCAGGTGGCCCTGGTGTTTCTCGAGCTGGCCTTCGAAACGTTCGAAGAGGGTAAAGGCGTCGGCGGTGGCACCGGCAAAACCGGCGATGACCTGACCGTGGTACAGGCGACGAACTTTTTTCGCGTTGCCTTTCATCACGGTATTGCCGAGAGAAACCTGGCCGTCGCCGCCCATGACGACTTTGCCGTGACGGCGGACTGAAACGATGGTGGTCAAGGGAAGAGTCTCCACACAGCGGGGCGAAAGTGCCTTATGCCCATTCATATGGGGGTGCTGGAGAGGATTTCAACCGTAGCGCAGGAGAGGGGACGAGCGGCGTCTTTTATTTGATCGTTCCCACGCTCTGCGTGGGAATGCAGCCCGGGACGCTCCGCGTCCCTTCACTGCTGCGACGCAGAGCGTCCCTTGAGGCATTCCCACGCAGAGCGAGGGAACGATCGTCGGTGTATCAGCGGCTCTGGCGTTGTTGTAACAACAGGTTGCTGAAGCCGGCGCCGGCCAGTTGTTTCTGCGCCGTGGTCAGCTGTTCACGGTTACTGAACGGGCCGACCAAAACGCGATACCAGGTTTCATCCTTCACCGTGCCGGATTCAACCGCCACCGCCTGACCGAGCAGAATGATCTGCGCGCGGACCTTGTCGGCATCGGTTTCCTTGCGGAACGAACCGGCCTGCAGGAAGAACTTGGTCACCGGCGCCGCTTTGCTCACCGGTGGCGCTGGCGGCGGGGTAATACCGGCCAAGGCTGCCTGAGCGCGCGCGGTGTCGATCTTCGCCGCTTCCGCCGGGGTCACCGGCGTGGTCGGGATGGCCGGCACTTGTGGCGTCGGCAAGGTCTTCTCCGGCACCGCATCCGGCGGCACGATCACTTCCGATTCCGGCAGCAGGGTGTAGAAGTCGTACTTCGGCTTCACTGGTTGGGTCGGGCTCGGCGGGGTCTTGTTGGCCTCGGCGATTTTCGACGCTTTCTGCTGTTGCGCCTGTTCGACCTTCTCACGCTTGACCGTGTCGCTGCCCTTGCCTGGTTCCAGCTTCATCAGGAACACGATAAACGCGCCGACCGTGAGGCCGATGGCCATCCACAGCCAACCCGGAATCGGTTGCTTCGCAGGAGCTTGGTAACGGCTGGCGCCACGCTTGGGTGCAGGTTTTTTCTTGGCAGCCAACTTACATACGCTCCAGAGTTTCCAGACCCAACAGCTCCAGGCCTTGCTTGAGGGTGCGACCGGTCAGCGCGGCCAGACGCAGACGGCTCTGCATCTGGGCCGGGGTTTCGGCAGCGAGGATCGGGCAGTTCTCGTAGAAGCTGGAGAACAGGCCGGCAACGTCGTACAGATAAGTGCAGAGAATGTGCGGCGTGCCTTTGTCGGACACGTTGTTCAGCACTTCGCCGAACTGCGCCAGTTTCGCCGCCAGTTCTTGTTCGTGCGCCGCTTCGAGGACGATCTGGCCGTCGACTTCGCTGAAGTCCTTGCCCAGTTTGCGGAACACGCCGGCCACGCGGGTGTAAGCGTAAAGCAGGTACGGCGCGGTGTTGCCTTCGAAATTCAGCATCAGGTCGAAGTTGAAGCTGTAGTCGCTGGTGCGGTGCTTCGACAGGTCGGCGTATTTCACCGCGCCGATGCCGACGACTTTGGCGATGTTGCGCAGCTCGTCTTCGGCAAGCGTAGGGTTCTTTTCTTTCACCAGGTTGTAGGCGCGTTCCTGCGCTTCGGTCAGCAGGTCGATCAGCTTCACGGTGCCGCCGTCACGGGTCTTGAACGGACGGCCGTCGGCGCCGTTCATGGTGCCGAAGCCCATGTGTTCCATCTCCATCGGATGGGTCACGAAGCCAGCCTTGCGCGCCACGGCGAACACTTGCTGGAAGTGCAGGGCCTGACGCTGGTCGACGAAGTACAACGCGCGATCGGCTTTCAGTTTGCCGCTGCGGTAGCGCACGGCCGCGAGGTCAGTGGTGGCGTAGAGGTAACCGCCGTCAGCCTTGACGATGATCACCGGCAGCGGGCCGCCGTCGGCGTTCTTGAACTCGTCGAGGAACACGCACTGCGCGCCGTTGCTCTCGACCAGCATGCCGGCCGCTTTCAGGTCGTTGACCACGTTGATCAGGTCGTCGTTGTAGGCGCTTTCGCCCATCACGTCGGCCATGGTCAGTTTGACGTTGAGCAGTTCGTAGATCTTCTGGCAGTGCGACAGCGAGATGTCCTTGAACTTGGTCCACAGCGCCAGGCACTCGGCATCGCCGGCCTGCAGCTTGACCACCAGACCACGGGCGCGGTCGGCGAATTCTGCGGACTCGTCGAAACGCTGTTTGGCGGCGCGGTAGAAGTTTTCCAGGTCAGACAGCTCGTCGCTGGTGATCGGGTTTTCCTGCAGATAGGCCATCAGCATGCCGAACTGGGTGCCCCAGTCGCCGACGTGGTTCTGACGGATCACCTCGTCGCCGAGGAATTCGAGGACGCGGGCCACGCCGTCGCCAATGATGGTCGAGCGCAAGTGGCCAACGTGCATCTCTTTGGCCAGATTCGGTGCCGACAGGTCGACCACGGTGCGCTGCGCCGGGCCGGCCTTGCGCACGCCAACATGGGCATCAGCCAACGCAGCGTCGAGACGCGAAGCCAGCGCCTGGGTGTTCTGGAAGAAGTTGATGAAGCCCGGGCCGGCGATTTCGGCCTTGGTGACGTTCTCGTCAGCCGGCAGCGTGGCGATGATTTTTTCCGCCAGATCGCGCGGCTTCATGCCCGCAGGCTTGGCCAGCATCATCGCGATGTTGCTGGCGAAGTCGCCGTGGGTCTTGTCGCGGGCGTTCTCCACCTGGATCGCCGGCGTCAGGCCTTCAGGCAACACACCTTCGTTGACGAGTTGGGTGAGGGCTTGTTGGATCAGCTGGCGAATGGTGTCTTTCATGGTCTTCTCTTTCGACCGCAAGCGCGGCGGGCGCATCGATGCGCGGGTGGAAAAACTGGGCATTATCCGTTGCGAAGACGGGCTTGCCAACCTTAGCAGGCAGCTTATGGATATGTGGTGACATTAAAGGCAAAAGATCGCAGCCTGCGGCAACTCCTACAGGTAAACGCGATTAACCCTGTAGGAGTTGCCGAAGGCTGCGATCTTTTGATCTTCAATACAAATCGACCGGATCGACATCCAGCGACCAGCGCACCGCCCGCCCGCTCGGCATTTGCTCCAGTACCAGCAACCAGCTCGCCAGCAACCGATGCAGCGGTGCCCGCGCGTTCGCCTGCAACAACAGCTGCGCGCGATACCGGCCGGCACGGCGCTCCATCGGTGCCGGCACTGGCCCGAGCAATTCGATTCCGCTCAAATTCTGTTCAGCCAACAGGCGCTCAGCCTCACTGCACGCCTCATCGAGAAAGCCTTCCGCCTGTCCGGGTTTGTGCGCTTCGGCACGCAACAACGCCAGATGCGCAAACGGTGGCAACCCGGCAGCCCGGCGTTCGCTCAAGGCTTGTTCGGCAAAGGCGAAGTAGCCTTGTTCGGTGAGTTGCACCAGTAAAGGATGGTCGGCGAGGTGCGTCTGAATGATCACCTTGCCCGGCTCTTCCGCTCGCCCGGCACGTCCGGCGACCTGCACGATCAACTGCGCCATGCGCTCGCTGGCGCGGAAGTCGCCGGAGAACAAGCCGCCGTCAGCATCGAGGATCGACACCAGCGTCACTCGTGGAAAGTGGTGCCCCTTGGCCAACATCTGCGTGCCGACCAGAATGCACGGCTGGCCCTTCTGAATCGTCGCGAACAGCTGATTCATCGCGTCTTTGCGCGATGTGCTGTCGCGGTCAACGCGCAGCACCGGATAGTCCGGAAACAGAATCGCCAGGCGTTCTTCGGCGCGCTCGGTGCCGGCGCCCACGGGCCGCAAGTCAACCTTGTTGCACTTCGGGCACTGGCGCGGGGTGCGCTCGACGTAACCGCAATGGTGGCAGCGCAGTTCTCCGTAACGCTGGTGCACGGTCATTCGCGCATCGCAACGTGAACACTCGGACATCCAGCCGCAATCGTGGCAGAGCAGCGTCGGCGCAAAGCCGCGACGGTTGAGGAACACCAGCACCTGTTGGCCGTTGGCGAGGGTCTGGCCGATGGCTTGTTGCATCGGCCCGGAAATCCCGCTGTCCAGTGGGCGGCTTTTCACGTCCAGGCGCAGGAAACGAGGTTGTTTGGCGCCACCGGCGCGCTCGTTGAGGCGCAGCAGGCCGTAGCGACCGGTGTAGGCGTTGTGCAGGCTTTCCAGCGACGGCGTTGCGGAGCCAAGCACGATCGGGATGTTTTCCTGGCGCGCACGCACCAGCGCCAGATCGCGGGCGTGGTAGCGCAAACCTTCCTGCTGTTTATAAGAGCCGTCGTGCTCTTCGTCGATGATAATCAGCCCGGGATTCTTCATCGGCGTAAACAGCGCCGATCGGGTGCCAATAATAATGTCGGCCTCGCCATCCCGGGCGGCGAGCCAGGCGTCGAGGCGCTCGCGGTCATTGACTGCCGAGTGCAGCAAGGCGATCCGCGCGTTGAAACGCTGCTCAAAGCGCGCCAGGGTCTGCGGGCCGAGGTTGATCTCCGGGATCAGCACCAGCGCCTGCTTGCCGGCTTCGAGGGTTTCGCGGATCAACTGCAAATAAACTTCGGTCTTGCCGCTGCCGGTAACCCCGGCCAGCAGGAACGCGTGATAACTGTCGAAACCGGCGCGGATCGCTTCGTACGCGGCGCGTTGTTCGGTGTTCAGCGGCAATTCCGGTTGCGCCAGCCAATGTTCATGGCGCGCGCCTGGTGCGTGACGACGGATCTCGACTTGCACCAGACCCTTGGCCAGCAGCAGGTCGAGGCTGTCCTTGCTCAGCATCAGTTTGCTCAGCAACTGATGGGCAACGCCGTGGGGGTGCTGGGCCAGCGTCGCCAGTGCTTCACGCTGGCGCGGGGCGCGGGCAATGCGCGGGTCATCGAGGCTGGCACCGGGCGTGATCGACCAGAAGCGCTCTTGACGGGCTTCGGCCAGCTCACCCTGACGCAGCAGGACTGGCAGTGCCCAGTTCAGGGTGTCGCCGAGGCTGTGCTGATAATACTGTGATGTCCACAGGCACAGCTTGAACAGCGCCGGTGGCAGCGGCGGCGTGGCATCGAGCAGGGCCAGCGCCGGTTTGAGTTTCTCCACCGGCACTTCACTGGTGTCGGTGACCTCGACCAGAATTCCGATCATCTCGCGTCGACCGAACGGCACCCGCAGGCGCATGCCCGGCTGCAATTGCTCGCGCAGCACGCCGGCCGGCGCTCGATAGTCGAACAGGCGGCGCAGGGGCGAAGGCAAAGCGAGGCGCAGAATGGCGTCGGGCACGCGGGGGGATCTCTATAAGCAGAACAAGGGCATGGCACATACCTAATGTAGGAGTGAGCCTGCTCGCGATAGCGGTGTATCAGATGACATCAATGTTGAATGGCAGACCGCTATCGCGAGCAGGCTCGCTCCTACAGGGGATCGCGTATTGGGCCGGGAGCCTAGCAGACGGTCGGTCTCGGTGACAGCTTGCGTGATTGAAAAGGTCTGGTAGAATCCGCGGCCTAATTACGTGCGGTATTCAACAATAGTGTTGGATGGCGGCACGCTAGCTGAGGAAGACACCATGAAAGCTGATATCCACCCGAATTACCCAGTCATCGCTGTTACCTGCAGCTGTGGCAACAAGTTCGAAACCCGTTCGACTTTCGGCAAAGCTCTGCCAATCGACGTGTGCAACGAATGCCACCCGTTCTACACCGGTAAGCAGAAGACTCTGGACACCGGTGGTCGCGTTCAGAAGTTCGCAGACCGTTTCGGTGCTTTCGGCAAGAAACCTGCTGCAGAGTAAGGTTGAAGGGCCCGGTGGGCTTTTCCTCGTTGCTGAAAAAGGCGTCCCTCGCGGGCGCCTTTTTTGTGTCTGCGATTTGGTTGTCCGGCGCGCAAGCCTTTTGTCCGGCGCCTTCGGGACTGACCAGCGTCGCAGTGCAGCGCGTGGTCGATGGCGACACCTTGCGTTTGAGCGATGGCCGCAGCGTGCGGATGATCGGCCTCAACACGCCTGAACTGGGCAAGCAGGGCCGCAGCGATGAAGCCTTCGCGGTGGCCGCACGCAAGCGCCTGCAAGCGCTGGTCGATGCCAGCGGCGGACGTGTCGGTTTGCGCGCCGGCAAGCAAGCCAAAGACCATTACGGGCGTACGCTTGCGCATATTTACAGCGCCAGCGGTGCCAATCTCGAAGCGCAGATGCTCGCCGATGGCCTCGGTTTCCAGGTCGCCGTTGCGCCGAATGTCGATCTTGTTGCCTGTCAGCAGGCCGCCGAACGCAGCGCGCGAAAGGCCGGGTTGGGCCTCTGGCGGCAGTCGCCTGTACTGAAAGCGGAGCAGATCCAGCGCTCGGGTTTTGCTGTGGTCAGTGGGCGTGTGAGCAAGGTTCAGCGCAATCGCGGGGGAATCTGGATCGAGTTGCAGGACGCGCTTGTATTGCGCGTTGCGCCCAATCTGGTCGGACAATTCGACAATGCCCGGGTACAGGCGCTGAAAGGCAGGCAAATCGAGGCTCGCGGCTGGATCGTTGATCGCTCGCGGCGCGGCGGATTGCAATCCGGTCAGTCGCGTTGGCTACTTCCGCTGACCGATCCATCAATGTTGCAAACGCCGCCCTGAAGAAAAATTGTAGACATTTTTTCTGTCGATTGTGAACAGTCCAGCCCTTGTGCGCCGTGGCTCTTGGCCCAAAGTCGTAGGGCAGGGCGCTTGACAGGGGTGACCGCTCAGTCTTGTGGGGACTTTGCGAGGCGCGTATCCTCGCTGACCAGTCTGTCCAACAGTAAAAAGCGGAATGCCAAAATGTCTGATCTGAAAACTGCCGCTCTCGAATATCATGCCAATCCTCGTCCAGGGAAGCTGAGTGTCGAGCTCACCAAGGCCACTGCTACCGCTCGCGACTTGTCGCTGGCCTACAGCCCCGGCGTAGCTGAACCAGTGCGTGAGATCGCTCGCGATCCTGAACTGGCCTACAAATACACCGGCAAGGGCAACCTGGTTGCAGTCATTTCCGATGGCACCGCGATTCTCGGTCTGGGCAACCTCGGCCCATTGGCTTCCAAGCCAGTGATGGAAGGTAAAGGCGTGCTGTTCAAGCGCTTCGCCGGCATCGACGTTTTCGACATCGAAGTCGATTCCGAAAGCCCGCAAGCCTTCATCGACACCGTAAAACGCATCTCCATCACCTTCGGTGGCATCAACCTGGAAGACATCAAGGCACCCGAGTGCTTTGAGATCGAACGTGCTCTGATCGAGCAGTGTGACATTCCGGTATTCCACGATGACCAGCACGGCACCGCGATCGTGACCGCTGCGGGCATGATCAACGCCCTGGAAATCGCTGGCAAAACCCTGCCGGAAGCGAAAATCGTCTGCCTGGGCGCCGGTGCTGCCGCCATCTCCTGCATGAAATTGCTGGTGAGCATGGGCGCACGCATCGAAAACATCTTCATGGTTGACCGTACCGGCGTGATCCACTCCGGCCGTGACGACCTGAACCAGTACAAAGCCGTGTTCGCTCACGCCACTGACAAGCGCAGCCTGGCTGACGCACTGGCAGGCGCTGACGTGTTCGTCGGTCTGTCCGGCCCGAACCTGCTGAGCGCTGAAGGCCTGCTGTCGATGGCAGCCAACCCGATCGTGTTCGCGTGCTCGAACCCGGATCCGGAAATCTCCCCGGAACTGGCACACGCCACCCGTAGCGACGTGATCATGGCCACCGGCCGTTCGGACTACCCGAACCAGGTCAACAACGTACTGGGCTTCCCGTTCATCTTCCGTGGTGCCCTGGACGTTCGCGCCAAGCGCATCAACGAAGAAATGAAAGTGGCTGCCGCCAACGCCCTGCGTGAACTGGCCAAGCTGCCTGTTCCACAGGACGTGTGCGATGCCTACGGTGGCGCTCCGCTGGAATTCGGTCGTGAGTACATCATTCCGAAGCCAATGGACAAGCGCCTGATCACCCTGATCTCCGATGCTGTGGCCAAAGCCGCAATCGAGACCGGTGTGGCTACCCTGCCGTATCCGAAGAACTACCCGCTGAAAAGCGTGGATGACGTGTTCAACGGCTAAGCCGTTGTAGCGCTTCAACCGAAAGCCCCGGCTCGTGAGAGTCGGGGCTTTTTTGTTTTCGGGAATTCTCAGGATCGCATTTCATATCGACAAGGGCCCTCACCCTAACCCTCTCCCAGGGGGAGAGGGGACTGATTGGGGGATGTTCGGAAGTTACGCCGACCTGAACGTATTGTTTTGAATCCATAATCGACACAGCTCTCTCAGGTCGATGTAGAGCGCTAGACAACTTGGTCAGTCCCCTCTCCCTCTGGGAGAGGGCTAGGGTGAGGGGCTCTTGATCTTCAGCCATAAAAAAGCCCCGCACTTCTCACGAAGGCGGGGCTTTTCAATGCCGCTGGATCAGAACAAATCGATCGGCGCCTGCTCATCCGCCGGCAGCGGGCTGCCCGGCGCCGTGCCATTGCCCAGTTCATTCACCGACGGTGGCGTGTCTTCAGACTTGAACAGCTCGAAGTACGCGCCCGGCGTGCTCGGCGTCGCCGCACGGCCACTGACCGGGTCCACGCGCAGGCTCAGCAAGCCTTCCGGCTCAGGCTGCACGTGCGGCGGCTTGTCTTTCAGCGCAGCCGACATGTAGTTCATCCAGATCGGCAACGCCACAGTACCGCCGAACTCGCGACGACCGAGGCTTTCCGGCTGGTCGAAACCGGTCCAGACCGTGGTCACGTAATCGGCGTTGTAACCGGAGAACCAGGCATCTTTCGATTCGTTGGTGGTACCGGTCTTGCCGGCGATGTCGCTGCGGCCCATGGCCAGTGCGCGACGGCCGGTGCCGAGCTTGATCACGTCCTGCAGCATGCTGTTGAGGATGTACGTGGTGCGACCATCGACGATCCGCTCAGCCACCGCCGGCGCTTGCGGTACGGCAGCGTTGCCCGGTGCTTCACCCGGAACCGGTGCGGCATTGACCGTGAAAGATTGAGCATCCGGCGCAGCGATACCGTCCGTCGCCGAACCACCCTGTGGCACGGTCGGCGGGTTGGCGACGAACAGCGTGTCGCCGTTGCGGCTTTCGATCTTGTCGATGATGTACGGGGTGATCTTGTAGCCACCGTTGGCGAACGTACTCCAACCGGTCGCAATCTCCATCGGTGTCAGCGTTGCGGTGCCCAGCGCCAGCGACAGGTTTGGCGGCAGGTCCTGCTTGTTGAAACCGAAGCGGGTAATGTAGTCGATGGTCTTGCCCACGCCCATCGCCTGCAGCAAGCGGATCGATACGAGGTTGCGCGACTTGTACAGCGCCTCACGCAAGCGGATCGGGCCGAGGAAGGTGTTGGTGTCGTTCTTCGGACGCCAGACCTTGTCCAGGTACTCGTCGACGAATACGATCGGCGCGTCGTTGACCAGCGTGGCAGCGGTGTAGCCGCTGTCCAGCGCAGCACTGTAGACGAACGGCTTGAAGCTCGAACCCGGCTGACGCTTGGCCTGCATGGCGCGATTGTAGTTGCTCTGTTCGAATGCGAAGCCGCCGACCAGCGAGCGAATCGCACCGTTCTGCGGATCCAGCGACACCAGCGCGCCTTGTGCCTGCGGGATCTGGCTGAATTTCAGCGAATTGTCTTTCTGACGCTGCACGCGAACCAGATCGCCGACCTGCGCAACATCCGACGGCTGGCGCGGATTGGCGCCCATGCTGTTGGTGTTGAGGAATGGTCGCGCCCATTTCATGGTGTCCCAGGCGACGTGTTCTTCGCCGGTGCGGGTCAGCACTTGCAGGCCGTTCTTGTCGACTTGGGTGACGATGGCCGGCTCGAGGCTGCTGATGGTGCGTTGTTTGGTCAGTTCGCTGGCCCAGGCCTCGCGAGTCTTGCCTGGCAGGCGCGACTCGGGGCCACGATAGCCGTGACGCTGGTCGTAGGTCATCAGGCCTTCGTGCAGCGCGGTGTTAGCCATTTCCTGCAGGTTGCTCGGCACTGTGGTAGTGACGCGGAAACCTTCGGTGTAGGCGTCACTGCCATAGCGGCCGACCATTTCGGCGCGGGCCATCTCGGCGATGTACGGCGCGTTCACTTCCGGGGTCGGCACGTGATAGCTGGCGTTCAGCGGCTCGTTGATCGCGGCGGTGTAGTCCGTTTCGCTGATCTTGCCGAGCTTGTACATGCGCCCGAGGATCCAGTCGCGACGTTCTTTGCTGCGCGCCGGGTTGGCCAGCGGATTGAAGCGCGAAGGCGCTTTCGGCAGACCGGCGATCATCGCCATCTGCGCCAGGCTAACGTCACGGATCGACTTGCCGTAATACACCTGCGCGGCCGCTTCGATGCCATAGGCACGGTTGCCCAGATAGATCTTGTTCACGTACAGCTCAAGGATCTCGTCCTTGGTCAGCTGTCGTTCGATCTGCAGGGCCAGAAGGATTTCGGTGGTTTTGCGCGAGAAGCTGCGTTCGCTGGTCAGGAAGAAGTTCTTCGCCACCTGCATGGTGATGGTGCTGCCGCCCGACTGAATGTGCCCGCTTTTGACCAGTTGCGTCGCGGCGCGCATCAGGCTGCTCGGATCGACGCCATAGTGGTTGGCGAAATTGTCGTCTTCAGCACTTAGTAACGCATTAATGAAATTGGGGGGAATGTCGGCGAAACGGATCGGAGTCCGGCGCATTTCGCCAAATTCTGCGATCAACTTGTTGTCGCTGGAGTAGACCCGCAACGGAATCTGCAACTGAATGCTTCGCAGAGCCTCCACAGACGGCAAACCCGGACTAAGGTAAAGAAACGCGCCGCTGAGACCTAAAAGCAGTCCGCAGAAAACGGCGACGATGGACCAACCGAAAAATTTCAGCAGACGAATCAAGGCGTTTGGACATCCAGTGCAAAGAATGAATTTGGCGACGGGGTTCCGGCTACACACAGAACCATCCGCGCGGGCAGTAAAAAGCGGAAAAAAACGCTGGGCATTATAAGCACTTTTCTGCTGGAGGCGTCATTTGCGCTTCTGTCAAGACGGGGTGAAGGAACGCAATGCGTATTACAGAGTCCGTAACTCACGGAAAGTCATAGGGAATTGGTAGTGCTGGGACTCTTCAATAAAAAGACCAATACGTTACTGGGGATCGACATCAGCTCCACGTCAGTGAAGCTGCTGGAACTGAGCCGTCAGGGTGATCGCTACCGGGTCGAGGCGTACGCGGTTGAACCTTTGCCGGTCAACGCCGTGGTCGAAAAGAACATCGCCGAGCTGGAAGGCGTTGGTCAGGCCCTGAGCCGGGTGCTGATCAAGGCCCGTACCGGGCTCAAGAGCGTGGCGGTTGCGGTGGCCGGTTCCGCCGTGATCACTAAAGTCATCGAGATGGACGCGGGGCTTTCCGACGATGAACTGGAAAACCAGCTGAAGATCGAAGCCGACCAGTACATTCCCTATCCGCTGGACGAAGTCGCCATCGATTTCGAAGTCCAGGGTGTATCGCCGCGCAACCCTGAGCGGGTCAACGTGCTGCTGGCCGCGTGTCGCAAGGAAAACGTCGAAGTCCGCGAAGCAGCACTGGCTCTGGCCGGACTGACGGCGCGGGTAGTCGATGTCGAAGCCTATGCGCTGGAGCGCTCGTTCGGCTTGCTCGCGACGCAACTGGCCGCCTCGCAGGAGCGCCTGACCGTCGCTGTGGTCGACATCGGTGCAACCATGACCACCCTCAGCGTCCTGCACAACGGCAAGATCATCTACACCCGCGAGCAATTGTTCGGCGGCCGACAACTGACCGAGGAAATCCAGCGGCGTTATGGCCTGACCGTCGAACAGGCGGGGCTGGCGAAAAAACAGGGTGGCCTGCCCGATGATTACATCAGCGAAGTCTTGCAGCCGTTTCGTGAGGCGCTGGTACAGCAGGTGTCACGCTCGCTGCAGTTCTTCTTCGCCTCGGGGCAATACAACGCGGTTGACCACATTCTGCTGGCCGGCGGCACGGCGTCAGTGCCTGGGCTGGATCGGCTGATCGAGCAGCGTCTGAGCACGCCAACACAAGTGGCCAACCCGTTTTCCAATATGGCCTTGAGCAGCAAGGTCAACGCCGGAGCATTGGCCAGCGATGCGCCAGCCCTGATGATCGCCTGCGGGCTCGCGCTCAGGAGTTTCGACTGATGGCGCGGATCAACCTCCTACCCTGGCGCGAGGAGCGTCGTGAAGAGCGGCGCAAGCGCTTCCTGCTGGCCTTGATCGGCGTTGTGGCAGGATCGGTCGGTGCGGTGCTCATTGCCGATCAGATCATCAGTGCGGCCATTGAGCGACAAGTGGTACGCAACGACTACATCGGCAAGCAGATCGCCGTGGTCGACGAACGAATCAAGCAGATCAGCGAACTCAAGGCACGCCGTCAGCAACTGGTCGAACGCATGCGCATCATTCAGGATTTGCAAGGCAACCGGCAGATCAGCGGGCGAATCTTCGATCAGTTGGCGCGTACGTTGCCGGACGGTGTGTATTTCACCGACGTGAAGATGGTCGGTAAAACCCTGTCGATCAACGGTGCAGCAGAATCGAATAACCGGGTCTCCGAGCTGATGCGCAATCTGGATGCCTCCGACTGGTTCGACGCGCCGAGCCTCAATGAGGTGAAGTCGACGACCGCAGGCCAGGTGGATCAGGCCAACACCTTTGAACTGACCGTTCGGCAGACCCAGCCCAAGACCCTGGAGGACGAGCAATGAAGCCGTCCAACTGGCTGGAAACTCTGCGGGACATTGATTTCAACGACCTCGATACGAGCAACATCGGCTCGTGGCCGGCGGCAGTGAAAGCCATCGCCGGGGCGCTGTTGATGGTGCTGGTGTTGGCGCTGGGCTATAACTTTTTTATCAGTGATATGGAAAACCAGTTGGAGGCCAAGCGCGAAGAAGAGGCCACGCTCAAGGAACAATTCGCGAGCAAGGCGCGCTTGTCAGCCAATCTTGAGCTGTACACCCAGCAAATGAAGGAGATGGAAAATACCTTCGGCGTGTTGCTACGGCAATTGCCCAGTGACACTGAAGTGCCGGGCCTGCTCGAAGATATCACCCGCACTGGTCTGGGCAGTGGCCTGGAGTTCGAAGAGATCAAACTGCTGCCGGAGGTCACTCAGCAGTTTTACATCGAGCTACCGATCCAGATCACCGTCACCGGCGCCTATCACGACCTGGCCACTTTCGTCAGTGGCGTGGCCGGGCTGCCGCGCATTGTCACCTTGCATGATTTCGAACTTGCCCCCGTCGACAAAGAGGGCGGGCCGAAGCTGCGCATGAGCATCCTTGCCAAGACCTATCGCTATAACGACAAGGGGCTGCAGAAATGACCCCGATTCGTTACATCGCTTTGTCGATGACGTTGCTCGCGCTGAACGGTTGTGGTGGCAGCGATGACTTCAGCGATCTTGATGCCTACATGAATGAAGTACGCCTGCGCCCGGCAGGCAAGATTGAACCCGCACCGACATTCCGGTCTTACCCCATATTCACTTATAGCGCGGCCAATCTGCGCAGTCCGTTCTCGCGCCAGGTGCGGGTCGATCTGGCCGGGCAGAAGCATGGGTCACGCAACGTCAAACCCGACCCCAACCGGGTCAAGCAATACCTCGAAGGTTTCAACATCGAGCAGTTCGAGATGGTCGGCACGATCGCCAATGTTTCCGGCTCCTTCGCGTTGTTGCGCGGAGCAGGCGGGGTGCACCGGCTGAAAGTCGGCGATTACCTTGGGCGCAACGACGGTCGCATCGTCGCCATCAGCGCCACCCAGGTCGATGTGGTCGAAATCGTGCCCGACGGCGAAGGCGCCTGGCTGGAGCGTCCGCGCACCATTCCTTTGAAAGAGCACTCATAGTGGAAGTCGAACAATGAACAGGATTTTCTCCACCCTCGGTTTTTCGCTATGGATAGCGCTGTTGTCGCCGATGGTAGTCGCGGCCAATCTGAAGACGCTGGACGTGGCGGCGTTGCCGGGTGATCGCGTCGAGCTGAAGTTGTCGTTCGACGGCCCACCGCCACAACCGAAGGGCTACACCACCGAATCACCGGCGCGGATTGCGCTGGATCTGCCCGGTGTCGCCAGTCAACTGGCCAGCAAGAACCTTGATCTGGGCAGTGGTAATGCGCGCACGGCCACGGTGGTCGAGGCCAAGGAGCGGACTCGGCTGATTGTCAGTCTCACGCAACTGGCGCCTTACACGACGCGGGTCGAAGGCAATAACCTGTTCGTGGTGGTCGGTCAGGGCGCCCCCGCAGCGGCGCCGCGTCCTGCTGCCGTTGCACCTCGTGCTAATGCTAAAGCGGCTGCGCCCGCCAAGGCCTTTGTGCCGAAAAACCGGGCGATTCGTGGTGTGGACTTCCAGCGCGGTACGGCGGGGGAAGGCAATATCGTCATCGATCTGTCCGATCCGACCATCGCCCCGGATATTCAGGAGCATGACGGCAAGATCATCCTCAGCTTCGCCCGCACGCAGTTGCCGGACAAGCTGCGGGTGCGCCTCGACGTCAAGGATTTCGCCACCCCGGTGCAGTTCGTCAATGCCGGAGTGACCGCTGATCGCACGGTTATTACCGTTGAACCCAGCGGCACTTATGAGTACTCGACCTTCCAGACCGACAACAAACTGACCATCAGCGTCCGCCCGATGACGGTCGATGACCTGCAAAAGCGTAACGCTGATCGTCAGGCTTACGTCGGCGAAAAGCTCTCGCTGAACTTCCAGGACATCGACGTGCGCTCGGTGCTGCAACTGATCGCCGACTTCACCAACCTCAACCTGGTCGCCAGCGATACCGTGCAGGGTGGTATCACCTTGCGCCTGCAGAATGTGCCGTGGGATCAGGCGCTGGATCTGGTTTTGAGAACCAAGGGGCTGGATAAACGCAAGATCGGCAATGTACTGCTTGTTGCGCCGGCCGATGAAATTGCCGCCCGCGAGCGGCAGGAACTGGAGTCGCAGAAACAGATCGCCGAACTGGCACCGTTGCGCCGCGAGCTGCTACAAGTGAATTACGCCAAGGCGGCGGACATCGCCAAGCTCTTTCAGTCGGTGACCAGTGCTGAGACGAAAATCGACGAACGTGGCTCGATCACGGTCGATGAGCGGACCAACAACATCATTGCCTATCAGACCCAGGATCGACTCGATGAGCTGCGGCGGATCGTGGCACAACTGGATATTCCGGTGCGGCAGGTGATGATCGAGGCGCGCATCGTCGAGGCCAACGTCGATTACGACAAGAGCCTGGGCGTGCGTTGGGGTGGGTCGATCCAGAACAAGGGTAACTGGAATACCTCGGGCGTCAGCAATGGCTCATCGACCACGATCGGCACGCCGGGTAGCACGAGCACCAACTCGCCGTTCGTCGACATGGGCACAGTGGGCAATACCTCCGGTATCGGTATCGCCTTCATCACTGACAACGTATTGCTGGATCTCGAGCTGACCGCGATGGAGAAGACCGGCAACGGCGAAATCGTCTCGCAGCCGAAAGTGGTCACCTCCGACAAGGAAACCGCGAAGATCCTCAAGGGCACCGAGATTCCGTATCAGGAAGCCAGCTCCAGCGGCGCGACGTCGGTGTCGTTCAAGGAGGCCTCGCTGTCGCTGGAAGTCACCCCGCAGATCACCCCGGACAACCGCATCATCATGGAGGTCAAGGTCACCAAGGACGAACCGGACTACCTGAACAAGGTGCAGGATGTGCCGCCGATCAAGAAAAACGAGGTCAACGCCAAGGTGCTGGTCAACGACGGCGAAACCATCGTGATTGGGGGCGTTTTCTCAAATACTCAAAGCAAGGTCGTAGATAAGGTGCCATTTCTTGGCGATGTGCCGTATCTTGGCCGCCTTTTCCGGCGTGATGTGGTTTCGGAGAAAAAATCCGAGCTGCTGGTATTTCTCACACCACGTATCATGAATAACCAGGCGATTGCTGTGAGTCGTTGATTCTGTGCGAAATTTGATTCTTGTAGGACCGATGGGTGCTGGCAAAAGCACCATCGGCCGGTTACTGGCCAAAGAGCTGCGCCTGCCGTTCAAAGATTCCGACAAGGAAATTGAATTGCGCACGGGCGCCAATATCCCGTGGATCTTCGACAAGGAAGGCGAGCCCGGCTTTCGTGACCGTGAGCAGGCGATGATCGCCGAGCTGTGCGCGTTCGATGGTGTGGTGTTGGCGACCGGTGGTGGCGCGGTGATGCGCGATGCCAATCGCAAGGCCCTCCATGAGGGCGGGCGCGTGGTGTACCTGCACGCCTCTGTCGAACAGCAAGTCGGCCGTACCGCGCGCGACCGCAATCGGCCGTTGCTGCGCACCGCCAATCCTGAAAAAACCCTGCGTGATCTGCTGGCGATCCGTGATCCGCTTTATCGGGAAATCGCCGATCTGGTGGTGGAAACCGACGAACGGCCGCCACGCATGGTGGTCCTCGACATTCTTGATCGCCTCGCGCAGCTGCCACCCCGTTAAAGCATCGCCCGAAATGCGCTATCCTCGACGTCCTGTCACAGCCCACCGAGGTTGTGGCGGATGGCGTGCGAGCGGCGTCATACCCGCTATAGGCCGCAGACAACCAATAATTCAGGGCAGGACGCCTGCTTCCATCTTCACTGTGGGGACACATGCAGACACTCAAGGTCGATCTAGGCGAGCGCAGCTACCCGATTCATATTGGCGAAGGTTTGTTGGATCAGCCTGAGCTGCTGGCTCCGCACATCCATGGGCGGCAGGTGGCAATCATCTCCAACGAGACCGTTGCGCCGCTCTATCTCGAACGTCTGACCCGCAGCCTGGCGCAGTTCTCGGTGATCTCCGTGGTGCTGCCGGACGGCGAAGCCTTCAAGAACTGGGAAACCCTGCAACTGATCTTCGACGGCCTGCTGACCGCCCGTCATGACCGCCGCACCACCGTGATCGCCCTCGGCGGCGGTGTGATCGGCGACATGGCTGGTTTCGCCGCGTCCTGCTATCAGCGCGGCGTCGACTTCATCCAGATTCCTACCACGTTGCTGTCCCAAGTCGATTCGTCGGTGGGTGGCAAGACCGGCATCAACCATCCGCTGGGCAAGAACATGGTCGGCGCGTTCTATCAGCCGAACGTGGTGCTGATCGATACGGCGTCCCTGAAAACCCTGCCAGAGCGCGAGCTGTCCGCCGGTCTGGCCGAAGTCATCAAGTACGGGCTGATCTGCGACGAGCCGTTTCTGAGCTGGCTCGAAGACAACGTCGACGCCCTGCGCGCCCTGGACCAGAAGGCCCTGACTTACGCCATCGAGCGTTCCTGCGCGGCCAAGGCTGCGGTGGTCGGCGCCGATGAGAAGGAAACCGGCGTACGCGCCACGCTCAATCTCGGCCACACCTTCGGCCACGCCATCGAGACCCACATGGGCTATGGTGTCTGGCTACATGGAGAGGCGGTCGCCGCTGGCACAGTGATGGCGCTGGAAATGTCCGCGCGCCTGGGCTGGATCAGTGATGCGGAGCGCGATCGTGGCATCCGTCTGTTCCTGCGCGCCGGTTTGCCGGTGGTGCCACCGACTGAAATGACCCAGGCCGATTTTCTTCAACACATGGCAATCGACAAAAAAGTGATCGACGGTCGTCTGCGCCTGGTGCTGCTGCGCCGGATGGGCGAAGCGGTAGTGACCGACGATTATCCGAAAGAGGTTCTACAGGCCACGCTGGGAGCGGATTACCGCGCCCTGGCTCAGCTTAAAGGTTAATAAGATTCCGATGACTAGTTTGCATGCCGACGAGGCGTTCCTCGGCCATTTCCAGTTAAGTCACGACCCGTTCGCGCCACGCGTACCGGGCTTCAAGTTCTTCCCGGCCCAGCGCAAACCGGTGCTGGGTCAATTGCATCATCTGGCGCGTTACAGCCAGTTGCTGCTGGTGGTCACTGGCCCGCAAGGCAGCGGCAAGACGCTGCTGCGCCAAGCGCTGGTCGCCAGCACCAACAAGCAGTCTGTGCAGAGCGTGGTGATTTCCGCCCGTGGCGCCGGTGATGCCGCTGGCGTGCTGCGCCAAGTGGCGCAGGCACTGAATGTCGCTCAGGCCGAAGTTGGTGCGATTCTGGATCAGGTGGTGCAGCTCGCACTGACCGGCCAGGAAGTCTATCTGCTGGTGGATGATGCCGAGCAGCTCGACGAATCCGCGCTCGAAGCGCTGATGGCGCTGGGTGCCGGCGCACCGGAAGGCCGTCCGCATGTGTTCCTGTTCGGTGAGTCGTCGCTGATCGCTCAGCTTGAGGCTTTGCACCTTGAGGAAGAGCGTTTCCATGTCATCGAATTGCAGCCGTACACCGAAGAAGAGACCCGCGAGTATCTCGACCAACGGCTCGAAGGGGCCGGCCGGGGTGTCGAACTTTTCACCGCGGATCAGATCTCTGATATTCACGAAAGCGCCGAGGGTTGGCCGGGCAACATCAACCAGGTCGCTCGCGATGCTCTGATCGAAGTCATGATTGCCAGCCGCTCTGCGGTCAAGCGTCCAAGTATGGGGTTCAACATGCCGAAGAAACACGTATTGGCGATTTCCGCCGTCGTTGTGGTCGCGGTCGCTGCCGCCTGGCTGATGCCGGGTCGCAACAAGGCGCCGACCACCGGTGCACCGGCCAATGAGCAGGCACAGTTGCCATTGGGCCAGGGCGCAGCCAATGGCGGCGCGCCGAACGTCGAGTTCGCCGGTAATACACAACCGATGCCGCTGCCGCTGGTCGGCAACTCGCAACCGGTGATGCGCGGCCCGCTGGCCGAGGCGGCCGGTGGTATTACTGAAGGTGACGACGGCGTGCCGCTCGAAGGCTCCAGCGCCACGCCGCCAACCGTAACCACTTCCGCACCGCCTGCCGGGGTTCCGGCCGGTCCTGCGCCGACACCGGTGCCGTTGCCAGCCACCAAGCCTACGCCAGCGCCGACGCAAGTCGCCACCGCCAAGCCTGCTCCGGCAGCACCTGCAGCGAAACCGGCTCCAGCGCCAGCCAAGCCAGTTGCAGCGGCTAAACCGGCCGAGAAGCCGGTTACCGTCGCAAAAGCTGCCGGTGGCAGTTGGTACGCGGGTCAGCCGACCGGCAACTACGTGGTGCAGATCCTTGGTACGAGCTCGGAATCCGCCGCGCAAAACTTCGTCAAGGAGCAGGGCGGCGAGTACCGTTATTTCAAGAAAGTCCTCAACGGCAAACCACTTTACGTGATCACCTACGGCAACTTTGCCAATCGTGATGCGGCCGTTTCTGCCATCAAGGCCTTGCCAGCGAAGGTTCAGGCTGGTAAACCTTGGCCTCGCACTGTCGCCAGCGTCCAACAGGAACTGGCAACAACTCGCTGAAGATTCGGCGGCCTTACCCAGGCCGCCTCTCCAAGCACCTCAAAATTTCTACGAGTGCGCGCCGCCCTTACGGGCCGCGTGCCTTGTGGTGTCTGCGTCACAGTAGTCTTTGAGTCGTTGCGGTCAAAATTAAAAAAGTTTTGACTAGCACAGCATATCGCTTTAAACCTTTCACAAATGCGACATGAATTTGCGACATTTCGTCGTCAAATTTGTGAGCCTCTGTGTCGCTGTGTACAATGACCACCCTTTTGCCCCTGCTAAGCTGGCGTACGTTCGGCGCGGGATGCAAGTGGTTGAATTGAAAAGAAATTTGCCTCGAAAAGAGGCAGCCTGGTGAGAAAGTGTCTATGAAAGCAGGTCTGTACCAACCAGATGAATTCAAGGATAACTGCGGTTTCGGCCTGATAGCCCATATGCAGGGCGAACCCAGTCATACCCTTTTGCAAACGGCCATTGAGGCCCTGACCTGCATGACCCACCGCGGTGGGATTAATGCCGACGGCAAGACCGGTGACGGTTGCGGTCTGCTGATTCAAAAGCCTGATGCGTTCCTGCGGGCCATTGCCCAGGAAACCTTCAGCGTCGAGTTGCCCAAGCAATATGCAGTGGGCATGGTCTTCTTCAACCAGGATCCGGCCAAGGCCGAAGCCGCTCGCGAGAACATGAACCGCGAGATCCTCGCTGAAGGCCTGCAGTTGATCGGCTGGCGCAAAGTGCCCATCGACACCAGCGTCCTCGGCCGCCTCGCCCTTGAGCGCCTGCCGCAGATCGAGCAGGTGTACATCGGCGGCGAAGGCCTGAGCGATCAGGACATGGCCGTGAAGCTGTTCAGTGCGCGTCGTCGTTCGTCGGTATCCAACGCCGTCGACGCCGACCATTACATCTGCAGCTTTTCGCACAAGACCATCATCTATAAAGGCCTGATGATGCCGGCCGACCTGGCCGCGTTTTATCCGGACCTGAGTGACGAGCGCCTGCAAACCGCGATCTGCGTATTCCACCAGCGCTTCTCCACCAACACCCTGCCGAAATGGCCGCTGGCTCAGCCATTCCGCTTCCTCGCCCACAACGGCGAGATCAACACCATCACCGGTAACCGTAACTGGGCCCAGGCTCGTCGGACCAAGTTCACTAACGATCTGATGGATCTGGAAGAGCTCGGCCCGCTGGTCAACCGTGTCGGTTCCGACTCCTCGAGCATGGACAACATGCTGGAGCTGATGGTCACCGGTGGCATCGACCTGTTCCGTGGCGTGCGGATGATCATTCCGCCAGCGTGGCAGAACGTCGAAACCATGGACCCGGATCTGCGTGCGTTCTACGAGTACAACTCGATGCACATGGAGCCGTGGGACGGCCCGGCCGGTGTGGTCATGACCGATGGTCGCTACGCGGTGTGCCTGCTCGACCGTAACGGTCTGCGCCCGGCGCGCTGGGTGACCACCACCAACGGTTTCATCACCCTCGCATCGGAAATCGGCGTGTGGGACTACAAGCCGGAAGATGTGATTGCCAAAGGTCGTGTCGGCCCTGGCCAGATCTTCGCCGTGGACACCGAAACCGGGCAGATCCTCGACACCGATGCGATCGACAACCGTCTGAAATCCCGTCATCCGTACAAGCAATGGCTGCGCAAGAATGCCCTGCGCATTCAGGCGACCATGGAAGACAACGACCACGGTTCGGCGTTTTACGACGTCGATCAGCTCAAGCAATACATGAAGATGTATCAGGTCACGTTCGAAGAACGCGATCAGGTCCTGCGTCCGCTCGGCGAACAAGGCTACGAAGCCGTTGGCTCGATGGGCGACGACACGCCGATGGCCGTGCTGTCCCAGCGCGTGCGCACGCCGTACGACTATTTCCGCCAGCAGTTCGCGCAGGTCACCAACCCGCCGATCGACCCGCTGCGTGAAGCGATCGTGATGTCGCTGGAAATCTGCCTCGGTGCCGAGCGCAACATTTTCCAGGAGTCGCCGGAACACGCCTCGCGCGTGATCCTCAGCTCGCCAGTGATCTCGCCGGCCAAGTGGCGCTCGCTGATGAACCTCGACCGCCCGGGTTTCGAACGGGCGATCATCGACCTCAACTACGATGAAAGCGTCGGCCTCGAAGCGGCGATCCGCAACGTTGCCGATCAGGCTGAAGAAGCCGTGCGTGCCGGCCGGACCCAGATCGTCCTGAGCGACCGTCATATCGCTCCGGGCAAGCTGCCGATCCACGCCTCGCTGGCGACCGGTGCCGTGCACCACCGCCTGACCGAAAAAGGCCTGCGTTGCGATTCCAACATCCTTGTTGAAACCGCAACCGCCCGTGACCCGCATCACTTCGCCGTGCTGATCGGTTTCGGCGCCTCGGCGGTGTATCCGTTCCTGGCCTACGAAGTGCTGGGCGACCTGATCCGCACCGGTGAAGTGCTGGGCGACCTCTACGAGGTGTTCAAGAACTACCGCAAAGGCATCACCAAAGGTCTGCTGAAGATCCTGTCGAAGATGGGCATTTCGACCATTGCTTCGTACCGTGGTGCACAACTGTTCGAGGCCATCGGCCTGTCCGAAGAAGTGTGCGATCTGAGCTTCCGTGGCGTACCGAGCCGCATCAAGGGTGCGCGTTTCGTCGACATCGAAGCCGAGCAGAAAGCGCTGGCCACCGAAGCCTGGAGTCCGCGCAAGCCGATCCAGCAGGGCGGTCTGCTGAAGTTCGTCCACGGTGGCGAATATCACGCCTACAACCCGGATGTGGTCAACACTCTGCAAGCCGCTGTGCAGCAGGGCGACTACGCCAAGTTCAAGGAATACACCTCGCTGGTGGACAATCGTCCGGTGTCGATGATCCGCGACCTGTTCAAGGTCAAGACCCTCGACACGCCGCTGGACATCAGTGAAATCGAACCGCTGGAATCGGTGCTCAAGCGCTTCGACTCCGCCGGTATCTCGCTGGGCGCCTTGTCGCCGGAAGCTCACGAAGCCCTGGCCGAAGCCATGAACCGCCTCGGTGCGCGTTCGAACTCCGGCGAAGGTGGTGAAGATCCGGCACGTTACGGCACCATCAAGAGCTCGAAAATCAAGCAGGTTGCGACTGGCCGTTTCGGTGTAACCCCGGAATACCTGGTCAACGCCGAAGTGCTGCAGATCAAGGTCGCGCAAGGCGCCAAACCGGGCGAGGGCGGGCAACTGCCGGGCGGTAAAGTGAACGGTTTGATCGCCAAGCTGCGTTATGCGGTGCCGGGCGTAACCCTGATTTCGCCACCGCCGCACCACGACATCTACTCGATCGAAGACTTGTCGCAGCTGATTTTCGACCTGAAACAAGTCAACCCGAAAGCATTGGTTTCGGTGAAGCTGGTGGCTGAAGCGGGCGTCGGCACCATCGCCGCCGGTGTGGCTAAGGCCTATGCGGACTTGATCACCATTTCCGGTTACGACGGTGGCACCGGTGCTTCGCCGCTGACTTCGATCAAATACGCTGGCGCACCATGGGAACTCGGCCTCGCCGAAACCCACCAGACCCTGCGCGGCAACGACCTGCGCGGCAAAGTCCGGGTGCAGACCGACGGCGGCCTGAAAACCGGCCTCGACGTGATCAAGGCGGCGATCCTTGGCGCGGAAAGCTTCGGCTTCGGTACTGCGCCAATGATCGCGCTGGGCTGCAAATACCTGCGTATCTGCCACCTGAACAACTGCGCCACCGGCGTTGCGACTCAGAACGAGAAGCTGCGCAAGGATCACTACATCGGTACCGTCGACATGGTGGTGAATTTCTTCACCTACGTCGCCGAAGAAACCCGTGAGTGGCTGGCCAAGCTCGGCGTGCGTTCCCTCGAAGAGCTGATCGGTCGTACTGATCTGCTGGAAATCCTCGAAGGCCAGACCGCCAAGCAAAACCACCTGGATCTGACGCCGCTGTTGGGCAGCGATCACATTCCGGCGGACAAGCCACAGTTCTGCGGCGTTGAGCGCAACCCGCCGTTCGACAAAGGTCTGCTGGCCGAGAAAATGGTCGAGATGGCTTCGTCGGCGATCAACGACATGAGCGGCGCCGAGTTTGACCTGGACATCTGCAACTGCGACCGTTCGATCGGCGCGCGGATCTCCGGCGAAATCGCCCGCAAGCACGGCAACCAGGGGATGGCTAAAGCGCCGATCACCTTCCGCTTCAAGGGCACTGCCGGTCAGAGTTTCGGTGTGTGGAACGCCGGCGGTCTGAACATGTACCTCGAAGGCGACGCCAACGCCGCCCGCGATTCCGCGCGCGGTGTGTGGGCGTGCATGACCCTGATCGACAACGCGGATCTGGCGATCAAACGCTTCTACCCGA